>JBJXFU010000040.1:0-21232 GCA_046155885.1 Paracoccaceae bacterium
CGACCCCCTTGGAGGCCGGGCTGCCCCGCTTCGTGGATTTGTCCAAGAATTTCCAAGGGAAAGAGGCAATGGTCGCCACTGGCACACGCTCCATGTGCGTGACGGTCCTCATCGACGGCCCCGACGACACCGACCCCTGGGGGAAAGAGGCGCTGGTGAAGGATGGGGTGAAGGTTGGGCGGCTGACTTCGGGCGGCTACTCGGTCGCCTTCGGCAAGCAGATCGGCATGGGCTACGTCCCGGTAGACTTAGCGACGCCGGGCACCAAACTTCAGGTCCGCATCAACCGCCAGCTCTGGGACGCGGTGGTGACCGAGGACTCGCCCTTCGATCCGAAGAATGAACGGATCAGGGCGGATGGGTAAGAGGGACTCTGAACTACCATTTGAAGGTCACAGCAGTGCTGTCGGTCGAAGGAAACAATGTCGAACACGTGAATTCATGTAAAGATGCCAATCGAAATTGGACTGGCCTCCCCCCGAAGTACGTACGAAACTTTATTTTTCCCTCGGCGTGATCTGGGGCCTCCTGGAAGTCCCCAGACTCAGAGTAAAGCCGAGTTGTGCCTCGATGCGAAACAATCCACCCGTACGGGCGCCACATAATTTCCGGAGGTTCTGTCCTGCGGTATGCGATGTGGACACATCGGGGGGAGAGTAAACCTAAATGATTGAAATCGCACTGTATTTCTCCATAGTCCGATGTTGGGAACGCACTCAAATTATCAAACTCTTGTCGAAACCACGGTCTTTGATAATATTTTTGAGAAAGCCAGTCAGACGGCCATCTTTCGTGCGGTTGATACATCTCCATCAATACGCGCAATGGGCCAATAAGAAATCCCCCCATCTGCACGGCGCGGCGAATTTGATAGAAACGCGAAAAGTAGCCCAATCTCACATAGTCAACAATTGCCGCCGGGTCTACATCCAGCGTACCGCAAAACCCATAAACTGCACCTTCGTTAGCCGGGATTCCGCCCTTTAGCCACTTGTAAATCGAGGCGCGCTCTCGGGCCTCTTCGCGACCCGCCGCCTCTATTTCCCAGTGTGCAACGAGACCGTCGACACTTCCGAAGTTGGCGTCAATCAGTTCGGAGACCAACTTGCTATCGATGAACAACCGCCTCTGTCTCATTCCGACTTCGGTTCTCGATACGACAATGTTGCTGGCCTTCGCTAAGTTGGTTAGTGCAGGCGTCAGAACCCTGCGGTGATAGTTCATAGGGAGACACGGGATGCAATCCAAGACTTTGTCAGCAATTGCTGCGGTCGTGCTCGCGGCAGCAACCGTCAGCCACAGTACCCCGGCTACCGCAAGTCCTGCCAAGACCGTCGCGAAGTGGGCGGTTCAAAGCGGTGCCTGGGATGTTGCCAAGGGAGCGGCTTCGCGCGTGGCAAAGGGGCTCAAGTGCAAGGGTACGGGCTCATCCGGAGTCGCTGGGTCGACCCCGCAGCGATGCAAATGAGCCAGAAACATCCGAAGGGCGGCGGGTTTGTCCGCCCTTCGGAATTTACGTTAACTATGTTTGATCAACTGGGGCGCCGGGCCTCTAACTAGACAAGTCGCATTGCCAACCACCGCGCCCAGGCTCCCGCCGACCCACGGAACGCGTTCACATCCGTCTTCCCCGGAATCCCCGGCACGATCCCCGTCCCCGAATACTGCCAGAACGTCCAGTCCCGCCCCGCGTAACGCTCCGAGGGATGCGCCGTGACCGACCGCAGCCAGTACTCATGCCCCCCCGGCAGCTTCCACAGTTCCGCATCCTCCCAGATGTCCGGAGTCGCGTAGACGATTGCCGCCACCCCGTAATGCGCCTCGACCGTGCGCAGGAAGGATGCCGCCTCGGCCCGCACCTCGCGCGCCGGGGGGCGGTCGCGGCAGGTGGGGGAAAAGGGGGTCCATTCGATGTCGAGCACCGGCGGCAGGCTGCCCGCGCGGCGCGGCACGTTGCGGATGAACCAGCGCGCCTGTTCGCGCCCGCTCCGGCAATGGTACCAGAAGTGGTAGGCCCCCGCCGGCACCCCGGCCGCCCGCGCGCCCGATATCGCCTCGTCGAAGGCCGGGTTCGCGTGATCGCCGCCTTCGGTCGCCTTGACGAAGGCGAAGTTCACCCCGTTGGCGCGCGCCACAGGCCAGTCGATGCCGATCTGCCATCGCGACACGTCGATCCCGTGAACCGCGTAGCGCGCGGGCGACGGGCCGGTCCAGTCATGCGGATCGGCATCGCCGAAGCGCGCCCGGGTGACCTCGACCTCGGGCACCTCCGGGACCCCGGCCGCCGGTTCCGGCCGGCGCGCGCAGGCGGCCACCGAGGCGACCGTTGACGCGGCAAGCGCCAGCGAAGCGAAGCGGCGTCGGGACAGGCGAAGGTCGGTCATCGGAGTACGCTCGCGCTGGTTGAAACGGGATGCTGCCAAAGCGCACGGCGATTGTCACCTGTCCCCGCGCGCCCCGCCGCCCCGGCGCGGCCTTCCGACCCGCAAATGGTTAACAGATTGTTTCCGTTGCACGGGCAGTCCGGCACGGAATTGCCCGCTTCGCCACCAATTCCCGCCCCCTTGCGCGGCCATATCAGGGTTAACACACACCCCGGGCCCGCAGCGGAGGCCACCACAATGTTCACGCCGAGGATCGCGTTCCTCGCCCTCGCCCTCTCGGCATTCGCCGCCTGGCCGCCGGCGCATGCGGCGACATTGACCGCCGTCAACATCACGGACCCCAAGCACTTCATCCAGGACGACGGGATCGGCGCGCCGGAGCAGCCGAGGCTTTTCTCCACCCACACGGCGCGCGCGCAGAATGTGAACAACAACGGCCGCACCGGCGACGATCTGTTCCTGCGCAGCGGGACCGGCGCGAACCTCGCCACCGGCCGCCTTCTCTGGGGGGCCAGCGGCACGGTCTACAACTGGTCGCTGTCCTTCAACGGGACCCAGGCGACCTATTCGCTTGGGGGTGTCTCGATCAATTCGGCGGTCGCAGCCGCGAACTGGAACGTGGTCGGCTTCCGTCTCCGTGCCAACGACCTTACCCGGTTCACCACCTCGACCGTCACAGTCAACGTGACCTCGGCGAACGGCCTGGCGCTGTCGGTGCCGTTGAGGTTCAGCACCACCAACAGCACATTCACCAGCCTGACCTACGCGCTGAACGGGCTGCAGACGATCACCAACCTCTCGGGCACGATGAAGTTCGACTACACCGTCCGCGCGGGCGCCAAGCAGGGCCCCGGCGACGCGCTTTCCTTCGGTATCGACGCGACCCAGGTGACCGACGTTCCGCTGCCCGCCGGGGCGCTTCTATTGCTCGGCGCGCTCGCGGCGATGGCAATGATCTGCCGCGCGGTGCCCCCAGTTCGGGCCGAATGACGGGGCCGCGCTAGTCGGCGAAACGGGCGGGGGACAATGCCGCCACCACCTCCGCTCCGAACTCCGGCACGCGCCCGGCCAGAAGGTCCGCCGCCAGCCGCGAAGCGCCGGGCGCGGTCTGGAATCCGTAGCCGCCCTGGCCAGCCAGCCAGAAGAACGAAGGCACAACCGGGTCGCGCCCGATCACCAGCACCCGGTCGGGCGAGAAGGTCCGGAGGCCCGCCCAGCTTGACAGAAGCCGCGTCACCGGCTCGGTCACCATCGCCTCGTAGCGTGCCAGCCCCTCGGCCAACACCATGTCGTCGGCCCAGGCGTCGTGCGGCTCCATCGGGTCTTCCTCGGCCGGCGAGACGATCAGCGCGCCCGCATCGGGCTTGCAGTACCAGGTCTCGCCCGCGCCGAAGACCATCGGCCAGCGGCTCACGTCGTGCCCCCCCGGTGCGGGAATGCGCGCCATCGACCGGCGGAGAGGGGTGAAGCCCAGGGTCGCCACGCCGGCCATCGCCGCCACCCGGTCCGCCCAGGGCCCGGCGGCGTTGACCAGCACCCGCCCGCCGAATTCGCCCTTCGGCGTCGCCGCCACCCACCCTGCTCCGCCGCGCCGGATCGCCGTGGCGGGCGCGCCAGTCACCACCTCGGCGTGGTTGGCCTTCGCCGCGCGAAGATAGTCCTGGATCAGCCGGTCGGTATCGACATCCCAGGCGTTCATCGCCATCGCCGCGCGCCTGACCTTCGCGGGGTCGAGGATGGGAACGATGCCTCGGGCCTCGCCGACTGTGATCTCGTCCAGATGGAATGCCGCAACTTGGGCGTCGAAAAGCGCATCGTCCGAGCCGTCCGAGATGATCATCAGCCCGCGTTCGGTCAGGAAGCCGCCGCGCCGCAGGTGCTCGTCACCGGCCAGCGACAGGGCCACCACCGGCGGCTTGCCGTAGTAGGGCTCGAACATCGCCGCCGACCGCCCCGAGGCGTGAAAGCCAAGGCCCGCCTCGGCCTCGATCAGCGTGACCGACCCCAGGTCCGACAGCCGCGCCGCCGCCGAGATGCCGGCGATGCCGCCGCCGATGACAAGGAAATCCCGTTCCATGCCCCGCCTCTACCGGCCCGGGGCGGCCTCTGCAACGACTACGCTTCCTCCAGCCGGTCGGTGGCGGGCGGCGGGGCGGGCGAGAGTGCGGAGAGGCGCGCGTAAAGCGCGTCGTCCATCGCGAAATCCAGCGCCGCGAGCGACGGCGCCAGCTGCTCGGCCGAGCGCGCCGAGACAATGGGCGCCGTGATGCCGGGGTGCCGCGCCGCCCAGGCGACGGCCAAAGTGGCGGGATGGACCCCAATCAGCGCCCCGATCCCGGCCAGTGACAGGGCCGCGTCGTGCATCCAGCCCGGCGCGTAGCGGGCGCGGTACATCGGATCGTCGCTCACCCGGCCCCGCGCCCCGCCCGCGTACTTGCCCGACAAAAGCCCGCCGGCAAGCGGCGAATAGCTTGCAACGCCGAAGTCTTCCGAGATCGCCATCGGCAGGATCTCGACCTCGGCCTGCCGCTTCAGCAAGTTGTACATCGGCTGCAGCATGGCGATCGTCAGGCCGAGGCTTTGCGCCACGGCTTCGGCCTTCATCACCTGCCAGGCGGTGAAGTTCGACACGCCGATGGCCCCGATCCGCCCGGCGGACTGTTCCTGGCCGAGGGCCGCGAAGGTTTCGTCGAGCGGCACGGAGCCGTCCCAGCGGTGCAGGTAATAAAGGTCGATCCGGTCCATCCCCAGCCGCGTGCGGCTTTCCTGAACCGAGGCGCGGATCGCCTCGCGGCCGCTGCCGAGGGTGAAATTGGCCTTCGAGGCGATGAAGACCCGGTCCCGTTCAGGGCCCGCGAACTGGCCCAGAAGGGTTTCCGACGCGCCGCCCGTATAGGCGCGCGCGGTGTCGAAGAAGTTGATCCCCGCCGCCCGCGCCGCGTCGTACATGCCGCGCGAGGCGGCCTCGTCGGCCTTGCCCCCGAACTGCATGGCGCCGAAGCAGAAGCGGGACAGGGGGGCGCCGTCGGGGGTGGTCAGGGCGTGTGTCATGGCGGGACACTAGCGCAAGATGACTCTCAACGGAACCGCCGCTCCGCCGGGCTGAGCGGGACAAGGCAGCCTTCCGGCGGAGGGATGCCCCCGATCATGCGGAAACGCCTCCGCCAAACCGGTTCAGCCCGCGACCGGGCAGGGCGGCGCCTGCCCGGGCTGGCGCGAAGCGCCCGGCCCAGGGGCGGGCAGGCGCTGCCCGGGACGCGGGGCGCGTCCCGGGCGGCCAGTGGCACCGTTGCGCGGTTGGCAGGGTCACCGGCCCCTGCCAATGGGGACCTTTGGGGGATTCAGTCATATCTCATCCCTCTCTGGCGCAGACGGACGCCGGACAACAGCGATCCGCCCGTTGGACCCAACGGGCCTTCTCGCGTCCTTTCGTGCCGAAGCGGAGAAGACCGATGGGACGCGTCAGTCTCAATCGAATCTCCCCCCGCCGTCCTTGGGAGGGTCCATCGACCCTCCCACGTCGCGACGGTTCCCCGAGCCCCTCCCGGTCGCCAAAGCGACCGGGGATCGCCCGACCGCCCCCCCATTTGCGTTCGGGCGGCGGGCGATACCGCCCGCCCGCAGCCGGGCGTTCCCCTATCTCATCGCGCGAGTCCCCGGCCGGGTGGCACCGTTTCCGCATGAGCGGGGGTGAACGTCCACCGGACGTTCCCCTTGTCCCGCTCTGCCCGGCACAGTGGCCGTCTTCGGTTCGAACCTGACCCATCCGGCTCTATGCCCAACAAGCCTCCCCGGGAAAAGCGAAAGGCCCCCCACGCGGGGGGCCTTTCCCGTCACCCTTCCCGGGTGCCCTACTTCGGATATTCCGCCGTGATCCCTTCAACGTAGAAGTTCAGGCCCGAAAGCGTGCCGTCGTCCGCCACCTGGCCGTCGGCCAACCAGTCCGACCCGTCCTGCTTCTTCAGCGGGCCGGTGAAGGGATGGTAGGTCTTCGCCCCGATCGCGTCGCGCAGTGCCTCGACCTCGGCCTTCACCTCGGCGGGCACTTCCGACGAGATCTCGCCGATCTTCACGGCGCCCTCGGCGATGCCTTCCCAGAACGCCTTCGATTCCCAGGTCCCGTCCAGCACCGCCTGCGTGCGGGCGATGTAATGCGGGCCCCAGTTGTCGATGATCGAGGCGATGCGCGGCTTCGGCGCATAGGCGGCCATGTCCGAGGCCTGGCCGAAGGACCAGATGCCCGCCTCTTTCGCCTTTTCCTGCGGGGCGGTGGAATCGGTGTGCTGCATCAGCACGTCCACGCCCTCGGCGATCAGCGCGGCCGCCGCGTCGGCCTCTTTCGCCGGGTCGAACCAAGTATAGACCCAGACCACCTTCATCTCGGCCGCCGGGTTCACCTTGCGGGCGTGGATGAAGGCCGAGTTGATGCCCTGGATGACCTCGGGGATCGGGAACGAGGCGATGTAGCCGATCTTGTTGGACTTCGTCATCCGCCCGGCGATGGTGCCGATGACCGCGCGGCCTTCGTAGAAGCGCGCGTCATAGGTCGAGACGTTCGGGGCGAGCTTGTAGCCCGTGGCGTGTTCGAACTTCACGTCCGGGAACTTCGCGGCGACGTTCAGCGTGGCGTCCATGAAGCCGAACGAGGTGGTGTAGATCAGCTTGCAGCCGTCAAGCGCCAGCTGGGTGATCGCCCGTTCGGCATCGGCGCCTTCAGGCACGTTCTCGAGGAACGAGGTCGCGACCTTGCCGGCGAAATGCGCCTCCATCTCCTGGCGGCCCTGGTCGTGCTGGTAGGTCCAGCCGCCGTCGCCCGGCACGCCGACATAGATGAAGCCCACCTTCATCGGGTCCTGCGCAAAGGCCGGCAGGCCCAGTGCGGCGGTGGTGCCGGCGATCGCGGTGCCGGCCAGGAAGTCTCTGCGTTTCATTTCGGTGGTTCCCCCGTTGGTGCGGCCCTTCCGGGCCCTTTGGTTGGCAGAAGCCTCAGGTCGAGGCGTGGAAGGTCCGGCCCAGCGCCGCCGGCGCACCCTGCGCCGCACGGCCGCGCGGGGCCGACATGATGACAAGCACGAGGATCGTTATCAGATAGGGCGCCATCGACAAGAGTTGCACCGGAATGGCGACGCCCGCCGCCTGCAGGCGCAGCTGCAGCACCGTGATGCCGCCGAAGAGATAGGCGCCGAGCAGCACCCGCTCCGCCCGCCAGCTGGCGAAGACGACCAACGCCAGCGCGATCCAGCCCGCGCCGGTCGTCATCCCCTCTTGCCACTGCGGAACGCGCACGAGGCTGAGATAGGCGCCGCCAAGGCCCGCCAGCGCCCCGCCGAACAAGAGTGCCAGCATCCGCACCCGGATAACCCGGTAGCCGAGCGCATGCGCCGCATCGTGGTTCTCGCCCACCGCGCGCAGGATGAGTCCGGCGCGGGTCTTCTTCAGGAAGACCCACACCGCGACGACCATCGCGAGCGAGGCATAGACCACCCAGTCATGTCCGAAGAGGACGGGTCCCAGGAACGGAATGTCGGCCAGCGGCCCGAACGGCACGTCGCCGGTCGGCGGCGGCTGCACGCCCTGGTAGCCCTGCCCGAAGAGCGCCGACAGGCCGAGCCCGAAGAGCGTCAGCGCAAGCCCGGTGGCGACCTGGTTCGACAGAAGGACCAGCGTCAGGATGCCGAAGAGCGCCGCCATCATCGCGCCCGCCAGGGCCGCGCCCGCGAAGCCCAGAAGCGGGCTGCCTGTGGCGACCGAGGCGGCAAAGCCAGCGATCGCCCCCATGATCATCATCCCCTCGACGCCGAGGTTCAGCACGCCCGCCTTTTCCACCACCAGTTCGCCCAGCGCGGCGAGCAGGATCGGCGTCGCCGCCGCCATCATGGTCGCGATCAGCGCCGCGATGTCGATGCCGTAGAGGGTCACGCCGCCACCCTTCCCACCCGCACCCGGAAGTTCACCAAGAGATCGAACGCCAGCAGGAAGAACAGGAGCATCCCCTGGAACGCCTGGATCGCCGCCTTGGGCAGGTTCAGCGCCAGCTGCGCTGTTTCGCCGCCGATATAGGTCAGCGCCATCAGCAGGCCCGCCAGCAGGATGCCCACCGGGTTGAGCCGCCCCAGGAAGGCCACGATGATCGCCGTGAACCCGTAGCCCACGTTGAACGCGGCCGAGACCTGACCTGACGGCCCTGCCACCTCGAACAGCCCCGCCAGACCCGCCAGGGCCCCGGAAATTCCCATGCAGACTGCGACCAGGGTGCCGGGATTGACGCCGGCGAAGCGCGCCGCCCGGGGGGCCTGGCCGGCGACCTTGATGCGGAAGCCCAGCATGTGGCGGTTCAGCAGCACATAGGCCGCGACCACCGAGGCGAAGGCCGCCAGCACCCCCCAGTGGATGCCGGTGCCGGCGAAGACCTCGGCGTTATGCGCGCTGGGGTATTGCGAAAGGTTCCGGCTGCCGGGGAAGTTGAATCCCTCGGGGTTCTTCATCGGCCCGAAGGCCATCCACGACTGCACGTTCACCGCCACATAGACCAGCATCAGCGACACCAGGATCTCGTTGGTGCCGAAGCGGGTCTTCAGGAAGGCCGGAATCATCGCCCAGAGAAACCCGCCGAAGGCCCCCGCGACGATCATCGCCGGGAACAGGAAGACGCTTTCCGCCGGGTAGGTGGCCAGCGCCACCGCCGCGCCCGAAAGCGCCCCCATGATGTACTGCCCCTCGGCCCCGATGTTCCAGATTCCCGCCCGGAACCCCAGGCTGAGCCCGACGGCGATCAGGATCAGGGGGCCGGCCTTGACCAGCAGCTGCGGCCGGAAATAGCTCGCGTTCGGGCCGAACAGCGGGTCCCAGAAGATCGCCTTCAAGGCCAGGAAAGGGTCCTTGCCGAGCAGCGCGAACAGAAGGCCCCCCGCGATCATCGTCGCGATCACGGCGACGACCGGCGTCGCCCAGACCCAGACTTCCGAAGGCGTCGGCCGCTTTTCAAGCCTCAGCATCGCCCGCCCCCGCGTGAACCAGTTCCGCCGCGTGATGCACGTCGGCGCTGTGCATGCCGTGCGCGCCGCCCAGCATCAGCCCGATCCGGTCGATGGTCAGCCCCTCGGTCGGAACCGGCTCGGACAGCCGGCCTTCATTCAGCGCGGCGAAGCGGTCGGCGATTTCCATCAGCTCGTCGATGTCCTGGCTGATCACCAGCACCGCCGCGCCCTCGGCCGCGCGGTCCAGCAGCGCCTGCCGGATGAAGGCTGCGGCCGATGCGTCCACCCCCCAGGTGGGCTGGTTGACCACCACCACCTTGGGCGACTGCATCAGTTCCCGCCCGATCACGAATTTCTGCAGATTCCCCCCCGACAGCGCCCGTGCCGCCGTGCCCACGCCCGGCGTCCGCACGTCGTAGGTCTTCACCACCTCGCCGGCCCAGTCGCGGGTCGCCTTCCAGTCGATGAACCCCCGCCGCGCCAGACCCTTGCGCACCGCGCCGGACAGCAGCGCGTTTTCGGTCAGGCTCATGTCGGGGCAGGCCGCGTGGCCCAGCCGCTCTTCCGGCGCCGTCACCAGACCCAGCCGCCGCCGCTCGGCGGGCCCCAGCGCGCCGGCATCGACCCCCGCCAGCCCGACCGACTGCGGCGCCGAGCGCACCTCGCCCGAAAGCGCCAAGAGAAGCTCGTCCTGCCCGTTCCCGGCCACACCGCCGATCCCCAGGATTTCGCCCTGCCTGACCGCCAGCCTGATGTTCTTCAGCGAAGTGCCGAAAGGGTTCTGCGACTTCACGCTCAGGCCGCGCACCTCGAGCGCCACCGGCCCCGGCGCCTTGGCCTTGCGTTGCGGCGCGTTCAGCACCGTGCCGACCATCAGTTCGGCCAGCTCCTTCGCCGACTTCCCGCGCGGGTCGCAGCTTGCCACCACCTTGCCGCGGCGCAGGATCGTCGCGCCGTCGCAGAGCGCCCGGATCTCTTCCAGCTTGTGGCTGATGTAGAGGATCGAGGTGCCTTCCTTCGCCAGCTGCCGGAGCGTTCCGAACAGGATCGTCACCTCCTGCGGGGTCAGCACGCTGGTCGGCTCGTCCATGATCAGCAGCTTCGGGTCCTGCAGGAGGCAACGGATGATCTCCACCCGCTGGCGTTCCCCGGCCGAAAGATCGCCCACCAGCCGGCCGGGGTCGAGCGGCAGCCCGTAGCCTTCGCTCACCTCGCGGATGCGAGCGGTCAGTTCGCGTTGCGGGGGCGGGTTGTCCATGCCGAGTGCCACGTTCTCGGCGACGTTCAGCGCTTCGAACAGGCTGAAGTGCTGAAACACCATCACCACGCCCGCCGCCCGCGCCTCGCGTGGCTCGCCCGGCGCGTAGGCCGCGCCTTTCAGCACCATCCGCCCGGTATCCGGGCGCACCAGCCCGTAAATCATCTTGACCAGCGTCGACTTGCCAGCGCCGTTCTCGCCCAGCAGCGCGTGCACTTCGCCCAGGCCGATCGCGAAGGACACGTCCTCGTTGGCCTTCACGCCGGGATAGGTCTTGGAAAGCCCCTCAATGGAAAGGAGCATTCCGGCGCCCGGCTCTTTGTTCTGTCCGGTCATCCTGCGCGTTCCCTCACCCCTTGCGCGGAGCGCTTGTCCTTCAGTAGCGCGGCGGCGACGCCCACGGCAATGGCCTGCGGGTGTTTGCCAAGGGACGGGTCTCCGATGGGGCAGGCGATGCGCGCGACCGCGGCCGCCGGATGACCGAGGGCCGAAAGCCGCGACCGGAAGCGCGCCGCCTTGCTGGCCGATCCGATCAGGCCGAGCGAGGCGAAGCCGCGGCCGAGCAGCCGGTGGCAGAGGTCAAGGTCCAGCGCATGACTGAAGGTCATCACGAAATGCCCCGCGCCGGGCGGGGCTTCGGCAACGAGATCGCCGGGGTTGGCAGCGGCCCGGACGGTCACGCCTTCCGGGATGGGTTCGGGAAACCGGTCCGGCGCGGTGTCGATCCAGGTCAGGGCGATGCCCGGAAGGGGGGCCAGCACCGCGACCACCGCGCGGCCCACATGCCCCGCGCCCCAGACCCAGACTTCGCGGGGGGCGGGCGCGACGGGCTCGACCAGCCAGCCCTGCACCAGCCGGGTGCCGGGCGCCGCGCCTTCGGCCCGGGCTTTCGCCAGGATGCGCCGCAGGGCGAGCGGCGCGGCGCCTTCGCCGGCCTTCATTCCCGGCAGCGGGCGGGCGAAGACCGAACGTTCCAGCGCTGAAAGCGCCGCCGCGGTCCAGCGTTCGGCCAGCAGCGTCACCGCGCCGCCGCAGCACTGCCCCAGCGCGGGGCCCAGCGCCATGCGCCAGACCTCGGCCGCGCGCCCCGCGCACAGCATCGCCCGCGCCCGCGCCGCCGCCTCCCATTCCAGCGCGCCGCCACCGATGGTGCCGGATTGCCCCCCGGCCCAGACCAGCATCGCCGCGCCCGGCTCGCGCGGGGACGACCCGGACACTTCGGCGATCACCACCCGGGCGACCGCGCCATGCGAGGCGACGGCGGCGGCGATTTCGCGCGGATCGAGGCTCATCCCGCCACCCCCCGGGCCCGGTTCACCGCCGCCAGCACCCGTTCCGGCGTCGCCGGCGCGTCAAGGTTCGGATAGTTCGGCCCGCAGGCTGCGCAAGCCGCGGAGAGCGCAAGGAAAGCCGAAATGCCCAGCATCAGCGGCGGCTCGCCCACCGCCTTCGAGCGGTAGATCGTGTCCTCGCGGTTGCCGCTTTCCCAAAGGGCGACGTTGAAGATGCGCGGCCGGTCCGAACAGGCCGGGATCTTGTAGGTCGAGGGCGCATGGGTGCCGAGCCGGCCCTTTCCGTCCCAGACCAGTTCCTCGGTCGTCAGCCAGCCCGCGCCCTGCACATAGCCCCCTTCGACCTGGCCCAAGTCGATGGCCGGATTGAGGGAGTTGCCCGCGTCATGCAGGATGTCGGCGCGCAGAATGCGGTTTTCGCCGGTCAGGGTGTCGATCACGACCTCGGTCACGGCAGCGCCATAGGCGAAGTAGAAAAACGGCCGCCCCCGGCCCGCCTTGCGGTCCCAGGAAAGGTGGGGCGTCGCGTAGAACCCGGTCGACGACAGGCTGATCCGCGCCTGGTAAGTCATCGCCACGGCTTCGGAGAAGCTCATCTCCGACCCGAGGATGCCGACCATGCCGCCGGCGAACCACACCTCTTCCGGCACCCCCTGATGCCTGCGCGCCACCACCTCGGCGATCCGCGTCCGGATCGTTTCGGCCGCCGCCTTCACCGCCATCCCGTTCAGGTCTGCCCCCGACGAGGCAGCGGTGGCCGAGGTGTTGGGCACCTTGCCGGTGTCGGTCGCGGTGATCCTGACCGCATCCGCCGATATCCCGAAGACTTCCGCTGCCACCTGCGTCACCTTGCGGTGCAGGCCCTGACCCATCTCGGTGCCGCCGTGGTTCAGAAGGACCGAGCCGTCCTGATAGACATGGACCAGCGCGCCTGCCTGATTGAGGTGCGTGAGCGTGAAGCTGATCCCGAACTTCACCGGGCTGACCGCAATGCCGCGCTTCAGGATCGGGTTTTCACGGTTCCACTTTTCAGTTTCCGACTTCCGCCGCGCGTAGTCGCTGGATTTCTCCAACTTCTCCACCAGCCCACCCAGGATGAAGTCGCTGACCTCCATCCCGTAATGCGTCCTCTGCGGCATCTTCCTTCCGGAAGTATCCCGGGGGGCTGCCTTCGGTTCGCCATCGGTCCGAGAACCGATGGCAGCGGGCAGCGCCCCCGGCGTCTCCGCATAGAAATTCCGCTTGCGCAGCTTGCCCGGGTCGATCCCCAGCGCTTGCGCCAGATGGTCCATCACCCGCTCGATCCCCAGCATCCCCTGCGGCCCGCCAAAGCCCCGGAAGGCGGTGGCGCTTTGGGTGTTGGTCTTCAGCCGGTGGCTTTCGATCCGCATCGCGGGGATCAGATAGGCGTTGTCGGCGTGCAGCATCGCCCGGTCGCAGACCGGCAGGCTCAGGTCCTGGCTCCAGCCGCAGCGGGCAAGCTGGCGGAACTCGACCCCAAGTAGCCGCCCTTCGGCATCGGCGCCCGCGCGGTATTCGATGCGGAAGTCGTGGCGCTTGCCGGTGATCACCATGTCGTCGTCCCGGTCATAGCGCATCTTGCAGGCCCGCCCGGTCGCCCGCGCCACCACCGCGCAGGCGACCGCCAGGGCGTTGCCCTGGCTCTCTTTCCCGCCGAAACCCCCGCCCATGCGCCGCACCTCGGCGCGGACCCCGGTCATCGGCAGGCCCAGCGCCTCGGCCACCTTGTGCTGGATTTCGGTCGGGTGCTGGGTCGAAGAGATGACATGCATCCCGCCCCCGTCCTCGGGCAGTGCCAGCGCCACCTGGCCCTCAAGATAGAAGTGCTCCTGCCCGCCGATATCGATTGTGCCTTCGACGACCTTTTCGGCAGCGGCGATCGCGGCGCGGGCATCGCCGGTCTCCCAGATGACCGGTCTGCCTTCGAACCGGCTGTCCGCGGCCAGCGCCTGATCGATGGTCAGGATCGGCAGCTCTCCCGCGATGTCGAACACCGCAAGCCGCGCCGCCTTCCTTGCCGCGTGGTGCGAGGTGGCGGCGACCAGAAAGACCGGCTGACCGGCATAGTGCAGGCGCGCCACCGCCAGAAGCGGTTCGTCATGGGCCGAGGGCGACACGTCGTTGGCGAAGGGCAGGTCGGCGGCGGTCATCACGGCGACGACGCCCGGCGCGGCACGGACCGGCGCCAGGTCGAGCCCGCGCAGGGTACCCTTCGCGACCGGCGAAAGCCCGAAGGCCAGGTGCAGCGTGCCCGAAGGCACCGGCAGATCGTCGATATAACGCGCGGCGCCGGTGACATGGAGCGCGGCGGAGTCGTGGGGAAGGGGCCTTGCGACGCTCATGGCGCCACCTCAAGCACGTTCGCCGCCACCCCGGCGCGTTCCGCGAAGTACCGGCGGAGCATGTTGCCCGCCGCCGCAAGGCGGTATCCGGCGCTGGCCCGCATGTCGGACATCGGCGTGAAGTCGCGCGCGAAGGCCGGGACTGCGGCTTCCACCGCCGCGCCGGTCCAGCTCTGCCCCAGAAGGGCCGCCTCGACATGGGACGCGCGCTTCGGGATGCCCGCCATGCCCCCGAAGGCGATGCGGGCCGACCGGACAAGGCCGCCTTCGACCGCCACGTTGAAACAGCCGCAGACCGCCGAGATGTCCTGATCGAACCGCTTCGAGAGCTTGTAGCAGGCAAGGTCGGGGGCCGAGGCGGGGATCGTCACGGCTTCCACGAATTCGCCGGGGTGGCGATCCTGCTTGCGGTAGTCGAGGAAGAAGGCGTCGAGCGGCATGTCGCGCCGTTCGGCCCCGCGCCGCAGATGCAGGACCGCCCCCAGGGCGATCAGCGCCGGCGGGCCGTCGCCGATGGGCGAGCCGTTGGCGATGTTGCCGCCGATGGTGGCGGCGTTGCGGATCTGCTCCGACGCGAAGCGGCGCAGAAGCTCGGCCAGGGCCGGGTGCCGCGCCGCCACGGCCTTCCGCAGGGCGGCGATGGTGACGCCGGCGCCGATGCGGATGCGGCCGTCCCTTTCCGCGATTTCCTGCAGGTCGCAGCAGCGGTTGAGGAAGGCGACCGGGGACAGCGCCCGCAGCTCCTTGGTCACCCAGAGCCCCGCATCCGTCGCCCCGGCTACGAGCGTCGCGTCGGGATGGGCGAGGTACCAGTCGGCCAGCGCGTCGGCGGTATCCGGGATGAAGACGGCGTCCGAACGGGATGCAGCCCCGGCAGTGAGTGCCGAGGCGTCGTCGCGCATCCAGTCGGGGACCGGTTCCGATGCCGCCGCCCGGGCCGCCCGGACGATCGGTGCGTATCCGGTGCAGCGGCAGAGGTTTCCCGCAAGCTGGTCGTCGATGTCGCCCGCGCCGTTCAGGTGCGCGGTGGCCATTGAGACGACGAAACCCGGTGTGCAGAAGCCGCATTGCGATCCGTGGTGGTCGATCATCGCCCGCTGCACCGGGTGCGGCGTCCCGCCGGGGCCGGCGATGCCTTCGACGGTGCGCACCGCCTTGCCGTGAAGCTGGGGCAGGAAAAGCAGGCAGGCGTTCAGCGCCTTCGCCCCGGTCCGGTCGGTGACCATGACGGTGCAGGCGCCGCAGTCGCCTTCGTTGCAGCCTTCTTTGGTGCCGGTCAGCCCGCGGTCCTCGCGCAGCCAGTCCAGCAGCGTCCGCGACAGCGGCTGTCCCGCCACGCGCACCGGCGCGCCGTTCAGCAGGAAGACCGTTTCGGTCATGGTCCGGTCGTCTCTCCCCGGGCGGGGTGGTTCTTTCCCGGCCTTATCCAGGCCCGCGCCCCGCCGCCCGGCGCCCAGAAAATCGCCTTTCCGGCGCGAAGGCAACCGGTGTCGGAAACCGGCGGGGCGCGGGCCGGTGCGGCCGCCCGCCCGCGCGGCGCGTCACGGTCAGGTCCGGCAGCACGGCGGCGCCTGCGGGAGTTGGCCGAACTGGATGACCTTCAGCCCCATCATCTAGTGACTGGGACCGGCCGACACGCTACAGTTGCGTCGGGGCCTTGGCGGATCGGCCGCTCTGCTGCCCCCGTGCCGCAGGTCTTGTGATGTTCGAACGGTCGGCCCTTGAAATCGCCATCAACGCGCTGATCCTCGGCGTTCTGATCCTTGCAGCCCTGCAATTCCTGGCCAGCCGGTCGTTCCGGGCGCGCGGGTTGTCGCTTGGTGCCCGGCTGCGGGTTTCGCCGGCCACGGTCGATGCCAGCGCCGCGCTGCCGCCGCTGGTCCGCGATTTCGCGCTGAAGTCGGGCGCGGTGGCCGGGGCGGGGCTAAAGACCGCAAGCTACACCCAGTCGGGAACGTTCCGGCTGGACAAGGGCGGCCCGATGGTGCCGGTCTCGGCCTGGGAGGTGGTGGCTCTGGGCAGCCCGGGCTTCCTCTGGGAGGGCCGGCTCGACGCCGGCGCGCTGCGGCAGGTGCGGACGATCGACGGTCTGGTCGACGGCAAGGGGCATTTCGAGGCGCGGCTGCTGGGTTCGGTGCCGCTGGCGCGGGTATCGGGCGGCGACATGACCCTGGGGCAAACCTATCGCTACCTGGCTGAACTGCCATGGACGCCGGATGCCATCCTCGGCAACCCGGCGCTCGCCTGGCGGATGGTCGGGCCGAGAAGCGCCGAGGTTTCGCTCGCGGCGGGCGCCGGGCGCGCCGCGGTGCGCTTCGACTTCGACGCGGCGGGGGACATCGTCGGGATGTCCGCCACCGGCCGCCCGGCCCGCGACAGGAAGGGCGGGACGACCCGGATGGACTGGCGGGGGACGTTCTCGGATTACGCCCAGATCGGGCCGCGGCGGCTGCCGTCGCAGGGCGAGGTGGGATACGTCCATCCCGACGGCTACGAGGCCTATTTCATCGCCCGCATCGCCGACTACCGCCTGACGGAGTAGGGTCGGACGATTGCGCCCGGCAAACCTTCTCGACACCGGAACGCGCCCTGCCAGACGGGGCCTGGGTGCTGCCCTTGGGTAAGGTTTGCCTGACTTAGACTCGCGGACCGAACCGGGGATAGTCGCCGTCAGAGGGCACCAGAAGCGCCGCGACGGCGCGCCCCGATTTTCAGGACCGACCCATCATGACCGTCCTACAGCACGCATTCCTTCTGGCTCTCAGCCTGGCCGTCGGCGCCGGGCTGATCGCGCTTTCGCTTTTCGCCGACTGGAATGGCATCGGCACGCTGACGACCGTCGGGATCATGGCCGGGCTGACCGCGCTGGCCATGCTCGCCGCGCCTCCGGGAAGCCGCTCGCAGCGTCGCCGGCACTGACCGGCGCTTTCCGGTCGGGCGGGCCGATGGCATGTCGCGCGGGTGGCCGCTAAGCTTGCCCCATGCCGGCGCCCCGATTCATCCATCTTCGCGTTCATTCCGAATACTCGCTTCTGGAAGGCGCCGTTCCGGTCAAGAAACTGGTCGGCCTCTGCCGCAAGATGCGGATGCCGGCTGTCGCGCTGACCGACACCAACGCGATGTTCGCGGCGCTGGAATTCTCGACGCTGGCCAAGGCCGAAGGCATCCAGCCCATCGTCGGTTGCCAGATATCGCTCGCCTTCGAAGTGGCCCGCGCCGGCGACCGCCCGCGCCCGCCGGCCCCGCTGGTGCTGCTGGCCCAGAACGAGGCGGGCTATCTGAACCTGCTGAAGCTCTCGAGCTGCCTTTACCTCGGCAAGGGCAGCGAGCTTCCGCAGGTGACCGTGGAGGAACTCCAGGCGCGTGCCGAGGGGCTGATCTGCCTGACCGGCGGGGCCGAGGGACCGGTGGGGCGGCTGATACGAGCCGGGCGGGAGGCGGCCGCCGAGGCGCTGGTCGCGCGGCTTGCCGGCATCTACCCGGACCGCCTCTATGTCGAGCTGCAGCGCCACCCCGGCGAGGGCGGCCAGCCGACCGAGGCGGAACGCGCCACCGAACGGCCGTTCGTCGAGATGGCCTATCGGATGGGCCTGCCGCTTGTGGCAACCAACGATGTCTACTTTCCGACACCAGAGCTTTACGAGGCGCATGACGCGCTGATCTGCATCGCCGAGGGCGCCTATGTCGACCAGCAGGAACCCCGGCGGCACCTGACGCCCCAGCATTACCTGAAATCGCCCGACGAGATGGTGGCACTTTTCGCCGACCTGCCGGAAGCGGTCGAGAACAGTGTCGAGATCGCCTGCCGCTGCGCCTTCGCGGTGGCCAAGCGCAGTCCTATCCTGCCGCGCTTTGCCGAGGACGAAGTCGAGGAGCTGCGGCGCCAGGCGCGCGAGGGGCTGGCGGCACGGCTCGCCGTTATCCCCCCTTCGGCGACGGACGACGAATACCGCGACCGGCTGGAATTCGAGCTGTCGATCATCGAGCAGATGGGGTTCCCCGGCTACTTCCTGATCGTCGCCGACTTCATCAAATGGGCGAAGTCGCACGGCATTCCGGTCGGCCCGGGGCGGGGGTCGGGGGCGGGCAGCCTGGTCGCTTTCGCGCTGACCATCACCGACCTCGATCCCCTGCGCTACCAGCTTCTGTTCGAGAGGTTCCTGAACCCCGAACGGGTGTCGATGCCGGACTTCGACATCGACTTCTGCATGGACCGCCGCGACGAGGTGATTTTCTACGTGCAGGAGCGCTTCGGGCGCGACCGGGTGGGGCAGATCATCACCTTCGGCGCGCTTCTGTCGAAGGCCGCGGTGCGCGACGTGGGGCGGGTGTTGCAGATGCCCTATGGGCAGGTCGACCGGCTCGCCAAGCTGATCCCGGTGGAGGGCGTGAAGCCCGTCAGCATCGAAAAGGCGCTCGCCGACGAGCCGCGCCTGCGGGAAGAGGCGCGGCGGGAAGAGGTGGTCCGCCGGCTTCTGGATATCGCGGGCAAGCTCGAAGGCCTGCTGCGCAACGCCTCGACCCACGCGGCGGGGGTGGTGATCGGCGACCGGCCGCTGGACGAACTGGTGCCGCTTTACCAGGACCCCCGTTCCAACATGCCCGCCACCCAGTTCAACATGAAATGGGTCGAGGCGGCGGGGCTGGTGAAGTTCGACTTCCTCGGCCTGAAGACCCTGACCGTGATCCAGAACGCGGTCGAGCTGATCCGCCGGTCGGGCCGCGACCTGACACGGAACGCGGCGGGCGAGAAGCTTTACGAGGCCGCGCCCGGCTATGAGTGCGACATCGGAGCGATCCCGCTGGGCGATGCGAAATCCTACGAGCTTTATGCCCGCGCCCAGACCGTCGCGGTGTTCCAGGTGGAAAGCTCGGGCATGATGGACGCGCTTCGGCGCATGAAGCCCACCTGCATCGAGGATATCGTGGCGCTGGTGGCGCTGTACCGCCCCGGTCCGATGGAGAATATCCCCGCCTATTGCGAGGTGAAGAACGGCCTGCGCGACGTCGAATCGATCCACCCGACCATCGACCACATCCTGGCCGAGACCCAGGGGATCATCGTCTATCAGGAACAGGTGATGCAGATCGCGCAGGTCATGGCGGGCTACAGCCTCGGCGGCGCGGACCTGTTGCGGCGGGCTATGGGCAAGAAGATCGCTGAAGAGATGGCCAAGGAACGCCCGAAGTTCATCGAGGGCGCCAAGGCCACCCACGGGATCGACGCGAGGAAGGCGGGCGAGGTCTTCGACCTTCTGGAGAAATTTGCCAACTACGGCTTCAACAAATCCCACGCCGCCGCCTATGCCGTGGTCAGCTACCAGACCGCCTGGCTGAAGGCCAACCACCCGGTCGAGTTCATGGCGGCCGTGATGAACTGCGACATCCACCTGACCGACAAGCTTGGCATCTATGCCGAAGAGGTGCGGCGCGGCATGGGGATCGGGATCGTTCCGCCCTGCGTCAACCGGTCGGACGCGACCTTCAGCGTGGCCGAGGGCCGCGTCGTCTATGCGCTCGGCGCACTGAAGAACGTGGGCGTCGAGGCGATGCGGATGATCGTCGCGGCGCGGGACGGGCGGCCTTTCGTGACGCTCTTCGATTTCGCGCGGCGGGTGGACCTGAAGCGTCTGGGCAAGCGGCCCTTGGAGATGCTGGCGCGGGCAGGTGGCTTCGACATGCTGGAACCCAACCGGCGGCGGGTGTTCGGGGGGCTGGACGCGCTGGTGGCCTGGTCGGCCGCCGTGCACGAACAGGCCGCGTCCTCGCAGGTCTCGCTTTTCGGTGAGGCGGGGGACGATTTGCCGGAACCACGCCTGCCGAGGGTCGAGGACTGGCTGCCCGCCGACCGGCTGGCCGGGGAACACCAGGCGGTGGGCTTCTACCTGACCGGCCACCCGCTTGACGACTACGCGCAGAGGATGCGTCGGGGCGGGCTGGTGACGCTGGCCGAACTGCAGCTGCGCTTTGCGCGCGACGGGATCGCGGCGGGGCGGGTGGGGGTGCTGGTTTCGGGACTGGCCGAGCGGAAGTCGGCCCGCGGCACGCGGTTCTTCCGCATGGACATCTCGGACCTGACCGGCCAGGCGGCGGGCATCGCGCTCTTCCCGGAGGAGTTCGAAAGCGTCCGCAAGGTCTTCGAGAAAACCTTCATGGTGGCGATGTCGCTTGAGGTGAAGGGAACCGAAGGGCAGTTCGACCCGGTGGCGCGCGGCGCGCAGCCGCTGGACGAGGCGCTTGAGCGGGCGGTGGGGTCGGTCGGGTTGCGCGTCCATATCTGCCGGGCCGAGGCGGCGGGTTCGGTCCGGTCGCTTCTGCTGCGCATGGCCGGAGAGATGAAGCAGGCGGCGCGGGGGCCGATCCGGTTTTGCGTGGCCGATCCGGCGGCCGGGGTCGAGGTGGAAGTCGAGGCGGGCGAGGAGTTTCCGGTGTCGCCGCAGATCAGAAGCGCCATCCGGTCGATGCCGGGCGTGGAGATGGTCGAGGATATTTGAAGGCGCGTTGGTGGGTCCGCCAGGCGTGGCGCCGGACCCGGCGCCCCCCACCCTGACCCTCCCCCGGTGGGGAGGGGATTTCCCGGTTCTGATGGTTTTACCCTTTCCCGGCGGGGAGAGGGTTTCCCGGTTCTGATCGCTCTTCCCCTCTCCCGGCGGGGGAGGGCAAGGGTGGGGGCGGAACCGCCCCGGGCGTGTCGCTTCCAATCGGAAACCGGACTTCGCGCCCCGGGCCTGACCCGGGGCCCCGCCTTCAACCCGCGCCGCCTCGGGGCGCACGAGGTCCCGGGTCGGACCCGGGACGGGGTCTTTCTTCCCAAACCTATTCGGACTGCCGGCGAAACGCCTTAAGCGGCGTCTTCATTTGAGGGATTCCCAGTTGGGCTGAGTTCTGATTCAAGATCGAAAACGGAGGCGATCTTGAGCAGACGAACCCTGACGGACGCGCAGTGGGCGCGGATTGA
>JBJXFU010000043.1:0-36855 GCA_046155885.1 Paracoccaceae bacterium
AAGCGGCATCCGGACGGGCCTCCGAAGGCCCGTCCCCCCGGTCCTTGTCGTGCCGCGCGCTTCGGCTAGGGTGCGCGCGACCGAATCCCCCGGGGGGCGCGCATGACCGAATCCGACCCAACCGCCCTCCGGCGGACCGTGCTGATCGTCGCCGGCCTGAACCTCGCCTACTTCGCCGTCGAATTCACCGTGGCGCTGCGCATCGGCTCGGTCTCGCTCTTCGCCGACAGCGTCGATTTCCTCGAAGACGCCGGGATCAACCTGCTGATCGTCCTGGCGCTCGGCCTGACGCTCGCCGCCCGGGCGCGGGTGGGCATGCTGCTGGCCGCCATCATGCTCGCCCCCGCCGCAGCCTTCCTCTGGACGCTCTGGCAGAAATACCTCAACCCCGTACCGCCCGAAGCCGTCGCGCTGTCGGTCGTCGGCCTCGGCGCGATGCTGGTCAACCTGACCTGCGCGATCCTCTTGTCCCGGCACCGCCGCTCGGGCGGCAGCCTCACCAGGGCGGCCTTCCTGTCGGCCAGGAACGACGTGGCGTCGAATATCGGCATCGTCATCGCCGGGGTCCTGACCGCCGCCACCCTCTCGGTCTGGCCGGACGTGATCGTCGGCCTCGCCATCGCCGCGGTCAACCTCGACGCCGCACATGAGGTCTGGGAAGCGGCGCGCGGCGAACACCGCGAGGCAACGGAAGAGCCGCGCGCCTGAACGCCCGGTCGCGGCGGGCGTTGCGGCGGCGGGCGGACGTGCTATCAGTCCGCCCGGGTCCGGCGCCGGGCCCCGGCCGGGGCGACTCCGATGGACCATTTCCTTTACCGCGACGGGCAGCTTCACGCCGAAGACGTGGCCCTTTCCGACATCGCGGCGGACGTCGGCACCCCGGTCTATGTCTATTCCACCGCCACGCTGGAACGCCACTTCCGCATCTTCACGGACGCCCTTTCCCCGCTCCCGCACCTCATCTGCTTTTCGGTCAAGGCCAACGGCAACGTCGCGGTGCTGAAGACCCTCGGCGACCTCGGCGCCGGGATGGACGTGGTCTCGGCCGGCGAGTACCTCCGCGCCAAGGCCGCCGGCATCCCCGGCGACCGCATCGTCTTCTCCGGCGTCGGCAAGACGCGCGAGGAGATGCGTGTGGCGCTGGAAGGCGGCATCCGCCAGTTCAACGTCGAAAGCGAACCCGAACTGCGCGCGCTCTCCGAAGTCGCCACCTCGCTCGGCGCCACCGCCCCCGTCACCGTCCGCGTGAACCCCGACGTGGACGCGAAGACGCACGAGAAGATCGCCACCGGCCGGAAGGAAAACAAGTTCGGCATCCCCGTCGGCCGCGCCCGCGCCGTCTACCGCCTCGCCGCCTCCCTGCCGGGGATCGAGGTGATGGGCATCGATGTCCACATCGGCAGCCAGATCACCGACCTCGCCCCGTTCGAACAGGCCTACCGCCTCGTCGCCGACCTCACCCTCACCCTCCGCGCCGATGGCCACAACATCCGCCGCCTCGACCTCGGCGGCGGCCTCGGCATTCCCTACACCCGCTCGAACGAAGCCCCGCCGCTGCCCGCCGACTACGGCGCGATGGTGAAACGCACCGTCGGCCATCTCGGCTGCGAGATCCAGATCGAGCCCGGGCGGCTGGTCGCGGGCAACGCGGGCATCCTTCTGTCGCGCGTCATCTACGTGAAGGACGGCGAAGACCGCCGCTTCCTGATCCTCGACGCCGCGATGAACGACCTGATCCGCCCCTCGATGTACGGCGCGCATCACGACATCGTCGCCGTGGCCGAACCCGCCCCGGGGGCCGAAACGCTCGCCTATGACGTGGTCGGCCCGGTCTGCGAAACCGGCGACACCTTCGCCCGCGCCCGCGACCTGCCGCCGCTCGCTGCCGGGGACCTGGTGGCCTTCCGCTCGGCCGGGGCCTACGGGGCCGTCATGGCCTCGGAATACAACGCCCGGCCGCTGGTTCCGGAAGTGCTGGTGAGGGGGGATCACTTCGCCGTCATCCGCAAAAGGCCGAGCTTTGACGAGATGATAAACCGCGATACCATACCACCGTGGCTGTGACGGGCCGGCCGAGGCCCGCGCGGGGCGTGTATCGGGCCACCTGACGGCCCGGAAGGTGCGATGACCGAGGAACAGCGTATCGCCGAAGCGGCCCGCGCGCGACTGATGTGGGCGCTGCGGCTGACCCGTGCCGGCATCGCGGCGGAACGCATCACGCGCGGCTTCTGGCCGGTGTGGTCGGTCCTCTTCGCGGTCATCGCGGCCTTCGCCTTCGGCCTGCACGATGCCCTGCCGCTGGAAGTGGTCTGGATCGGCGGGGTGGCGCTGATCGCGCTGTTCCTCTGGACGCTCTGGCGCGGCATCGCGGGTTTCCGCTGGCCGACCCCGGAAGAGGCCGCCGCCCGCATCGACGCCACCCTGCCCGGCCGCCCGCTCGCGGCGCTTTCCGACCGGCAGGCCACGGGTGCGGCCGACGCCGGGTCGGCGGCGGTCTGGCGCGCCCACCTTCGCCGCATGGCCGACCGCGCGCTTGGCGCCCGCCCCGCCCGCCCCGACCTGCGCGTCGCCGCGCGCGACCCCTATGCGCTGCGCTACGCCGCCTTCGCGGCCTTCCTGCTCGCGGTTCTTTTCGGCTCGCTCTGGCGGGTGACCGAAGCCGGCGGCTTCGCACGCGGCGGGGCGCCCGCCGCCGCCGACAGCGGCCCCTCCTGGGAAGCCTGGATCGAGCCGCCTTCCTATACCGGCAAGCCGAGCCTCTATCTGAACGAGGTCGAGGCGGCGGCGCTGGACGTGCCGGTGGGATCGGCGGTGACCGTCCGCCTTTACGGCACGCCCGGCGAGGTGTCGCTGGCCGAAACCGTGTCGGCGCCGAAGCCGGCCGGGGCGGAGCCTGCCGCGCCGGACGGTCCGGTCCGCTCCTCCGAATTCGAGATCGCGCGCTCGGGCACGCTGGCCATCGACGGCGCGGGCGGGCGGTCCTGGAGGCTGAACGCGCTTCCCGACGCGGCGCCGGCCGTCGAGCTTTCCGGCCCGGTCAAGCGCGACGCCGACGGGGTGATGACCCAGCCCTTCACGGCGAAGGACGACTATGGCGTCGTCCGGGGCCGCGCGATCGTCACCCTGGACCTGGCGGCCGTCATCCGGCGCCATGGGCTGGCCGTGGACCCCGAGGCGCGCGAGGCGCTGGTCTTCGATCTGCCGATGCCGATTTCCGGCGACCGGGCGGAGTTCTCCGAGGCGCTTGTCGAAGACGCCTCGAAGCACCCCTGGGCGAACCTTCCGGTCACCATCGCGCTGGGCGTAGAGGACGGCCGCGGCCAGACCGGGGCGACGAAACCGCAGTCAATCTCCTTGCCCGGCCGGCGCTTTTTCGACCCCGTCGCAAACGCGGTGATCGAGCTTCGCCGCGACCTTCTGTGGAACCGCACCAACGGCGAACGCACGCTGCAGGTGCTTCGCGCCATCACCAACCGGCCGGAACAGCTGATCCGGGACGAACGCGCCTATCTGATGCTCCGCGTCGCGATGCGCCGGCTCGAAGCAGGCGTCGCGCAGGGTCCGATCTCGGCCGGGTTCCGCGACGAGATCGCCGAGGATTTCTGGAAGATCGCCGAGCTGATCGAGGATGGCGGCCTGTCGAACGCGCTCGAACGGATGCAGGAGGCGCAGGAGCGGCTTTCCGAAGCGATGCGCAACGGCGCCTCGCCCGAGGAGATCCAGCGCCTGATGGACGAGCTCCGGCAGGCGACCGACGACTACATCGACATGCTCGCCCAGAACATGGAACGGCAGAAGGGCGACGGCACCGACGAACGCGACATGTCGCAGAACGACCAGCAGAACCAGATGATCACCGGCGACCAGATCCAGGAGATGATGGACCAGATCCAGAAGCTCATGGAGGAAGGCCGGATGGCCGAGGCGCAGGAGCTTCTGGAACAACTCAACCGTCTGATGCAGAACCTCAAGATCGTCGAGGGCCAGGGGCAGGGCCGGCAGGGGCCCGGTGCGCAGGGCATGCAGGACCTGCAGAACACGCTGCGTGACCAGCAGGGCCTGTCGGACGACACCTTCGGCCAGTTGCAGGACCAGTTCGACCCCGGCGCGAACCAGCCCGGCCAGCGTCCCGGCCAGCAGCGTGGCCAGCGCCCCGGCGAGAACGGTCAGGGCGGCGAAGGGACGGGCGAAGGATCGCTGGCCGACCGCCAGCAGGGGCTGCGCGACCAGCTGGGGCGGCAGGCGCACGGCACCTTGCCGGGCGAGGGCACCCCCGAGGGCGAAGCGGCGCGGCAGGCGCTGGAAGACGCCGGCCGCGCGATGGACGATGCCGAACAGGCGCTGCGCGACGGCGATCTGCCCGGCGCGATCGACCGGCAGGCCGAGGCGATCGAGAACCTGCGCGAAGGCCTGCGCGGTCTGGGCGAGGCCTTCGCCCGGCAGAACCAGCCCGGCACGCAGGGCGAGGCCTTCGGCGACGCCGGCAACGAAGTGCCGCGCGACCCGCTCGGCCGTGCCGCCGGGGCGAACGGCCGGCTCGGGACCGACGAGAACATGCTGCAGGGCAAGGATGTCTACCGCCGCGCGCAGGAACTGCTCGAGGAAATCCGCCGCCGTTCCGCCGAACGGGCGCGCCCGCCGGCCGAACTCGACTACCTGAAGCGGCTGCTCGACGTGTTCTGACGGCGCTGCGCCCGGCGCGGCGCAGGCGCTGCCTCCGGCCCGATCCCCCCCGCCTCTCCTCAGGGTTCCCGCGCGACCTGACACGCCCCGGCGCAGGCCGGGGCTCCGATTTCGGTTGGGCGAAGGTGACCGGGGTTCACTGGGGCCCCGGCCTGCGCCGGGGCGTGGCGGCGGTGTCCGGGCCGCGCGCCCGGCCGATGCGCCGAAAGTGCTTACAGCGCACTGCATCCGACCTGAATCGCGTCCTCCTTCCCTCCCCTTGCGCAACAGAGGGCGGCGCCCGCAGGCACTTGCGCCTCCCTGCGCGGCCCCCCGCCCGGCACTCACCGATCCGCTGCGGCATCCCCGGGGCGTTTCATCCCCCGTCCTTGAAATCCAGCCCCATCTCGGAATAGCGCTCGGCCTCGTCCATCCAGTTCTCGCGCACCTTGACGGTCAGGAACAGGTGCGCGGGGCGGCCCATGAACTCGCTCAGCTCGGCCCGGGCCATCTGGCCGACAGCCTTGATCGTCTCGCCGCCCTTGCCCAGCACGATCCCCTTGTGCCCGTCCCGCGCCACATAGACGATCTGGTCCACCCGCGCCGAACCATCGGGCTTTTCCTCCCAGGCGTCGGTTTCCACCGTCAGCTGGTAAGGGATTTCCTCGTGCAGGCGCAGCGTCAGCTTCTCGCGCGTGATCTCGGCCGCGATCATCCGCATCGGCAGGTCGGCGATCTGGTCCTCGGGGTAGAACCAGGGGCCCTCGGGCAATTCGGCGGCCAGCCAGTCCTTCAGGTCGTCGGTGCCGTAGCCCTTTTCGGCCGAGATCATGAAGGTCTTCTCGAAAGGATGGGCGTCGTTCATCGCTTCGGCGAGCTTCAGCAGGGTTTCCGCCTTCACCCGGTCGATCTTGTTGATTGCCAACGCCAGGCGGATGCCGCCCGTCTTGCCGGCGAGGTCCGCGAGGATCGCCCTGACGCCATCGGTCAGGCCCCGATGCGCCTCGATCAGCAGGACGACGATGTCGGCATCCGCCGCGCCCCCCCAGGCGGCGGCAACCATCGCGCGGTCAAGCCTGCGGCGGGGGCGGAACAGGCCGGGGGTATCGACAAAGACGATCTGCGTCTGCCCGGCCATGGCGATGCCGCGGATGCGGGCGCGGGTGGTCTGCACCTTGTGGGTGACGATCGAGACCTTGGCGCCGACCATGCGGTTGAGAAGCGTGGACTTGCCGGCGTTGGGTTCCCCGATCAGGGCGACGAAGCCGGCGCGGGTCACGGGGGCACTCCTTGTTCGGGTACTCAGGTGTAGCGGGAACGGAAACGGATTGTAACCCGGCCGGCGGCATCCACCGCGTTGCCCGGAAGCGGGCCGGATGCGACCATCGCGGCCCTGCGGAGAGGCGGATTGCGGGGAAGCCGGGTGGGCCTGCTGCGTAGATTTCTAAGGGTTTTCTTCTCCGGGACCCCGGTAGAAATTCCTCGCGCCTCCCGCCATCAGGGTCAGGGCTCTTGGGACTTCGACAGGACACCGCGTGTCCCGTCCGGTGGAAAACGGGAAGTGGCCGCCGTCGCCGCCAGCCCCCATCCTGCGGGAAACATCATCGCGGGCAAGTGCTGGGTGGTGGACGGGGATACCATCGTCATCGGCAATCAGAACATCCGGCTGGCGGGAATCGACGCGCCTGAACTCGACCAACCCTTTGGCCAGAAGGCCAAATGGGCGCTTCTGAAACTGTGCCAGGGCAAATGCGTGCGTGCCGAGGTCACGGGTGAGCTTTCGTATGACCGTCTGGTCGCGATCTGCCGGCTCGAGGATGGAACCGACCTTGCGGCAGAGATGGTGAGGTCCGGTCATGCGATCGACTGGGCGAAACACTCCGGCGGGCGGTATCGCCGGTTGGAACCCGAAGGCGCGCGGCGACGGCTTTGGCGCGCGGACGCACGACAGAAGGGCAGGTTTCCGCCGCCCGCCAGTCAGTGATCCCGGGTTGGGGCCGCCAACCCTTCCAGCAATGCGCGCGCCGCCGCCTGTTCTGCCGCGCGCTTGGGCGAGGCGGTGGCGGTGGCTGCCTGCCCGTTCGCGAGCCGCGCCTCGACAGTGAAGAGGGGGGCGTGGTCGGGGCCTTCGCGGGCCAGAACGGTGTAGGCGGGAGGCGGCAGGCCACGCGCTTGCGCCCATTCCTGCAGCGCGGTCTTGGCATCCTGCGCATCGCCGCGCATCGCCGCGATACGCCCGCCCCACAGCCGAAGGACCAGGGCTTTCGCCACGGCGAAGCCTGCGTCGAGGTATGCCGCAGCGATCACCGCCTCCATAGCGTCACCGAGGATCGCTTCCTTGCGGCGGCCACCCGACTGCATTTCGGAACGTCCGAGCTTCAGCACTTCGCCGAGACCGACCTCACGGGCAACTTCGGCGCAGGCTTCCTGCCGGACAAGCGCGTTGAAGCGCGGGGCGAGGGTGCCTTCGGCGGCGCCCGCGTCGGCGCCAAAAAGCGCCTCGGCGATGACGATGCCGAGGACGCGGTCGCCGAGGAATTCCAGCCGCTGGTTGCTGCGCCGCGCGGGCCCGGAGACCGAGGTATGGGTCAGCGCCTCGCGCAAGAGCTCGGGGCGGGCGAAATCGTGGCCGAGGCGGACGGCGAAGGCGCGGAGGTCAGCGGCGGTCTTCATCGGATGGCCTTCAGGAATCGGCCCGGGCGCCAGGTCCAGACGGTGAGGAGCGATGGGCCGGCGGAGGAAAAGAGGACGCGGGCGGCGCGGCCGATCACCATGTCCGCAGGCACGAAACCGATGCCCGCCGCGCTCACGGGTGTCCGGCTGTCCTTGCTGTTGTCACGGTTATCCCCGAGGACGAAATACTGCCCCGGGGGCACCGTGTAGACCGGCGTGTCGTCCAGTGCCGAAGCGCCGATGTCGAGTACGTCATGCGGTGCCGCACCGGGCAGCGTTTCGGTCAGCCGGTTGGACCGGCAGACGCCGCCGAGGCCGACGGGCGCGTTCCCGCAGTTGGGCGGCAGGCGGGCGGGGCCCTGGGGTTCGTAGATTTCCTCGAATGCTCCGGCGGGCTCCAACGCGACCGGCGCGCCGTTGAGACTGAGGCGCCCGTCCAGCATCTGCACAGTGTCGCCGGGCAGGCCGACGACCCGCTTGATGTAGTCAAGGCCATCGACAGTGTTGCGGAAGGCGATCACGTCGCCGCGCCCGGGCGCGAAGCCGAAGGGCTTGGAGACCAGGACGAAGTCGTTGACGAGAAGCGTCGGCTTCATCGAGCCCGCCGGGGTGTAGAAGGGCTGCCAGAGAATGCGGCTTGCCAGGAGGAGCGCGAGGGCGAGCGAGGCAAGCGCGGCGAGCGCATGGCCGGGGCGCCCGATGAAGCGGCCGGACGGGCCCCGGCCGGATGCGGCGAAAAGCAGGGCGGCGATGAGCAGGATGTTGACGACCGGAACAGCCGCCAGCAGCAGCCACCAGGACGATCGCCCGATATCGTGCATCCGCCGGGCGGAGACGGCCCACCAGCCCGGGGTGAGGATCGCACAGGCCGCTATCGGCAGGGCCCAGCGGCGGACCGGGCCGGGTTCGAGCGACAGACTAGCGTAGAAGCAGGCGCCGATGATCGCGGCGAGGGCGACGAGGTAGAGCGCGAATTCACGCCGCGGGGCGGTGCCGCTCCAGTCGAAGGATCGCGAGAGCGACCGGAAGAAGAGCATCGGTGGTGCCCTGCCCTATCCCACCCATTCGAAGAAGCGGTCGGGACGCCACTTCCAGAAGAAGAAAAGCGACCAGCCGCCGGAGGAGAAGACAATGATCTCGGCCCGGCCGATCAGGAAGTCCTTGGGCACGAAGCCAACGCCACCCTGGTCGAGCGGGATGCGGCTGTCCTGGCTGTTGTCGCGGTTGTCGCCCATGAAGAAGTACTGCCCCTCGGGCACCGCGAAGACAGGTGTGTTGTCGGTCGCCTGCATCCGGATGTCGAGGATGTCATGGGAAACGCCTTCGGGAAGCGTTTCGGTATATCGGTCCGACTGGCAGATGTCCCCGGTCCGGGTCTTGCAGGACGGCGGGGTGCCGCTCGACCCCTGCGGTTCGTAGGGTTCTTCGAAGACGCCGGCGGGGTCGACCTTGACCGGCGCGCCGTTGATGTAGAGCAGGCCCTGTTTCACCTGGACGGTGTCGCCGGGCAGGCCGATCAGGCGCTTGATGAAATCCTGCCCGTTCGACGGGTGGCGGAAGACGATGACGTCACCGCGCTTGGGATCGGAGCCGAGGATGCGCCCCGGGATCGGGCAGAGCGCCCAGGGGCAGGAATACTTCGAGTAGCCGTAGGCCATCTTGTTGACAAACAGGAAGTCGCCGATCAGCAGCGTGTCCTTCATCGAGCCCGAGGGGATGTAGAAGGGCTGGAAGAAGAGCGTGCGGAACACGCCGGCGATCAGCAGCGCATAGATAACCGTCTTGACGATCTCGACGATGCCGCTTCCGCTCTTGTCCGACATCGTCCGCCCTTCCGCCCGTTCCGCGCGCCTCGCGCTACATGATCGGGCCCACCGGGCAAGTCAAGCAAGGCGGGCGGGCGGAGAGGAATCCGGACCCTGCCGCGCCGCCGCCGCGCCAGGGCGCAGGATGGACAGGCGCCGGGACGGGCAGGCGGGATCGCAGCGCGGCTTCATGTGCGGCGTTAGCGCCGGGTTTACCCGGGCAGGATATTCCTGACAGCGGGTGAAAGACTGAAGGCTGGTGGGATGGGCGCGCACAAGAACGCGGCGCCGGTCATCATCAAACGGAAGAAGATCGTTGCCGGCGGCGGGCACCACGGGGGGGCGTGGAAGGTTGCCTATGCCGACTTCGTGACGGCCATGATGGCCTTCTTCCTGCTGATGTGGCTGCTGAACGCGACGACCGAGAAGCAACGCAAGGGCATCGCGGACTATTTCAGTCCGACGATCCCGCTTTCCCGCATCTCCGGGGGTGGGGACGGCTCTTTCGGGGGCGAAAGCGTCTTTTCCGAAGACCGGATCGCGCAGAACGGCACCGGCGCTTCGAGCCTGAAGCCGACCGCGGAACGCCAGGCCGAAGGCCAGACCGGCGTTGACGCTTCGCAGACCCCCGAAGCCGCGGAACGCTTCAACACCGAGGCCGAGCGCATCGAAGCCGAGCTTCAGGGGCTGGGCGGCGAAAGCATGGCGATGCGGAACGCGCTTCGCCATATCACCACCCGTGTCACCGACGAAGGGCTGATCGTCGAAATCTTCGACGTTCCGGGCGAGCCGCTTTTCGAGGGGGATGGCGCCTCGCCGATGCCGGTCGCCCGCGACATCGTCGAAATTGTGGTGCGGGTCTTCGCCCTGGCCGAGAACGCGGTGGCGGTGAACGGGCATGTCCGGGCACGACCGGAAGTGCTGCGCCTCAATCCGAACTGGGACCTGTCGTCGGCTCGCGCCGACCGCATCCGCGCGATGATGGAAGAGGCCGGCCAGAATCCGCACCGCTCGGCCCGGGTGACAGGCTTCGCCGATCGCAAGCCGGCGGGCGCCGACCCGGCCGACCTCCGCAACAACCGGATCGAGATCATCCTGCTGCGGACCGAAGAACGGAAAGGGCCGTCAATCGGCCGTTAGTCCGATCTTAAGGCGACGCGCGCATGGTCGGCTGCTGACAGCGAACCGGGCACCAGAAAGGCGGCCACCATGTCCATTTCCTCCTCGCTCAACGCGGGCGTCGCGGGACTGAGCGCGAACGCCACGAAACTCGCCACCATCTCCGACAACATCGCGAACTCAGGCACCTACGGCTACAAGCGCGTCGCGGCGGATTTCGAAAGCTTCGTCATCGACAACGGCCGCAACGCGGGCACCTACTCGGCCGGCGGCGTTCGCGCGGTGACCAGCCGGCTGATCGACGAACAGGGCGCGCCGATCTCGACCTCGAACCCGCTCGACCTCGCGGTGTCGGGGCGCGGCATGCTGCCGGTGACCCCGGCGGTCACGCTCGGGTCGAACTCCGGTTCTCCGCCGCTGATGATGACGACGACCGGCGCCTTCCGGACCGACGCGCAGGGAATTCTTCGCACCCAGACGGGGCTGGTGCTGCTGGGCTGGCCGGCGAACGCCAACGGCACGATCCCGGTGCTGCCGCGCGACACCACCGCCGGGCTGGTGCCGGTGACGATCAACGCCAACCAACAGGCCGGCGATCCGACGACGGCGATGAACCTTGGCGTGAACCTGCCGGCGACCGAGACCGAGGCAGGATCGAGCGGCGCGACCCTGCCCTTGTCGGTGGAGTATTTCGGCAACCTCGGCACCTCGGAATCGCTCGACATCGACTTCACGCCCACGGTTCCCGGGACCGGGTCATCGAACACCTGGACGATGGTGATCCGCGATTCGGCGCAGGCGGGCGCGATCATCGGCGAATACACGCTGGTCTTCGACAACTCGCGCGCCAACGGCGGCACGCTTTCGTCGGTGACCCAAGTGTCGGGCGGTGCCTACGATTCGGTCAACGGGACGCTGGCGCTGACCGTCGCGGGCGGGCCGCTGATGGTGACCATTGGCAAGCTCGGCGACCCGAACGGGCTGACCCAGCTGTCGGACAGTTTCGCGCCGACCTCGATCACCAAGGACGGCTCGCCTGTCGGCAACCTGACCACGGTGGAGGTTGACGAGAACGGCTACATCACCGCGACCTACGACACCGGCTTCACCCGGCGGCTCTACCAGATTCCGCTGGTGGACGTGCCGAACCCCAACGGGCTTGTGTCGCTCAACAACCAGACCTACCAGGTGTCGCCGGAATCGGGGTCGTTCTTCCTGTGGGACGCGGGCGACGGGCCGACTGGCGCGGTGCTCGGCTATGCGCGCGAAGGGTCGACCACAGATGTGGCGGCAGAACTCACCTCGCTGATCCAGACCCAGCGCGCCTATTCGTCGAACGCCAAGGTCATCCAGACGGTGGACGAGATGCTGCAGGAAACCACCAACATCAAGCGCTGACGGGAAGCCGTCGCGGGGGGCCTGAGCGATGTCGATCACCACGGCGCTGGGCAACGCGTTGAGCGGGCTGACCGTGACGGCGCGGGCGGGCGAGGTGGTGTCGTCGAACATCGCCAACGTGCTGACCGAAGGCTATGCCCGTCGCGAGATCGAGCTTTCCTCGCTGAGCCTCGGCGGCACCGGTACGGGCGTGCGAGCCGTGGGCATCGAACGGGTGGTGAACGAGGTGGCGCTGGCGGACCGCCGCATCGCCACCGCCGACCGGGGCGACGCGGATCTGCGCGCGGCGTTCCTGAAGCGCATCGAGGACGCGGTCGGTTCGACAGGCGACGCGGGCTCGATCGGCAGCCGGATCGCCGCTCTCGAGGCGGCCCTGATCGGCGCCTCGGCACGGCCCGACAGTTCCACGCGGCTGGCGCAGGCCCTGCGGGCAGCCAGCGACCTGGCGCGGACGATCAATGCGGCGAGCGACACGGTCCAGGCGGCGCGCACCGACGCCGACGCTGCGATCGCATCCGACGTGGGCAGGCTGAACGACACCTTGGCGCGGATCGACGAACTGAACACCGAGATCACCGCCTGGCGCGCGGCCGGTCGCGACGCCTCGGCGCTGTTCGACCGGCGGCAGGCCTTGACCGACGAAGTGGCGCATATCCTGCCCATCCGCGTAGTGGAAAGGCCACATGACCAGATCGCGATGTTCTCGACTGGTGGCGCCACGCTGGTGGACGGCCGCGCCTCGGTCTTCGGTTTCACCCCGACCGACCCGATCGCCGCCGGTATGAGCCTTTCGGGCGGGCCGCTATCCGGGTTGACGCTGAACGGGCAGCCGGTCGGCACCGCCGCCGGCGGGCTTCTGGGCCCGGGAGCGCTGACCGCGAACTTCGCGCTGCGCGACGGCCTGGGGCCCGCCGCGCAGACCGAACTCGACGCGCTCGCGCGCGACCTGTACGAGCGTTTCGCCACGTCCGCAGTCGACCCGACGCTCGCCTCCGGAGCGCCGGGGCTGTTTACCGACGCCGGCGCGGCCTTCCTTGCGGCGAACGAAGAGGGCCTGGCTGGCCGGCTGGAACTGAACGCGGCCGCCGATCCGGCGCGGGGCGGCGCCGTCTGGCGGCTGCGCGACGGTCTGGCCGCTGCCGCCCCCGGGCCGGTCGGCGACGCCACGATCCTGACCGCGCTCCGCGATGCGCTCGCCGCCGAGCGGACCGTGTCGAGCGGTTCCATGACGGGTACCGAGAAAAACCTCTCGGGACTGGCCGCGGGGGTGCTGTCGGACCTCTCGGCCGGGCGACTCGACGCCGAGGCCGACGCGGCCTTTTCTGCCTCGCGCGTCTCGGCGCTGACCGGGCTGATCCTGGCAGACGGCGTGGACAGCGACGCCGAGATGCAGAAGCTCCTGCTGATCGAACGGGCCTATTCGGCCAATGCGCAGGTGATGCGGACGATGGACGAGCTGATCCGCCAGCTCATGGGGATCCTGCGATGACGCCGGTGTCGGTCGGGGACCTGTCCCGTTCGCTGCAACTCAGACGGAACCTGTCCGATCTCCAGGGCAGCCAGACAAGGCTGACCGGCGAACTGAGTTCGGGCCTTCGCGCCGACCCGGCCGCCGCGATGGGGGGTGACCACCGGCGGCTCGCCGCGATCGACCGGTCGCTGGAGCTGACCGCCGCCTGGAAGGCCTCGGTGGCCGAGGCGCAGGTCTTCTCGGGCGCGGTGGCGACGGCGCTGGGAACGCTGCAGGCGGCGGCCGAGGATACGGGCGTCAGGATGCTGTCGGCCACAAATCTCGCCAGCCCCGCGCAGGTCGACGCACTTGCCGCCGAAGCCCGCGAGCGGCTGGGCACGGCGGTGGCGGCGCTGAACACCCAGGCCGGCGGGCGCTATGTGATGTCGGGCACGGCAACCGATACCCGCCCGCTGGTCGACGCGGGCACCCTGCTTTCGGCGCTCGGCACGGCGATCACCGGGCAGGTAACGGTATCGGGGATCGAGGCGGCGGTCACCGCGTGGTTCGACGCGCCCGCAGGCGGCGGCGGATACCTCGACCTTGCCTATGGCGGCAACGCCACGCCGCCCGGTCCCTTCGCGCTGGGCGAGGGCGAGGCGGCGGCCGTTCCGGCGACGGCGGCCGACCAGCCGGTGCGCGACACGCTGCGGGGGCTGGCGCTCGCGGCGCTGGTGGCGGGCGGCACGCTTGCCGGCGATCCTGCGGGCCGGGCCGGGCTGGTCGCGGCGGCGGGGCGCACGGCGGTCGCCGGGGCGGGGGCGCTGGTCGCCACCCGCGCCGAGGTGGGCGTGATCGAAGAACGGATCGCCGATGCGGGGGCCCGTGCCGATGCCGCCGCAGCGGCCTTCGGCATCGCGCGGAGCGGCATCGTGGCAGCCGACCCCTATGAGACCGCAGCCGAACTGACCCGGGTACAGAGCCAGATCGAGACCCTTTACGCGCTGACCGCCCGGCTGTCGCGGCTGTCGCTGACGGACTGGCTGCGGTGAGGGCGGCGGGGTCGGGCCGGCGGCTGCGGGAGGCGCTGACGACCGTCGCGGCAGGGGCGTGCGCGCTTGTCGCATACGCAGTTTCGGGCAGGGCGGCCGTTGGAAACCTGGCCCTTGTGGCCGTCGCGACCGCCGCCCTCTGGTTCGCCGACGCCATGCCGGCGAAGGCAGAGGTGATCCGGATCAAGGATCTGGTCGAGGTGGACGGGGTGCGCGGCAACGACCTTGTCGGCTACGGCCTGGTGGTCGGCCTGAACGGAACCGGCGACGGCCTGCGGAACTCGCCCTTCACCGAAGACATCATGTCGAACATCCTCGAACGCCTCGGCGTCAACGTGACGGGCGAGGCGTTCCGGCCGAAGAACGTGGCGGCCGTTCTGGTCACCGCCGCTCTTCCTCCCTTCGCGCGGGCGGGAAGCCGGATGGACGTGACCGTCTCGGCCATCGGCGATGCGAAGAGCCTGCTTGGCGGCACCCTGGTGATGACGCCGCTCAAGGCGGCGGACGGGCAGATTTATGCCGTGGCCCAGGGCTCGATCCTGGCCGGCGGCGCCTCGGCCGAGGGGCAGGGGGCGAGTGTCGTGCAGGGTGTGCCGACTTCGGGCTCGGTCCCCTTCGGGGCGCGGGTCGAACGCGAGGTCGGGTTCGACTTCGGCGGGCTGACGGCGATCCGGCTGGCGCTGCGCACGCCGGATTTCACCACCGCCGGGCGGATCGAGGACGCGATCAACCGCGATTTCGGCCGCCCGGTGGCGCGCATGACCGATTCCGGGACGGTAGCGCTCGACATCGCTGCGATGCGCGTTGCCTCGCCCGCGCATGCGATCGAGCGCATCGAGACGCTGACGGTCGAGCCCGACCAGCGGGCGCGGGTGGTGATCGACCAGAGGTCCGGGACCATCGTCATCGGCGAGGACGTGCGGATCGGCCGGGTGGCGGTCAGCCAGGGAAACCTGACGCTGAGCGTCGAGGAGGCGCCCGAGGCGGTGCAGCCCAATCCCTTCGCGAGGGGGGAAACGGTCGTCGTGCCGCGGACCCGTGCCACCCTGACCAAGGCGGCCGGTATCGGCTTCGCCGGGGTCGGGGGCGAGACGACGCTTTCGGATCTGGTGGCGGGGCTGAACGCGCTCGGCGTCAAGCCGCGTGACATGATCGACATCCTGATGAGCATCCACGCCGCCGGCGCCCTCCACGCCGACATCGTGATGCAGTAGGCAGGAGGCCGTCCGGCACGGGTCGGACCGCCGCCGACCGCTTTCCGTCTTGCGGGTCACGGTCCCGCCTCGTCCTGCGGGGCTGGGAAGCGGCGGGCCTCGCCCACAGGCTTCCCCGGCCCCGGGGGGGAGGAAGCCCCCGGGGAACCCGGGTCCCGGCCGGTCGTGCCGAACCGGGCTGGCAGCCGGACAAGACGCGGGTCCACCGGCCTACGGGCGGGCACAGGCCGGCGCGGCCCGCCTCACGCATGCGCCCGCCGCCAGGCCGGGCGCGCCCGGCGGGTTCCGGGCTCGGGGGCGCGGCAAGCGGAACGCCTCGCGGTGGGCTAGGGACGGACGTGCCGCTTCCGGGCCTGCCGGGTGCATGGAGCGAGTCGGGGTCGTTGGGGCCACACTGATCGACGGAACTCCCCTCGGCTCGGCCGCAGGGTGCCCTCCCGCTTCGCCGTGCGACGGGCGGACGGATCGCGGCAGGCGCGACCGGGGGCCGGCCTCATGGGGGAACCGGCTTTCCTGCGCGCCGGACCCGGTGCGCCGCGGACGGCCGCGCGGCGCGGGGCGCCCGGACTCCGGCGCTCACTTCCGCCTCCGGCATCGGCATCGGTCAGGGGTGCCGCCGCCGGTTTTCAGGACCGGACGGGTCCTGAGGGAACGCCGCCGGCGTCACATGTAGCTTCGCACCAGGGCGCCGGAAAGCAGCGTCCAGCCGTCCGCGAGGACGAAGAAGGCGAGCTTGAAGGGCAGCGACACCACCGCCGGCGGCACCATCATCATGCCCATCGACATCAGGATCGCCGAAACCACGAGGTCGATGATCAGGAAGGGAAGGTAGATCAGGAAACCGATCTGAAAGGCCCGCGCGACCTCGGAAAGCATGAAGGCCGGTACGAGCACTGACAGCGGCGCGGCGGCGAGGGGCGGCGGCCCGCCGGCGGCGAAGTCGGGCCTGAGTGCCGCGAGTTCCAGGTAGGTATCCGGATCGGCCCGCGCCGCCATGAAGGTCTGGAACGGCGCTGAGGCGCGCTCGAAGGCTTCGGGCAGACCGATGCCGCCCTCGACCAGCGGCCGGACGCCCTCTGCCCAGGCCGCGAGGAACACCGGCTCCATGATGTACCAGGTCAGGAACAACGCGAGCGAGATGATGAGAAGGTTCGGCGGCGATTGCGGCAGCCCGATCGCCTGGCGCAGGATCGACAGCACCGTCACGATAAAGGGAAAGCAGGTGACCATCACCGCGATCCCCGGCGCGAGGCTGAGGACGGTGACGGCGGCGATGAGGGCCAGCGACTGGCCGCTGAGGCTGACGCCCCCCTCCGGCAGCGACAGATCGCCGATCCCCTGCGCGGCGGCGCCGCCGGCCCCGAGAAGAACGAAGAACAGCGCCGCGGGCGGAAGGGACCCCTGCCGGGCAAAGCGCCGCCGCGGTTCGCGGGCTGCGAGCTCCCCCCCCGGCAGCGGCGGCGCGGCGCAACTTCCGGGGACGCTGCCGGTTGCGTGGACGGGTCCGGGACCGCCGCCCGGCGCCCCCCGGGGGGCGCCACCCGAGGCGGCCGCCAGCCGACCGGACCTGATCATTCTGCTAGCCCCTGGCCGAGATCCGCCACCTCGGTCAGCCGGACCGCGAGCTGCCCTGCGGGCCCACCGTCGGGCTCGACCAGTTCGCCGCGCGCGATCAGCCGCTCGCCGGCATAGAGCTCGACAGGGTCCTCGACCCGGCGATCCAGTTCGAGGATCGACTCCGGCCCCAGGCGCAGAAGATCGCGCACCGGCGGCCTTGCCCGGCCGACGACGACGGTGATCTCGACCGGAACCTGGGCGAAGGGATTGCCGCCAAGCCGTTCTCTGATGCTGTCAGGCACGCGGACGCTCCTCTTCCTCGCCGTCGGATTCAAAGAATGCAGTCACCGCCTCGGCGATCGCCGACACCGCCCCGTCGAGGTCGACCCGCACCTCGCTCGCGCCCAGCCGGAGCTGCGCCTGGCCCGGGCCGAAGGCGGGCTCGTCGACGACCGACAGGGGAAAACTGATCGAGCGCGACAAGGCCTCTTCCACCGGCGCGCGGCTCCCGGGCGAGACGAGAACCTCGACCGGCGCGCCGGCCAGGCTTTTGGCCAGGGGAAGGATCTGCTCGACGATCATCGGGGCGAGGGTTTCCCGCGCCACGGCGGGAAGGACTTTCCGCACCATGTCGAGAAGCAACGGCCGGATCGCGCCGAGGACGTGGCCATGCGCCTCGTGATAGGTGAAGGAGAGATCCGCCAGGCTGCGCGCAAGATTCTCGCGAAGCTGCGAATCCTCGCTGTCCCGCGCCGCGATCGCGTCCTCCCAGCCGGCATTGTAGCCCAGCTCATAGGCGGCCGAGCGAATTTCTTCCTCTTGCTCCGCCGCGGCCGCGCTGACTGCCCCGGCGCGCGACACGGAAAAGGTCTCCAGCTGCAGCCGCGCACCCATCAGGCCTTCTCTGCCTGGGGTTCGTCCATCCAGGTGCGAAGAACCGATATGGCCTCGTCCTGACGCTCTTCCACAAGCGCCCGAAGCCGCGCCACCGGGTCCTCCTGGCCGCCCGCGGCGCCGGCTTGGCCGAACTGCGGCAGGGCCGGCAGATCCGGAAGAGCCGGCAGGTCCGAGACGACGTTCATCTGACCGAGCGGGAAGCTGCCGTCGTCGATTTCGCCGTCGATCGGGCGCGACGCGGCAGTTGCGGAGCCGGCCGCCGACGCGGGCAGCGCGAGCGGCGGCCGCATGAGTACGGGCTTCAGAACGAAGAGCCCCAGTACGAGCGACACGCCGGCGAGGGTCGCGAGTTGCGCGATCCGCATCAGGTCGAGCCCCAGTTCGAGCCCCAGTCCGGCGGCCAGCCCCGGTTCCGCCGCTGTCCCCTCGGCCGGCAGCAGTTCGAAGGGCATCGATTTCACCGTGATGACGTCGCCGCGCTGTTCGTCGTAGCCCACCGCTGAGGCGACGAGATCGCGAAGCGAGGCGAGTTCCTCTTCGGGGCGCGGCTCCAGCACCTCGGCGCCCGCGGCGTCGGTGATCCTGACGCCGTCGACAAGCACCGCGACGGTCAGCCGCCGGATCGCCCCCGGGGCGCGGAGAAGCTCGCGGGTGGTTTCGGAAACCTCGTAGTTGATGCGTTCGCGGCTGGTGCTGTTCTGGCTTTGCGAGGTGTCGCCGCCGGCTCCGGCATCCCCCTCAGGCAGGTTCGAAGCCACAGTCACGGCACTCTGGCCCTTGTCGGTGGCACTTTCCGATTTCTCTTCGGTGTCGGTCGAAATCGGTACCCTGCCCTGCGGGTCGATCCGCCGCTCGGTGATCGATTCGCGTTCGGTCACGGTATCGACCGACACTTCGACCACCGCGTGCCCGGGGCCCACCCGTGCCGCGAGCAGCCGTTCGACGTTCTGCCTGAGTTCCGCCGCGCGGCCGCCCTGCATTCCGGCGGCGCCGTCCGCCCCATCGGCCGGCATCAGCCCGTAGTCGGTATCGATCACCGCCACATCCTCGGGCGCCATGCCCGCCACGGCCGAGGCGACGAGGTAGCGCAGCGCGTTGACGTGGCTTTGCGGCAGCGCCCCGCCAGCGGTCGTCACCGTAACCGAGGCCTTTGGTCGGGGCGCCTGACGCAACCCGCGCGGACCGCCGTTCGCGATATGGACCCGCGCCGAACGGACATGCGGGTTCGAGGCGATGGTGCGGGCAAGTTCGCCTTCCTTGGCGCGCCAATAGGCTGCATCGAACATCTGCGCGGTGGTGCCGAAGCCCGAAAGGCCGTCGAGAAGCTCGTAGCCCGAGCCGCTTTTCGCGGGCAGACCTTCGCCGGCGAGCGCCATGCGGAGTTCATCACGCCGGGCCGTTTCGACATAGATCGCGTCGCCGCGCACCTCGTAGACCGCCCCGCGCTGTTCGAGCGACGTCAGTACCTCGCCCGAGCGGCTGCCGTCGAGGCCTGCGTACAAGAGCGACATCGGCGCGCGCGAGGCGAGCGAACCGATCGCATAGACTGCCGCGAAGGTCGCGAGCGTAGCGAGGAGGACGATGATCCTCCGGCGCGCATCGAGACCCTGCCAGATCGCGGGAAGTTGCTGCACCAATTACCCTCCGGCGCAAGACGTCCTGTCTTGCCACCGGTTCGGTTGTCGGCGATCGCGCTTAAGAAAGGGTTAGCCCCCTCGGGCCTATATAGGGAGGGCCCTTTCCGAATCCGCAGCGACCATGTCGAAGCCCGCAGAACCCGCCGAGGACGCTCCGCCGAAAAAACGCGGCAAGCTGCCTCTCATCCTCGGCCTCGTGCTGATGCCGGCGCTGGGCGCTGTGGGATTCTTCGCGGTCAGTTCCGGCCTGATCCTGGCGCCGGAGGATCCCCATGCGGCTGAAGAGGCGGTCCCGCTCGAACCCATGCCCGACGTCGCCTTCGTTCCGGTCGATCAGATCATCCTGTCGCTGAGCGATCAGAGTGGCGGCCGGCATCTGCGCTTCTCCTCGCAGATCGAGGTCGCAAAGGGGCATGAGGAAGAAGTCAGGCTCCTGCTTCCGCGGATTGTCGACGTGATGAACGGCTATCTGCGCGCCGTCGACATCCGTGAGTTCGAGGCGCCGGCAGCGCTGGTTCGTTTGCGCGCCAACATTACGCGCAGGGTCCGGCTCGTGGCGGGCGAGGCGCGGGTCAGGGACGTGCTCGTCACCGAGTTCGTGATCAACTGAGAGCGGGGCGATGGAGCTGATCGCCGATATCCTTCTTGGTGCCGGGGCGCTGGGCGCGGCGGCATATTGCCTTGTTCTTTCGCGACGGCTCCGCCGATTCTCGACGCTGGAAAACGGCATGGGCGGCGCCATCGCGATCCTGTCCAAGCAGGTTGACGACATGACACATGCGCTGGAGAAGGCGCAGGCGACATCGGGCGAGGCCGCGGCGCGGCTCGACCGGCTGACCGGAAGGGGCGAGGCCGCGTCGCAACGTCTGGAACTGATACTTGCCGCGCTGCACGACCTGCCCGAGACCGACGCAACCGGCCACGCCGGTCGTCCGAGGGTGATCCGGCGGCGCCGGGACGCGGCAAGCGAGGCGGCGGAATGAGGCAGCCAGCCGGTGTGGCAGGTATTTCGCGACGGGCGCGCGTTAAGGTCCGCGCCGCGCAGGGGAAGACACTCGCCTGTGGATTGGATGCAACCGGTGGGGCGCCGGGATGAGGTGGCCAATCAAGCCGGCAAGAGGTTCGCGGCGCCCGGGCGCGCTGCACGTCGTGGCCTTCATCCTGATCCTGTCGGGGGTTGTGCGGGTCGCCGCGGGGTCCGGCCTTGCACTGGCCGGGACAGCATCGTCCGAGACGCCGCCAGAAGGGCCGGCGGAGCCCGACATCTGCACCACCGAGGAAGGCACGCTTGCGCTGTTCGCAGCGCTCCAGGAACGGGAGAGGCGTCTTGCCGAACGGGAATCAGCGCTGGCGGCGCAGGACCGCGCTGCGGCGGCCGCCAAGACCGAGATCGACCGACGGCTGGCCGAGCTCGCGACCGCCGAAGAGAAGCTCTCGCAAACGATCGCGCTGGCCGAGAATGCCGCCGAGGACGATGTCTCGAAACTGGTGGCGGTCTACGAGAGCATGAAACCGAAGGACGCGGCCCCGCTTTTCGCGGCGATGCCGCCCGAATTCGCAGCCGGATTCGTCTCGCGTATGCGCCCCGACGCGGCCGCAGCCGTGATGGCCGGCCTCAACCCCGAACAGGCCTATGCGATCAGCATCGTACTGGCCGGACGGAATGCCGCGGCCCCGACGGAATAGGGCCCGGCAAAATCCGCTTTCCGGCGGGCTGCGCCGGTTGAACGCGGGCAGGTCGGCAGCGGGCCGCCGTACGACACCCCCCATCTTGCGGAGGACGGCGCCCGGCGAGCGGCGTCGCCTTGGGGGCGAGCGGCCCCGGCCGTCATCGGGCGCGTCCGCAGGGGACTGCCCAGGCGCGGCGCCGCCGGCGCACCGTCCGGGGCGCACCGTCCGGGGCACCCCGTTCCAGAAAGCACCGTCCAGGGACGACGGTCCGAAGCGCGGATGAATGCGAAGCTGCACGAGGCGCCTTGCGCCCCTCACCTCGGCCCGACATTCCCGTTACCGGTCCGCCGCTTCGAGGGAAGCCGGTTCGGGCGGATGGAAGGGACGCGGAATGAGGCTTTCTTAACCCGGCTCTGCGACGGTCGCACAACCTTCCCGGACAGTCGGAAGAACGAGGATCGGGCGCCCCCAAGATGATCGTGATCGTCGGCATCGCCATACTCTTCATCATGGTGTTCGGCGGCTTCCTGATTCACGGGGGCGAGCTTGGCATCATCCTGAAGGCGGCGCCTTTCGAAATGATCATGATCGGCGGCGCGGCGCTGGGCGCCTTTGTCATTTCGTCCGATAAATCCTCACTTTTCAAGACGATGAAGGACATGAAGCTGGTCTTCAAGGGCGCCCGTTGGAAACCGGCGGACTACCGCGACTTGCTTTGCCTTCTGTTCGAACTGATCCGCCTGTCACGCCAGAACCCGGTCGCGATCGAGGAACATATCGAGGCACCCGAAACCTCGTCGATCTTCGGCAAATACCCGCGAATCCTGGCTGACCACACCACGGTCGAGCTTATCTGCGATACCATGCGATCGGCCTCGATGAACTTCGATGACCCGATGCAGGTCGAAGAGGTGCTCGACAAGCAGATCGACGCGAACTACCACCATGCCTCGCATTCCAGCCACGCGCTGCAGTCGGTCGCCGACGCGCTGCCAGCGCTCGGCATCGTCGCCGCCGTGCTCGGGGTGATCAAGACGATGGGCTCGATCGACCAGCCGCCGGAAATCCTTGGCGGAATGATCGGCGGCGCCCTAGTCGGAACTTTCCTCGGCGTCTTCCTCGCCTACGGCCTGGTGGGGCCCTTCGCCAGCAAGCTCAAGGCGGTCACCGACGAGGATGCGCACTTCTATCGGCTGGTGCGCGAAGTCTTGGTCGCCAACCTGCACAACCATGCCACCAACATCTGCATCGAGGTGGGTCGGCAGAACACGCCGCACCATTTCCGCCCGAGCTTCGCAGAGATCGAAGAGGCGCTGAAAACCGTGAAATCGGACGCAGCCTGATGCGGCGGGCGCGCGCACCCGGCCTTGCCCGTGCCGGACCCGCGGCGTTAGTCGCGCTGGCAACGTCGGTCGGAATCGCGGTCGCGGCTCCGCTCACGGTGCGCACGGGCGAGCATGGGGGGTTCACCCGGCTGGTGATGGAGCCGCCGGCGGGCACCGCATGGCAGGTCGGGCGGACGGTTGGCGGCTACGAGCTCCGGCTCGAGGCGCCTGACGTCACTTTCAACACCGCCCGAGTGTTCGACCTGATCCCGGCGACGCGGATCTCTGGCATCGGGCCCGGTACGGTACCGTCTTCGCTGGCGGTGACGCTCGGCTGCGACTGCCACGTCAAGGCCTTCGAGTCCGGACGGGCACTGGTGCTCGACGTCGCGGACGGGCCGGCACCGCCCGACTCTCCGTTCGAGACGCCTTTCGGATCGGCGGCCGAAGCGGAAGCGCCGGCACCCCTGCTTCTGCCCCTGACCGAGCCGGAGGGGCCGGCCTCGCCGGACCCCTGGATCGACACCTACTGGGCGCTGTCGCCCACGCTGACCATGGGGCCGCGCCTGGCCGGGCCGCGGCGGCTGGCGCCAAGGACCGATGGCGAGCCGGACCCTCCGAGCGTCGCCTCTTCGGCAGGTTCCGGCCCGACGCACGACGCGGACGCAACGGAGCGAAGCGGGCGCGGCAAGGCGCGGCAAGGCCCGGCCGCAGAGCCGGCCTCCGGCGCGGACCCAGATGCACCCTTTGCCGCGAACAGCCTGCCGGCCGGGGAGATCGGGTTTGCGGAATCCGAACTCGCGAAGCAGTTCGCGCGCGCGGCATCGCAGGGTCTCCTGACGCCGAAGCAGGCGAAGGCGGACCACGGGCAGGAACCCGGCCAAGGCGGGACGCGTCCGGACGATGAGGCCGACGGGGCGCCCGTATCCGCCACCGGGTCCGGAGGCATTGTCGCCGGTCTCCTGCCGCATGGCGGCCACCTCGCTATCCGGGCCGAGACAAGCGTCGACCGCGACACGCTGATGTCGATTCCTTCCAAACACACCCAATCCGGCGGCATCTGCCCGCCGGACGAACTTTTCGATGTCGCGACCTGGGCCGGGGAAGGCCCGCCCGCGAACGAGATCGGCACGGCGAGGGCATCCTTGTCCGGCGAGTTCGACATGCCCAATTCCGGCAAGACTGTCGCCCTAGCCAGGCTTTACATCGCGCTCAGCTTCGGTGCCGAGGCGCGCCAGGTTCTGGACGCCTTCGCGATCGCCGATACCGAGGCCCCCTATCTGCGCGGACTGTCCGCGATATTGGAAGGCGAAAGCCCGCCACCCGGACTGGCCGATCTGACGGGCTGCGGAGGGAAGACCGCGCTCTGGGTTGCGCTGGCGACGCCGCCCGGAGCGGCTTCGCGCTTCGACGGACGCGCCGCCGCCCGACATCTGTCGTCGCTGCCGCCGCATCTGAGGCGCCTGCTGGGCCCGCCATTGGCCGAACGGCTGCTGGCCGCGGGCGATCTTCAGCTAGCCGAAAGCGTGGTCGAGGCGATCCGCCGGCTGCCCAAGCCGCACGGAGCTGCTTTCGACCTGGTCTCGGCGCGGATCGATCTTGAGCGGCGGCGGATCGAACCCGCGCTGGCCGATCTTGCCCAGGCGATCGGAACCAACGACCCCGAAGCGCCGGAAGCCGTGGCCGTCGCCATCGAGACCGCGCTGGCACACGGCAAGCCCGTTGACCCGGCCGTCATCGACACTGCGGCGGCCTTGGCCTTCGAGCTCAGGGGCAGTGCCACGGGCCTGCGGCTGGCCTCGGCGCATACACTCGCCATCGCGGCGGGCGGCGATCTTGCGGCGGCGTTCGCCGCCCTCGACCAGCACCGCGCTGACGCGCCCGAGGCCGATTTCCGCCCTGCCCTGGGCGACCTTGCCGGCCGCCTTGCCACCTTTGCCGACGATGGCGCGTTCGCCGCCCTCTACTTCCGGCGACGCGCCGACATCGCCGCTTCGGAAGCCGGGCTTCCGGAACGCAGGGCGCTGAGTCTTCGGCTTGCGCGGCTTGGCTTTTCGGACGAGGTGGCGTCCCTTCTGGGCGATGACGGGCGCGCGGACCGGGCCGGACGGCTGATCCTTGCCGAGGCGACGCTGCGTGATCTGCGGCCCGAGGCCGCGCTTGCGGCGCTTCAGGGTTTGGACGGCCCGGATGCCGCCGATCTGAGGGATCGCGCCAACGCCCTGCTCGATCCGCCGGGCGCGGGTTCCGGGCCAACGGCGCCGGCCGACCCGGCCGCGAGGCCTGCCGACGCGCCGGCTCCATCGGGATCGCTCGCCGAGGGGCGCAGGCTGCTCGACGAAAGCCGCGTGGCGAGAGAGCGGATTCTCGGCGCGCTTGGGGGATCGGCGGCACCTCCCGCGGGCGGATAGGCAGCAAGGTAACGGTGTATTCCGCCACGGGCGCCGGGAATCCGGTCTTCGGTTACCAAATCTCAAGGCCGAGGCCGTAACCCAGAAAACGACACCGAGCGAAGGGGGCCAGAATGGCGTCTCGCAACTTCTCCTGCGCAAGCGCGCCGGGGTATTGGCTGCGAGGGTACGTCGGCGGGCCGGGCGAGCACCGGGCGCGCGTCGGGACGGACCTGCGGATAGGCTCGGCTGCGGACCTGTGGGCTGGCCGGCGGAAAGATCGCCGTTCGGGCCTGTGGTCTGGCCTGCGCTCGCGCCCGCGAACCGATGATCGGACGGGCGCACCACCCAGTCCGCACACCGATTCGGAACCTGGCCCGAACAGAATGCGGTGCGCCGGGAGGCCAACCGGGGCGGCCGTCCTTACCGATGCGGGCCGGCAGGAAGGTCGGCGCGCGGGCAGGACCAGGAGGCGCCACTTTTCAATCCTCGCGGCGCTTTATCTGTTTCTTGGCTTCCCGCCGCCGTCGTCGGCCAGCGGTGATGAATCCGATCTCTGCGACCGGGCGGCGAACCTCGCCTCGGCCGAAACCGGCGTTCCGGTCGAGGTTCTCCGCGCCATTTCGCTGACCGAGACCGGCCACAGGCGCGAGGGCTCGATCCGGCCGTGGCCCTGGACCGTCAACATGGAGGGCAATGGCGTCTGGTTCGACACCCCGGACGAGGCACGCGCCTTTGTCGACGCCGAGTACCGGCGCGGCGCGCGGAGCTTCGATGTCGGTTGCTTCCAGATAAACTACAAATGGCACGGGCAAGGCTTCGCCTCGATCGACCAGATGTTCGAACCCGAAGCCAATGCCCGCTATGCCGCGAACTTCATGCGGCGCCTGCATGCCGAACTCGGCGACTGGAGCGCGGCCGCCGGGGCCTATCATTCGCGCACCCCGTTCTATGCCGACCGCTATCGGACCCGGTTCGAGCGCTTCCTTGCCCGCCTCACGGGTGCCGCCCCGGTTCGGACGGAGGCCCCGGCCGTCGCGGCGCCCGGCATCCCGGAGATTCCGGACATCGTGGCCGCCCTCGGTGGCGATCCGGCGACGGGCGCACGACCGCCGGTGCCACGCGTCAACCGCTATCCGCTGCTGCGGTCGGCCGGACCCGCCGCCCCTGCCCTTGGGTCGCTCGTGCCGATCGGCGCCGCAGCGGGTCCGGCACTCTTCGCGGGGACCGGCGAAGCCGCGGTACCCGTCCCGGCAGGAGATCTCTGAGTGGCGTCCGGTACTGCCGCATCTTTCGGGCGCGCCTCACCATCATCGCTGATGTCCGCGGTCTTCAAGCCCACCGTGCTACTGGCGGTGGCGCTGATGGCCGTCATCGTCATGATGATCCTGCCGGTGCCGTCCTGGCTGCTCGACGTGGGCCTGGCGGCATCCTTCGCGCTGGCGATCCTGATCTTCACGGTCACTCTCTTCATCGAGCGCCCGCTGGACTTCTCGGCCTTTCCCACCGTGCTTCTGGCCTCGCTGATCCTGAGGCTCGCGCTCAACGTGTCTTCGACGAAGCTGATCATCGGCGAGGGACATACCGGCACCGACGCGGCCGGTGAGGTGATCGAGGGCTTCGCCATGTTCATCATGTCGGGCTCGCTGGTAATCGGGTTGGTCATCTTCGTGGTGCTGATGATCGTCAACTTCATCGTCATCACCAAGGGCGCAGGCCGCATGGCCGAGGTCAGCGCGCGTTTCGCGCTCGACGGGATGCCCGGCCGGCAGCTCGCCATCGACAGCGACATGAACGCGGGCGCCATCGACCATGCCGAGGCGAAGGCGCGGCGCGAGCGCGAGCAGGCCGAGACGACCTTTTTCGGCTCGCTCGACGGGGCTTCGAAGTTCGTCAAGGGCGACGCGATCGCGGGGCTGCTGATCACTGTGCTGAACATCACGGTGGGGCTGCTGATCGGCGTGCTGGTCCATGACATGGAGTTCGCCCGTGCGCTCGAGACCTATGCGATCCTGACCGTCGGCGACGGGCTGGTCGGCCAGATTCCCGCTGTGATCATCTCGATCGCGGCAGCGCTTCTGCTGGCGCGAGGGGGCGCACGCGGCTCGGCGGACTTCGAGATGTTCCGCCAGTTCGGCCGGTATCCGGCGGCTCTGGGTACGGTGGCCGCGCTGATGGCCTTACTTGCGTTCGCGCCGGGTATGCCCTTCTTGCCGTTCATGGCTGCGGCCGTCATCCTGGGGGCCGGCGCACTCCGTTCGACGCGGCGGAACGAAGCCAGGGACCGCGCCGCCGCCGCACCCGCCAAGGCTCCGCCGGCCCGCAAGCCGATCGGCGACCTGATCGACCTTGACGACATCCATGTGGAGTTCGCGCCCGATCTGATCGGTATGGTGCTGGACCCAGCCACCGGGCTGGACGCGCGGATCGGCAACATGCGCAACCACTTCGCCCAGACCTACGGCGTCGTCCTTCCCGAGATCCGTCTGACAGACGACGCGCTTCTGCCGCCGGGGTCTTACCGCATCCGCATCCTCGGAGCCGAACAGGCCCGCGACCGCGTGGTACCGGGACGGATGCTGGCGCTGCAGACCGCCGGGGCCGCAGCGTTGCCGTCCGGCAGCGATGTGCGCGAACCGGTCTACGGCGCACCGGCGCGCTGGATCTCGCCGGCCGACCAGGACCGGGCCACGCTGGCCGGGGCGACGGTGGTCGGCCCGCCTGAGGTATTGGCCACCCATCTGCTCGAGGTCGCCCGCCGCAACCTGCCGCGGCTTTTGTCGCTGCGCGGCCTGCGCCGGCTTCTGGCCGAACTCGGGTCGGTGTCGGACCCGGCCCGCGCCGAATCGAACCGGCGGCTTCTCGACGAGATCATTCCCGACAAGGTACCGGTCGACCTGCTGCTCGCCGTGCTGCGGCTTCTGCTGGAGGAACGCGTTTCGATCCGCAACCTGCCCCTGATCCTAGAGGCGGTGGCGGAAGCCCGCGGCAGCGGCAATGCCGAGGCGATCTGTGAACATGTCCGGCGGCGACTCGGCTTCCAGCTGGTGGCCGAGATCCGGCGCGATGACGGCACCCTGCCGCTGGTGCAACTGGCGCCCGAGTGGGAAGACGCCTTCACGACCCACCAGGTGGAAGGCGAGCGCGGCCAGACGGACGTCGCGCTGCCGCCCGAACTTTTCAACCGCCTCGCCGCCGGCATTTCGGACCGGGTCGCGCGCGCCGCCGAACGCGGCATCTTGCCGGCGGTGATCACGCTCGCCCGGCGTCGGCGCTTCCTGCATGCCGTCCTCGCCGCCAAGGGGATCTCCGCGCCGGTCCTTTCTTTCGACGAGATCGGGCTGGATGCGCGCCCGTCGATCGTCGGGCTGGTGGGCCCGTGATCGCGATCCCGCCGGAGGCGATAGAGGCGCTGCGCGAAGCCGGGCTTACCGGTCTTCTGGTCTTTCTCAGGGTCGGCACGGCGATCCTGCTGCTGCCCGCCTTCGGCGACATCGCGGTGCCGCGGCGTGTGCGCCTCGCTGTGGCGCTGGCCTTCACGCTGGTCACCGCACCCGCTGCCGCGCCCGCGTTCGGGCCCGGCTCGACCGGCAACGCCGATGCTCTGGGGCTGATGCTGACTGAAACCGCGACCGGTCTGGCGCTCGGGTTCGTGCTGCGGCTCGCCGTGATCGCCCTGGTGATCGCCGGCACGATCGTCGCACAGGCCACCGCGCTCGCGCAGTCCTACGGGGTGCCGGGCGCCGAGCCGATGCCGGCCGCTTCGCATCTGATGGTGGCCGCCGGCCTCACACTCGCCACCCTGGCGGGACTGCATGTACAGGTCGCGCAGGCGCTGATCCTGTCCTACTCCGTCCTGCCGCCGGGGCATTTCCCCGACGCTGCGGCGCAGCTCGTCTGGGCGCTCGGCCACGCGGATTCGGCGCTCGCGGTCGCGTTCTCGATAGCGCTGCCGTTCCTGGCCGGCGCGCTCGTCTACAATCTCGCGATCGGAGTGATCAACCGCGCCATGCCGCAGCTCTTGCTTTCCCTGGTGGGGGCGCCGGCTCTCAGTCTGGCGGCGCTGGCATTGATGACGCTGGCGCTGCCGACCGGGTTGGCGGTCTGGACGGCGGCTTCTCAGGCGGTCTTGGCCGATCCACTCGGTGCGGCACCGGGGGAGGAGGCGGGCGTTCCTTGAGCGCGGGCGACGACACCACACGCGATCACGAGCCCACCCAGCGAAAGCTCGAGAAGGCACGGGCGGAGGGCGATGTGATTCAGTCACACGAACTCACCTCGGCCGCGACGCTGGGCTGCCTGCTTCTGACGTTCGCGGCGATGGGCGGATGGATCGTGACCCGGTCCGGCAGCGTCGCGGCGGCGGGCCTCGGCAATGCGGACCGGCTGGCCGAGCAGGTCTTTCAGGCCGACCGCCCGGTCCTCTCCGGCTATGTCTTCGCCGCGCTCGCGCCGATGGCGGCGCTATTCCTGCTGCCCGCCGCGGGCGCAATCGTCGCGCTTCTTCTGCAGCGCGCGCTGGTCTTTGCGACCGATCGGATCGTACCCCGGCTGTCGCGCATCGATCCCGTGGCGCAGGCCAAACACAGGTTCGGGCCGGAAGGTCTGGCGCATTTCGCGCGGAGCGCCGCGAAGCTCGTGCTGGTCTCGGTGGCGCTGGGCGCGTTTCTCTTCGGTCGCATCGACCTGATCCTCGGCGCCCAGATGCTGCCGCCCGCGCAGGCTGTCGCCGAACTTGTCTGGCTGGCCTGCGCGTTCCTTGGCACGATCCTGGCTCTGGAAGTGGCCCTTGGCTCGGCGGACTACCTGCTGCAATGGGTCCTGCGGCTGCGGCGGAACCGCATGTCGCGGCAGGAGCTTGTCGAAGAGCTGCGCGACTCCGAAGGCGACCCGCACCTCCGTGGCATACGCCGGCGACGGGCCGAGGAGGTGGCGCTGAGCCGCGCCATGGCGGACGTGCCGAAGGCCGACGTGGTGATCGTGAACCCGACACACTTCGCGGTGGCTCTCGCCTGGTCGCGGGGTTCGCGGCAGGCCCCGGTCTGCGTCGCGAAGGGCGTCGACGAGACCGCCCGCCGGATCCGGGAAATCGCCTTCGCCGCAGGGGTGCCGGTCCGCAGCGACCCCGCCACCGCGCGCGCGCTTTACGCGACAGTCCCGGTCGGTCAGGAGATCCGGCCCGAGCACTACCGGGCGGTTGCGGTGGCGATCCGCTTCGCCGAGGACATGCGGCGCCGTGCCCGGACCAGAGGGGGGTGACGCGGTGACCGACAGGCGTTACCCCGAAACGCTTCGCAGGCTGGCCGGGACGATCCGCGAAGTCGATCTGGCGCGGCTCAGGCTGGCCGCAGCCGCGCGCGAGATGGCCGAAGCGGAGCGGCGGACAATCGACGCACGGCGGCTCGCCGCGCTGAGGGCCGCCACCGACATCGCCGATCCGGCGGCCCGCGCCATGGCGGAACGTCATGCGGCGGCGCTCGCCACGGCCCAGGCCGAGGCGTCGATCTCGGCGGCGCGGGCGGCGGCGCGCTGGAGCGAGGCGAAAGCTGTTGCGGGACGTTCCTTCGGTCGTGCCGCTGCGCTCGACGTACTCGCCGCACGGGCGCGCCGGAAGGCTGCACGAGCTCGCGAGGCGAAGAGGGGCGGAGGCTGACCGGGCGGAACGGGTTGCCCGGAGGTGGCGGCGCGAGCGCTCAGCTTCGATCGCCCTACCTAGGGGGTACCGGATGGCGCCGTTCTCGCCCGCAGTTTGGCGGCGAAGCGGCGGCGCTCTTTGCCGCGCCCGGCTCGGCTTTGGTCCGAACGGACGCGCGCCCGGGTCAGATATCCTGCGGTCAGCCGGTCCATTGACCGCGAAGCCCGGCCGGGGCGGCCCGACCCCCGGCCAGGGGTCAGCTGTCCTGACGCACGATATCGGTGATCAGCACATCCGTCACCCGCTCGCCCAGCGTCCCTTCCGCCACTTCGAGGAGCGCGGCGCGCAGATCGCCCATGTTGGAGGACTCGGTGAAGGTGCCCGCGAAGCCGCCGGCATTGGCGTGGGCGAAAAGCACCTCGAGGAACCGGTCGCGCAATTTCGGTTCGCGCGAATAGACCTCTTCTGTCACCCCGGCCTTCACCTCCAGACTGAGCGACATGATGACAAGTGACACGACCTGACCGCCCTCCACGACCGGAACGACGAACTGGTTGTTGAGCTTGACATATTCGTGCTCTCCATCCTCTTCGCCCGCGTCTTCGTTCGCGCCCTTGGCCTTGGCGCTGCCCTCCGCCCCACCATGCGCGCCGTCCTTTCCCGCCTTCTCGCCGCTGCCACCGCCCCCTGCCTCCGGGGCCTCGCCGCAGGGCCCCGAAACCGCGGCATCCGGATCGGGGCGCAGCATGACGCCCGCCCCGATGCCGCCTCCAAGGCCGGCAATGGCAAGTAGGATTGGGATCAGCAGGCGCAGCATGATGCCTCAGAACGGCAATACCGCATTCACCGCCTCCTGCCCGTAGCGCGGGGATTGCGCCGACGAGACTTGGCCCCGCCCGCCATACGAGATCCGTGCGCCCGCGATCTTGTCATAGGCGATCTCGTTCTGGCGCGAGACGTCCTCGGGCCGGACGAAGCCCGAGACCAACAGCTCGCGCAGTTCGCCGTTGACCCGCACCTCCTGCGTGCCTTCGATCCGCAGGATGCCGTTCGGCAGCGTCTCGGTCACTGTCGCGGCGATGCGCAGCGTCAGCTGCTCCTGCCGCTGCACCGTTCCGCTGCCCTGGTAGCTCGATGCCGACGATGCCGAGACGGCGGGATCGAAGCTCTGCCCTTCCGGAAGAAGGCCGCCCAGACGTTGCGGGATGCCGAAGAGCGACGGGATGCCCATTCTTTCGGACCCGGCCCGGTTGCGCGCCGATGTGTTGGATATCTGGGCCTTGTCGTTGATTTCGATGACCACGGTCAGGATATCGCCGCGTGCCCCTGCCCGGCGGTCACCGAGAAGCGAATCGGGTTGGCCGGACCAGAGCGAGGCGGAAGAGCCCCAGGCGGACCCGGTAGCGTCGAACGGAGAGCTGGTCATCGCGTAGTATTCGTTGCCGGATTCGACCGGGCTAAAGGCCGGAGCCTTGCCGACGCCGGCGAGCCGGCCGCACGCGGCGATCGAAAGGGCGAGCAGAAGAACCGCGGCAAGACGGGTGGGGTGCATCGGCATGTTCCTAGTTGTTCGCGACGATCACGCTGCCGTCGGCGGCGACAAGACCGGTGACGGCGGCGTGCGAATTCACGTTCAGCACCCGCACCGCTTCGCCTGCCCCGGCACGGCCGAGCGCACGGCCGGCGACACGGATTTCCAGCCCGGCCTTCCGGTAGACAAGCGTGACCATCGCGTTCCGCCCGACAAGGGTGGGTGCGGTCAGATCGCCGAGCCTGACCGGGCGGCCGACGAAAAGCGTGACTCGCGCCTCGCGCCCGAGCGCGTCGGCGGCTGTCGCCACTGCACCCGCAACCGGGCCGGGAGCAATGCGAAGATCTTCGGCCGCGATCACGCTTCCTGCCCTGACAGTACGCGCGGCGACGATGCCGTCGGCCAAAGCCGGCGCCGGGTCGAGCGACGCGGCAAGAAACGCGACTACGGCTTTGCACGCGGCAAGAAAGGGCCCGCCGCGAATCATCGGATCTGTGTGGTGGCGCCGAGCATCTGATCGGCGGCAGTGATGACCTTGGCGTTCAGTTCGTAGCCGCGCTGCGCCTCGATCAGTTCGGTGATCTCGCGCACCGGGTCCACGGAACTGTCCTCGAGATAGCCCTGGCGAAGCGTCCCCGCGCCGTTCTGCCCGGGCACTGAGACCGTCGGCGCGCCGGAGGCTGAGGTTTCGAGGAACAGATTGGAGCCGGTGGCTTCGAGTCCCTTTTCGTTCGGAAAGGTGGCAAGCGTGAACTGCCCCAGAAGCACCGGGTCGGGGCGGGTGTTGAAATATGCGTAGACCTCGCCCGAGGCGTTGATGGCGAGCGAACGGGCGTCCGCCGGAATGGTGATGCCGGGCAACACCTCGTGCCCGTCCGAGGTGACGATCACGCCTTCGGCCGACCGTTTCAGACTGCCGTCGCGGGTGTAGCCCGAAACGCCGGACGGCAGCGTCACCTCCAGATAGCCCGCCCCCTCGATGGCAAGGTCGAGGTCGCCGCCAGTGTTCGACAGGGAGCCTTGCGCGATGCTAACCGAAACGGCAGCGGGCCGGACGCCCAGGCCCATCTGCACGCCAGTCGGGATCATCGTGCCGTCGCTGGCGCTGATCGCGCCGGGGCGGGAAAGCTGCTGGTATTGAAGATCGGCGAACTCGGCCCGGCGGGCGTTGTAGCCGGTAGTCGACATGTTCGCGAGATTGTTCGAGATCACCTCGACGCGCATCTGCTGCGCGCTCATGCCCGTGGCCGCGATCTGAAGCGCGCGCATCGGTATTCCCCTATCGTGCCATGGACTGGAGGACGGCGCGGATGCGCTGATCCTCGCGGTCGAGGAAGCCCTGTCCCATTTCGTAGGCGCGCTGCACCTCGATCATGCGAGCGATCTCTTCCACCGGGTTGACGTTCGAGCCTTCAAGGAAACCCTGAAAGACGCGGGCACCCTGTGCCGGCTGCGGTTCGGGGCCCGCCGAGAACCGCGTGCCGGTGGTGTGGCGCAGGTCGCCGGGAGAGGCCGGAGCGAAGAGGCCGAGCTGTGCCACCGGCTGGCCACCCTGGCTGACGGTCCCGTCTGGCGAAACCGCGATCGGCCCGCGCGCGGGGTCGATCTGCAGCGGCGCGCTTCCCTGGTCGAGTACGGGGAAGCCTTCGGCGGTGACGATGCCGCCGTCCGGCGCAAGGGTGAAGGCGCCGGACCGGGTGAGTTCATTGCCGGAAGGGGCTGCGATCATGAAGAAGCCTTCGCCCTCGATGGCGAAATCGTAGACCCCGCCGGTCTGCGCCAGCACGCCCTGCGTCAGGTCGATGCTGCGGCCCGCGGCACGGGCGATCGACAGCGAGGCGTCGCCGCGGTCGAGCCCGCGGACAAACTCGGAGAAGATCACGCCCTCTTTGCGGAACCCGGTTGTCGACATGTTCGCGATGTTGTTGGCGATGGCGCGCATCTCGCCTTCGAGCCCGCTCTGGCGGCTCAGCGCCACATAGCCCGCGTTATCCACGGATCACCCCGCCACAATCGCCGGGATGATCCCGGTCTTGAAGAAATCGACCATCATCCCGGTCATGAAGGACATCGAGAGCCAGTAGGCGAGAAGCATCGCGCCGACCTTCGGGACAAAAGTCAGCGTCATTTCCTGCACCGAGGTCAGCGCCTGCAGAAGCCCGATCACCAAACCCGCGACCAGTGCCACGATCAGCATCGGCGCCGAGACTGCCACCGATATCCAGAGCGCCTGGCGAAGCAGTTCGAAGATCACCGTATCGTCCATCGCTACACCGGCATCCGCAGGATTTCCTGGTAGGCTTCCACCACCTTGTCGCGGAGCGTCACAGCGGTTTCGACCGCGAGCTGGCTTTCGGCCAGCGCCAGGACCAGCGCATGCGGGTCGGCTCCGCCCTGCATCGCCTTGATCGCCGTCGCTTCGCCCTGGCGCAGGGTATCGGCGAAGTCCCTGGCAAATCCCGTGATGGCGCCGCCCGCCCCGATGCCGCCCGCCCCGATGCCGCCCGCGCCGAGCTCGCCGGCCGTCTGGCGGCCCGAATCCCCGCCTGCAGCGACGCCACCCGGCGAAATCCCTCCGCGGGCCTGGCTGTAGCCGATTCCGGCAAGTGCCGACCTGATATCCATGAAAGCCCCCTTGATCAGCGCCGCAGAAGTTCGAACAGGCTCTGCGTCATCTGCCGCGTCTGTTCGAACATCCGGAGGTTGGCTTCGTAGCTGCGCTGGGCCTCGCGCGCGTCGGCTATCTCGGTAACGATGTCGACGTTGGAGCCGTCGTAATAGCCTTCCCCGTTGGCCAGCGGGCTAGCCGGGTCGTAGATGCGGGCGAGCGTGCGGCGGTCGAGTTCGACCCTGCCGGGTTCGACCATGCCTGGCGTGACACCTTCCCCTTCGGCCGGTTCGAAGCCGATCATCTTTCGCCGGTAGCCTGGGGTGTCGGCGTTGGCAATATTCTCCGACAGATGGCGGAGGCGCACCGCCTGCGCCTCCATTCCGCTTGCAGCGACTGCGAGGCTGGAACCGAGGATATCCATTCATCAGGCCCTTTCAGCGACGCCCGAGGCTCGACCGAAGGATGTCGAGCGACGAGCGGTAGACCGCCAGTGCGAGGTCGTTTTCCCGCCGGACTTCGGCTGCGGCTACCATTTCAGCTTCGAGCGAGACGTTGTTGCGGTTCGGCGACATCGCCCCGAGAGCCGGCCTGTCGACCAGTTCCGCGCCCGCCGGACTGTCACCGGCGCCGAGATGACCGGACCGGGTGGCCCGCATCCCCGAAGTAGCTTCGCGATAGGTTTCACCGAACGGTACGGCATCCGTCGTCCGGTAGCCGGGGGTATCGGCATTGGCGATGTTGCGCGCGATCGCCGCCTGGCGCCCTGCGGCATGCACCGACAGCGCGCCCGCCATCTCCATGGTATGCGGTTTTCCGAACATCGGGGATTCTCCTCCGATCAGCTTCAAGCAAGCCTTAACCGCGATTCCTTTAGAAACGGTAAGACCTGGAATTCGACGGAAGGGACCACCGCCCATGCCTATCCGATCGCTCGACGCGCTGAGGTCCGGAATCGGCTTGGCGGCCGCGGTCCGGCCGATCGGGCGCGTGACCGGGGTCGAAGCGGGCCGGTTCACCGTCAGTGGCCTGCCCAGGCGGACCCGGCTGGGTGATCGTGTGCGGGTGAACTCAGAGTCCGGCCCGTCAGAGGGTGAAGTCGTAGCCGTCCGGCAAGACGGCGCGGTCGTGCTTTCGGACGCATCGCTTTCGCGGGTCTGCATGTCGGATGCGGTCGAGCTTCTGGGGTCCGACGGTTTCGCTCCGGCCGTAGGCTGGATCGGCCGGATGATCGACCCCTTCGGCCGCCCGCTCGACGGCCGCCCGCTTTCCCGTGGAGGGGTGGTCAGCCCCGTTCGGTCGGCGCCGCCGCCGGCCGCCGGGCGGCGCAGAGTCGGGGCCCGGCTGGCCACGGGAACGGCGGTCTTCGATACATTGCTTCCCATTGCGCGAGGCCAGCGCATCGGGCTTTTCGCCGGATCGGGCGTCGGCAAGTCCTCGCTTCTGGCACGTTTCGCAAGGGGGGTCGAAGCCGACCTGGTGGTGATCGCGCTGATCGGCGAACGCGGGCGCGAGGTGCGGGAATTCGTCGAGGAAACGCTGGGGCCCGAGGGGCTGGCGCGGGCGGTACTGGTGGTCGCGACATCGGATCAGTCGGCGATCGTGCGCCGGCGCTGCGCCTGGGCGGCGCTGGCAGTGGCCGAGTTCTTCCGCGACCGGGGGATGCACGTCCTGCTGCTTGCCGATTCCGTGACCCGCTTCGCCGAGGCGCACCGGGAAATCGCGCTCGCGGCAGGGGAAAACGCGTCGCTGCGCGGATTTCCGCCCTCGACCGCGCATGAGGTCATGGCTTTGGCCGAGCGGGCCGGGCCGGGCCGGGACGACCTGGCCTGCGGCGACATAACGGCGGTTTTCAGCGTGCTGGTGGCGGGGTCGGACATGGACGAGCCGGTGGCAGATATCCTTCGCGGCACGCTCGACGGCCATGTCGTGCTGGACCGCGCCATAGCCGAACGGGGGCGCTTCCCGGCGGTGGATGTGCCGCGTTCGGTTTCGCGGTCGCTGCCGAAAGCGGCATCAAAGGGCGAGAACGCGCTGATCGCGGATGCCCGGCGGATGCTGATGACCTATGAGCGGGCGGAACTAATCCTTCAGGCGGGGCTTTACGCCCCGGGGTCCGACCCGGCGACAGACCGGGCGATCGCGGTGTTCGGCGGGCTGGACACCTTCCTGGCGGAGGCCTCTCCCGGTGGACCCGGAGGTGCCTTCGCGCGCCTCGCCGAGGTGCTTGG
>JBJXFU010000045.1:0-7071 GCA_046155885.1 Paracoccaceae bacterium
CTATAGGGCCGCGACTCTTGTTTCCGAAGCGAGAACGCACCCATTCCTGCAACTGCAGGTTGTCTTGAAAAAACCTTAATGTTGACCCAATCCGCGCACATCTGTGCCTTTTTGCGGTCAATTCCGAGGTGGATGGTTAAGGGGAAGTAAAGATTGTGGCGGTTAACCCAGTGCTTGTTCAAACAAACTGAGGAACCACAAAATGACGTCTCTCCTGGAAAAAGCCCGCATCGGTCGCAACAACGCCCTCGCCAACCTTCCGAATGGCACCTCCCGGCATGGTGCCGGCGCGCGCCACCGGTCATCGGACCGCCACGAAAAGGTCACCTTCATCTCCAGCCGGGCCCGGCTCGCGGCAGCCACAATCCTGGCGTAATCCCCGTCCCGCGCATCGCGGGGCGGCCGTGCAGGGCACGCCCCCGACCGCCGGTTTCCGCAGGCAGACACGAAACGAAGGGCTGCGCACATTTGCGCGGCCTTCGCGCTCCAAGGGTGCCCGGATGTCCCTTCTCGACAAATCGCTCCGCCTCGGCTTGGCTGCCCCCGGCAGCCTGACAAGGGAGCGCGTGATCATGCCGGACGCCGCGACGAAGCCCGACCTTCTGCTGGTCGGCCACTACCCGGATTGGGACCTCGACGCGTTCGGACAGGCCTATGTCGTCCATAGGCATCTGGCCACGCCGGACCAGCGCGTCGACCTCGCCCTCGTCGGGCCGCGCATCCGGGCGATCGCGACCCGGGGCGATATCGGGGCGAAGGCCGACCTGATCGCCGCCTGCCCGAACCTCGAAATCGTCTCGGTCTACGGCGTCGGCTACGATGGCGTCAACACCGCCGCCTGCCGGGAACGCGGCATCCGCGTCACTACCACTCCGGGGGTCCTGACAGAAGACGTGGCGGAACTGGCGCTCGGCCTCCTCCTAGTCCTTTCCCGCCGGATGTCCGAGGCGGAGCGTTACGCCCGGGACGGCCGCTGGGTATCCGACGGCCACTTCCCCCTCACCCGCCGCGTGACGGGGATGCGCGCGGGTATCCTTGGCCTGGGACAGATCGGACGAAGCCTCGCGCGGCGTCTGGAAGCCTTCGGCATGATCATCGCCTATTCTTCACGCGCGCCTAAGACGGATGTCTCCTGGGAGTTCTGTCCCACCCCCGAAGAACTCGCCACCCGCTCCGATGCGCTGTTCGTCACACTCTCGGCCAACGCCGACACGCGCAGCATCGTCGGACGCTCCGTCCTTGATGCGCTGGGGCCCGGCGGGCTTCTGGTCAACGTCAGCCGGGGCAGCAACATCGACGAAGAGGCCCTGATCGCCGCCCTTGCCGAAAGGCGGATCGGCGGTGCGGCGCTGGATGTGTTCCCCAACGAACCGCACATCGACCCCCGGTTCTTCTCGCTCCCGAATGTCGTGCTGCAACCCCACATGGGCTCGGCCACGGTCGAGGCGCGCAAGTCGATGGGTCGGGTCATGCGCGAGAACCTCGCGGCACATTTCGAGGGCCGTCCTTTGCCGAATCCCGTCCTCTGATTCGGCCACCCATGCCGACTTTGTTTCTCCCTGACCTTCCCTAGCGGCAACCGGTCGGGCGGCAAGCATGGCTTGCACGGCGGCCCGAGTTGACTGAATCCGGGCATTTGCCGCCGTTTCCCGCTGAGAGACGGTCTAAATCCATGACAATCAAGTCTCTTTCTTGCGAAGCGTGAAATTCAGGCAGATATTGCGCCGTGTTTGGGATGAATTGCTTCGACGCTGCCCGGAGCCGCCAATCCGAAGGCGCAAGGTCAGTTCGGCGAAGGGCGGGGGAACGATGCGACTGTTTCGCCTTCTCGGGGCTATCTCGTTGTTGTTGCTGCCAGTCTCCGCTCCGGCAAAAGAGGTCGGCGGGGTCGTGGCGCTTCAGCGCGGCGCTTGGATCACTGGCGCCGAGGGCAGAAGCCGCCTTGCCCCCGACATGCGGATATCGATGAAGGACGTGATCGAAACCGACGGTGCGGGCAGCGCGCAACTCCTTTTCGACGACGGCACCAAGATCGCCATCGGACCGCGATCCAAACTGGTCATCGACGAAGTCCTGATGCGCTCCAGCACCCGCGCCAGTCGCTTTGCGGTCAGCGCTGTCAGCGGCAGCATGCGCTTCATCACCGGCAAAAGCCCGAAATCCGCCTATTCGATCAGCACGCCCACCGCGACGATGGGCATCCGCGGCACCGCCTTCGACGTCGCGCTCCGCCGCAACCGCCGCACCGACCTCGTGCTCTTCAGTGGTGCGGTGGATTTCTGCTCGAACGAAGGCTGCGTCCGGGTCACCAATGCCTGCCAGACGGTAACCGCGACCTCGTTCGGCAAGATCACGCAGACTGAGGGCGACTTCCAGAAGGGCCGTCTCCTGGCCGGGCGCTTCCCCCTGATCGTCAAGCAGGGAAAGCTGCAGGTTGCCTTTCACCAGCCGCTGGAACGCTGCGGTGACGGGGTCGGCCGGGTTCTGGACCGCGCCAGCCAGTCCGCCCCGGCCGATCGGAACGACAGGCCCGTCGCCGCACCCACGCCTCCGTCGCCTCCGATCTGATGGAGGCACCCCAAACCACGCCCCGGCGCGCCTGACCCGATGCGGCGAGTCGTCTTCTTCCTCATCGGCATGGCGATGGTCGCCGCCCTCGGCTTTGCGCGACTTCTTGACCCGGCGCCGGTCCAGGGGTTGCGCGAAATCTACTTCGACTACCTTCAGCGCATCGCGCCCCGGCAGGATGCGGACCTGCCGGTCAAGGTTGTCGACATCGACGAAGAGTCGCTGGAGCGCCTCGGCCAGTGGCCCTGGCCGCGCACCATGATGGCCGACCTGATCGACAGGCTCGCCGGCTATGGGGTGGCCGTCATCGCCTTCGACGTGCTTTTCCCTGAACCCGACCGCATGTCGCCGTCCCGCTTGCTGATCGACCCCCGCTACCGCGCGATAACCGACCCCTCGGTCTCGGGCGCGCTCGCAGGGATGAACAATGATCTCATTTTCGCCGACGCGATGCGGACCTTTCCGGTCGTGCTCGGTCGCGCCGAAACGGTAGGCGCCTCGGCATCCGTGAGCTACAGCAAAGCTGGGATCGCCGAGCTTGGCGAAAGCCCAACCTCGGGCCTGCCGGTGTTCCGGGGCCTTACCCGGATCGTCCCGGTCCTTGAAACCGCCGCCGCCGGTGAAGGCTCGGTCTCGGTCAGCCCAGAAGAAGCGTCCAACATCGTCCGCGTCGTGCCGCTGATGTGGAAAGGCGAAGGCGGCGTCCTGCCCGCGCTTTCGATCGAGGCGCTGCGCGTCGCCATGGGCGAAACCACCTACCGCGTCACCGGCGTGACCGGCGTTTCCGGCGTCGTCCAGTCCGTCGGAATCGGAGAATTCGAGGTTCCTACCAACAGCCGCGGCGAGATCTGGGTCCGCTACCGGCCTGACGATCCTTCGCTCTATGTCTCTGCCGCCGACGTGCTCGACAAGGCCGACGACCCCGGTCTCAGGGCGCAACTCGAAGGCCATATCGTCCTTGTCGGCACCTCGGCGGTTGGGCTGCTCGACATCCGCAGCACGCCGCTCGGCCAAAACGTGCCGGGCGTGTCGATCCATGCCCAGATCATCGAGCAGATACTCGCCGGCACCTACCTGACCCGCAGCGACCTGACCGAGGCGCTCGAGCTTGCTGCCTTCCTCTGCCTCTGTGCGCTTGTTACCGCACTGATGTCGCTCGCCGGCCCACTTTCCTCGATGGTGGCGGGCGGCGTGGCCTCGTCCCTGACACTCGGGTTCAGCTACTACCTATTCGCTTACAAGGGCATTCTCTTCGACGCGACCTTTCCGCTCGCCGGGGGGCTCGCCGTTTATACCGTCCTCGCGGGCTACCAGTTCGTGATCGCCGACCGCGAAAAGCGCCTGATCCGCCGATCTTTCTCGCACTACGTCGCGCCCGAGGTGCTGGGCGAGATCGAACGCAGCGGCCACAAGCTGGACCTGGGCGGCGAAATCCGCACCGTCACCGTGCTCTTCTGCGACATCGTCGGGTTCACGCCGCTCAGCGAAAGCATGGCGGCCAAGCAGCTTGTGTCCGTCCTGAACGGCTTGTTCACCCGACTGACCGACGAAATCCTGACCGAGAAGGGCACCATCGACAAGTTCATCGGCGATGCCATCATGGCCTTCTGGAACGCGCCCATCGACAACCCCCATCACCGGGCGGCCGGCTGCCGCGCAGCGCTGGGGATCAGGAAATCGCTCCTTGCTTTCAACGAAGAGCGCGAACGCGCCGGCAATGCGCCGATCCGCCTAGCCGTCGGCCTCGCTTCGGGTCAGGCCTGCGTCGGCAACATCGGCTCACGCCAGCGGTACAACTATTCCGCCCTTGGCGAGACCGTAAACGTCGCCTCGCGGATCGAAACGAGCTGCCGCTATGTCGCCTATGACGTCGTCGTTCCGACAGAACTCGCCGAGGCATCGGGCGGGCTTGCCTGGCTTCCGGCGGGCCGCGTTGGCCTGAAGGGCGTCTCGGGCCGTATTCCGGTCGCTGTGCTGGCCGGCGATGTGGCGATGGCCGCGTCGCCGGCTTTCCGAAGACTGTCGGAAGCGCATGGGCGGCTGATCGCTTCGTTGTCGCAGGGCACAAAGTCCGAAGACCTCGCGGCCGAATGCCGGTCGCTCGCCGCCGCAGTCGAACCGGGCCTTGCCTCGTTCTACAATCGCATCGGAACGCGTGCCGCCGACTTCGCCCCGGCGCCCGCTCCTGCGAACCTCTCCACTAACGCGCCTGCCGCCGGCCCGGTTCAGGCCACCGCCCACCAAGCGGCCATCGCCAGATAGCTCAGTTGGTGCAGCGCCTGGTCGGCGCCGAAGGCGTACCAGTACAGCGCATCCTTCGGCGTTACGCCGCTTCGCTTTACCCAGCGGGCCTTCGCGAAATCGACGTGGTAATGGAACAGCCCCTCGGCAATAAGAAGGGCGGCGGTCAACGGCAAGGGCGTTCGCAGGATCGTAAGCGCCAGCGCCGTGCCGATCAGATGGACGCCGACATGCGCCAATCCGCCTGGGTGGCCGTACCGCATCCGGTTGGCGAGCATGTAGGGGGTCAGAAGGCAGAAATCAGCGACCGCGTGCTTGATCTGCAGAAGCACGAGCAGCCAGAGGATGCTTTCCGTTTCAGCCGTCATCGCCGATTCGCGCGGGGTCCCGACGGGCGAAGCGAAGCGCCGCGCCCGCCTCAAGAGATATCGCAGTTCGCAGGCCTTGTCCGGCCCGATGTGGCGTCTGCCGCCTGCACACTGCGTCATCGGCGGATCACCGTTTCACGCGCCGCCGAGGCTTTGCGCCGTGCGAACGCGAAGATGCGGAGTCGACGCCGCATCCGGATGCCGCTCCGAGGCAGCGTCCGGACGGCAATTCGAAGGCCCGCCGTCCCGGCGTTTCCGCCCCAAGGTGCAGTGGGAGGGCGTTCCGTGTTCGGGGCGGGACGAGACGTTTGCTAACGGCGCGTTTACCCAAAGCCATACGATCATATGGCAGGTTGCTGGCAGGTTTCTGGCAGGTCGGCCGGCGCCTTTCAGCCCGCTTCCGACACCCGGTAGGCCGCCCTTTCCAGCCAGGCCGGGTCGATCTCCACTCCCCAGCCCGGAGCGTCCGTGACCGTCGCGCAGCCGTCCTCGATATGGTAGGGGTCGCCCAGGAACAGCCCCTCCTGCCAAGGGTAGTAGTCCGAGCCCTCGATCGAAAACTCGAGGTATTTCCCGGGGTTAGGGATGGCGCGAAGAAGATGCATCGTGCACATCGTCACCAGCGACAAGTTCGCCGCGTGCGGCGTCACCGGCAGCCCGAACGACGCCGCCATCCGGCAGACCTCCAGCGTCCGCGTTAGCCCGCCCATGTACATCACGTCCGGCTGGGCCACATCCACCGACCGATGCTCGAACATCAGCCGCCAGCTAGAATACTCACAATCCTGCTCCCCCCCCGCCACGTCCAGGTCGAGCCCCGACCGCACCTCGGCCGTCTGGTCGTATTCCCAGTACGGACAGGGCTCTTCGTAGTGTCCTATCCCATTATCCTGAAGCAGTTTTCCGACCATTATGGCCTTCGCCGGCGTGTAGCAGGAATTGGCATCCACCAGCTTGTCGATGCCCGAGCCGAGCGCCTTCGACACCACCGGCACAACTTCTTCCGTCCGCCCCGGCCACTCGTCCCGGTCGCGCCCGCATTCCCGCCCGACGCGCCACTTGAAGGCGGTGAACCCCTTTTGATCACGCAGCCTTAAGAACCGCTTGGCTTCATCCTCAGGCGTTATGTCGCGTTTCATCGAACTGGCATAGGTCCTGACCCTGCCCGGGCTGCCGCCGATCAGCGCCGTCACCGGCTTGCCCTCGACCTTGCCCCGCAGGTCCCAGAGCGCGGTGTCGAGCCCCGTCATCGCACGGCGCAGGTAGCTTCCGGGGAACTTGTGTTCCTTCTCGCCGATCAGGTTCAGCGTGTCCGCGAAATCAAGCGCGTTGGTCCCAAGCGCATGGGGTGCGATCTGCCGGTGGAAAATTTCACACGCAATATCAGACTGATAGGTCGAAACCTGCCCCCAGCCGGTGGCATCGGTCTCGGCAGTGGCCCGCACAAAACCAACGAAGGGGGTCGAGAAGGTTTCGAGCCGGACGAGCTTCATCGAAGGGATCAGTCCTCGGAGGCCGCATGCATCTCATTCTCCCGCGCCACACGCCGGCGGCGCGAGGTCTCATAGATCGCCGCGCCGACAACCGTGACAAGCATCAGCAAGAGCGCCAGCGCGTTGATCGTGGGCGTGATCCCCGAGCGCACTTGCGAGAAGACGTAGACCGTCAGCGTATCCATTGAACCGCGAGTGAACAGCGTGACGTTGAAGTTCTCCAGCGACTGGAAGAACGCGATCGCAGCCCCGGCGCCGATCGCTGGGTAGAGGTGCGGCAACAGGACGCGCCGCAGCACCTGCCCGTGGTTCGCTCCAAGGTCGAGTGCGGCTTCCTCAAGCCCCGGATCGAAGCTCTGCAGTCGCGCCAGTACCAACAACATCACGTAGGCGGCGATGAA
>JBJXFU010000046.1:0-33358 GCA_046155885.1 Paracoccaceae bacterium
CCAAGCCCTTGCGGACGCTGCATTAACCGCTGCCTTCCGCTGCGTCAGCAGGGGGCCAGCAACCCCCCAGCGATATGCCAGCAACCTGCCATACGATCGTATGGCTTTGGGTTAAGTTAACGGTAACGCCTTCTGCTTTCTTCCCGCTCCGCCGCCCCCACCGCCCCTCTTGCCCGGAACAGCCGCGAAGCGGCCCGGGCGGCGCCCGACCGCCCCCCCATTGCGTTCGGGGGCGGGCGCCACCGCAACGTTGGTCTGCGAGAATGACCGCAGGGTTTGCCGCACCATAAAGCGCGGACCAACGCCGTCGGTGCGCGCCCCCGCGGTCGGGCGCCGCCCTCTGTCGCGGGGGGGCGGAGGACGCGATTCAGGAAGAACGCAAACCGCACCAACCGAGATGACCTGGCCGTCAGGGAAAGATGAGACTTCCCTGAATCGCACACCGCCTCAATTGGCAGGGGCAAGCGACCCTGCCAACGGCGCACCGGTGCCACTTGCCGCCCGGGACGCCCCGCGTCTCGGGCAGCGCCTGCCTGCCCCCGGCAGGCGTTGCCCTACCCGGTCGCGGGCAGAGGCGGTCCCACCGAGACGTTCCCGCATGAGCGGGGGCATCCTTCCACTGGAAGGCTGCCTGTTCCCGCTCACCCCAGCGGTCCGGCGGTTCCAACAAGGGTCTTCCCGCCCCGACGCGCGCCGCCCCCGACACCGAGAAGCCGGCGATCCCGGGACGGGACACCCGCCCTACCGCAGCTCGAACAGCGCCGCGACGCCCTGCCCGCCGCCGACGCACATCGTCACCACCACCCTCTTCGCGCCCCGCCGCCGCCCTTCGATCAGCGCATGGCCTGCGAGCCGCGCGCCGCTCATCCCGAAGGGGTGCCCGATCGAGATCGCGCCACCGTTCACGTTCAGCCGGTCCTCTGGAATGCCAAGCCGGTCGCGGCAGTAGATCACCTGCACGGCGAAGGCCTCGTTCAGCTCCCACAGGTCGATGTCATCCACCGAAAGCCCGTGGCGCGCCAGGAGCCGGGGAACGGCGAGAACCGGGCCGATGCCCATCTCGTCGGGTTCCACCCCCGCCACCGCGAGGCCCGCGAAGGCGCCGAGCGGGTCGAGCCCTTCGTCAAGTGCGGCGCGTTCCTCCATCACCAGACAGGCCGAGGCGCCGTCGGAGAGCTGGCTGGCATTGCCGGCGGTCACCGAATGGCCCGGGCCCTTTACCGGGGGCAGAAGGCCCAGGCCCTCGCGCGTGGTCTCGGGGCGGTTGCCTTCGTCGCGGGCCAGCGTCACGGCTTCGCGCCGGGTTTCGCCGGTGGCGCGGTCGTTCACCGTCTTTTCGGTGGCAAGGGGAACGATTTCGTCATCGAAGCAGCCCGCCGCCTGCGCCTCGGCGGTGCGCCTCTGGCTTTCCATCGCGTAGTCGTCCTGCGCGTCGCGGCCAATGCCGTAGCGCCGGGCCACCACTTCGGCGGTGTCGAGCATGGGCATGAAGAGGTCAGGCCGGTGCGCGGCAAGCCAGGGTTCGTCGGCATAGCCCCTGGCGCGGTTCGGCAGGACGGCGCTGACATGCTCGATCCCGCCCGCCAGCACCGCGCCGGCCCCGGCCGTCACCGCCTGCGCGGCGACCGCGAGCGCCTGCAGCCCCGACGCGCAGTGGCGCGCCACCACAAGCCCCCCCGCCGTCACCGGCACCCCCGCGACCAGCGCCGAGGCGCGGGCGATGTTGAAGCCCTGGGCGCCTTCCGGGATGCCGCAGCCCATCACCACATCCTCGATCCGCGCCGGGTCGATGCCGGCCCGGGCGACGGCGTGGCGCAGGACATGGCCGCCGAGGGTGGCGGGATGGGTGGCGTTGAAGGCGCCGCGATAGGCGCGCGCGACGGGCGTGCGCGCGGTCGCGACGATGACGGCCCGTCGGGTCATTCGCGCCCCCCCCCGAAGCGCCCGCCGGTTTCGGCCAGCCGGACGAGCAGCGGCGCGGGGTCCCAGTGGTCGTTGGTGCGCCCGAAGTCGCGGATGCGGGCCAGCACCTTCGGCAGGCCGACATGGTCGGCCCAGTGAAGCGGCCCGCCCCGCCAGCGGGGGAAGCCGTAGCCGTGGATCCAGGCGAGGTCCACATCCGCGGCGCGCCGCGCGGTGCCGTCATCGACGATGCGGGCGGCTTCGTTGATCACGGCATAGAGGCAGCGTTCGACGATTTCCTCGGCACCGATGCGGCGGGGCGCGATGCCGGCGTCGCGCGCGGTCGCGGCGACGAGGGCGGCGAGGTCGGGGTTCTCCTGCGGGGTGCGGCTGCCGGGGGCGTAGATGTAGAAGCCCTTGCCGGTCTTCTGCCCGAACCAGCCCGCTTCGCAGAGCTGGTCGCCGACGGTGCTGTAGCGCCTGCCCGGGTCGCGCAGGTGCGCCACGGATTTCCGCCGGGCCCAGCCGATGTCGAGCCCGGCGAGGTCGCGGACGGCGAAGGGGCCCATCGGCAGGCCGAAGGCGGTCAGGGCGGCGTCCACCCCGGCGGGTGTGGCGCCTTCCTGGAGAAGGAATTCGGCCTCGCGCGTGTAGGGCTCGAAGCTGCGGTTGGCGATGAAGCCGGGGCAAACGCGGGCGACGATGCCGGTCTTCCGCAGGCGGCGGGCAAGGGCGAGGGCGGTGGCGAGCGTTGTGGGCGAGGTGGCCTGCCCCCGGACGATTTCCAGAAGCGGCATGATGTGGGCGGGGCTGAAGAAGTGCAGGCCGAGCACGTCGCCCCGCCGGTCGCCCGCCGCTTCGGCGATGGCGTCCAGGTCGAGGTAGGAGGTGTTGGTGGCGAGGATCGTGCCGGGGGGCGTCAGGCGGGCGAGGTCGGCGAAGACGCGGCGCTTGACGGCGATGTCCTCGAACACCGCCTCGATCACCAGATCGGCGCCGGCCGCGTCTTCGGTGGCGGGCGAGGTGGTCAGGCGGGACTTGCGGGCGGTCGCCTCGGCGCTGGTGATCCGGCCCTTCGCGGCCTGTTCGGCAAGGGTGTCGGCGATCCGCTTTCCGCCGCGCGAAAGGCCTTCGGGCGCGGGGTCGATGAGGCGGACGGAAAGGCCCGCGCCGAGGCAGGCCAGAGCGATCCCGGTGCCCATCGTGCCGGCGCCGAGGATCGCGACGGTGCCGACCGGGCGGGGGGTGACGTCATCGACGCCGTGGCCTTTCAGGGCGGAGCGTTCGGCGAAGAAGACATGGCGCAGCGCGGCGGCCTGGGGGGAGGAAACGCAGGCGGTGAAGAGGCGGCGTTCCTCGGCGAGGCCTTCGGCGAGGGGGTGGCGGGTCGCGGCCTCGATGGCCGCGATGGCGGCTTCGGGCGCGGTTTCGCCGCGGCGCTTCTTCGCGGCATCGGCGCGGGCAGCGGCGAAGACGGCGGGGTCGGCAGGCGGGACCGGGCGGGCGCCGGTGGGCGGGGGGATGCGGCCGGCGGCGAGTTCCTGCGCGAGGAAGGCGGCGGCCTGCGCGGCGGGGTCGGGGCTGGTGACCAGGTGGTCCACAAGGCCGAGGGCGGCGGCCTCGGTGCCGGTCACCTCGCGCGCCGAGAGGATCAGGTCGAGCGCCGCCCCGACGCCGACGACCCGGGGCAGAAGCTGCGTGCCCCCCGCGCCGGGCGGGATGCCGAGGCGCAGCTCGGTCTGGCCCAGCCGCACGTCGGGCGTGGCGATGCGCCAGCGGCAGGCGAGCGCGATTTCCAGCCCGCCGCCGAGTGCGAACCGGCGCAGGAGGATGGCCACGGGAACCGGGCTCGCCCCGATCGCGGCGACAAGGTCGGTCAGCTTCGGCTCGCCGGCCGGCCAGGGCTTGCCCTGCATGGCGATATCCGCGCCGGCCAGCCCGCCCTCGCCGCCCGGAAGCAGAAGCACGGCCCCCGCCCCGTCCGCCCCGGCCCCCCGCAGCGCGCCGATTACGGCGCCGGGGAGGCCCGGGCTCATCGCGTTGACGGGCGGGTTCAGGAAGGTGACGACGCGAACGCGGCCTTCGTCGCGGGTTTCGATCATTCTCTGCCCCCTGGGTTCCGCGCGAAGATATGCCGGAACCGCGCGGCGGGGGCCAGCGGGCGCGTCAGACCTTGCGGAAGACGAAGCCGAACCAGAGCGCGGCCACCCCGACGCCGCCGAGGATCGTGCTTTCGCCGAAAAAGAACAGCCAGCCGAGCAGGATGAAGGCCGAGCCGAGCAGGCTGATGAAGAGCCGGTCGCCGCGCGTCGTCGTCAGCCCCAGCACCCCGTCGCGCTCGGCCCCGCCGGGGTGGCGCCATTCCAGCAGACCCATCAGCGCGATCAGTCCGAAGACGAAGGCGAAGAAGGCCACGGAGGCCGGCGTCCAGGCCATCCAGAAGCCGTTGAACAGCGGCATGGTCCAGGAAAAGGCGGCGTCCTCTTTCTTGCCGACACTTCCCCAGCCCTGCGCCTCGGCCTGGGTGGCGAACGCAAGGATGGCAAGGAAGGCGGGAAGAACCCGGCGCATCACACCCTCCCCAGGGCGAAGCCCTTGGCGATGTAGTTCCGCACGAACCAGATCACGATCGCACCCGGGATGATGGTCAGGCACCCCGCCGCCGCCAGAAGCCCCAGTTCATAGCCCGAACTCGATGCCGTCTTGGTCATCACCGCCGCGATGGGCTTGGCGTGAACGGCGGTCAGCGTCTTGGCCAGAAGCATCTCGACCCACGAGAACATGAAGGTGAAGAAGGCTGTCACGCCGATCCCGGCCTTGATGTTCGGGATCAAGATCGTGGTGAAGAAGCGCGGGAAGGAATAGCCGTCGACGAACGCCGTTTCGTCCAGTTCCTTGGGGATGCCGGACAAGAAGCCTTCGAGGATCCAGACCGCGAGCGGGATCGAGAAGATGCAATGCGCCAGCGCCACCGCCCAGTGCGTGTCGAAAAGGCCCACCGCCGAATAGAGCTGGTAATAGGGCAGCGCGAAGACCATCGGCGGCGCCATGCGGTTCGACAGCAGCCAGAAGAACAGGTGCTTGTCGCCGAGGAACCGGTAGCGGCTGAACGCATAGGCCGCCGGAAGCGCCACCAGCAGCGACAGGACCGTGTTGATGGTGACGTAGGAGATCGAGTTGATATAGCCCCAGTACCAGGTGGGGTCGGTGAAGATCACCGCGTAATTCTCGAAGGTGAAGGTCCGCGGAAAGGCCGAGAATCCGCCGAGGATTTCGTTCGTCGTCTTGAACGACATGTTCAGCAGCCAGTAGATCGGCAGCATCAGAAAGACAATGTAGAGGGTCGGTACGATGAAGCGCCAGCGTGTCATCCCCGCCCCCTATTTCGCTTCGTCCTTCGTCATCACGGTGTAGAAGACCCATGAGACGAGGAGCGTGACGACAAAGTAGATCAGCGACATCGCGCCGGCATGGCCGAGGTCGAACTGCCCGAGCGCGTATTTCCACAGGTCGATCGACAGGAGCGTCGTCGAGTTGCCGGGGCCGCCGCCGGTCAGCACCGAGGCTTCGGTGTAGATCATGAAGCTGTCCATGAAGCGCAGGAGGATCGCGATGGTCAGGACACGCTTCATCTTCGGCAGCTGGATGAACCGGAAGATCGCCCAGGGCTTCGCGCCGTCGATCCGGGCGGCCTGATAGAAGGCGTCCGGGATCGATGACAGGCCGGCATAGGCCAGCAGCACCACCAGCGAGGTCCAGTGCCAGACATCCATCAGGATAAGTGTGAACCAGGCCGAGACGGGCTCCTGGGTGTAGTTGTAGTCGATCCCGATGCCGTTCAGCGCCCAGCCGAGAAGCCCGATTTCGGGAAGCGCGAAAATGTTCCACATCGCGCCGACGACGTTCCACGGGATCAGCAGCGGCAGCGCCATGAGGACGAGGCACACCGACACCCAGGGCCCCTTCTTCGGCATGGCCAGCGCGATGGCGACGCCGAGCGGAATCTCAATGAACAGGATGATCGCGGTGAACATGAGCTGGCGGACCAGCGCCTCGTGGAAGCGCGGCGAGGTCATGATTTCCTCGAACCACCTGAGGCCCGCCCAGAGGAAGAGGTTGTCGCCGAACGTCTCCTGAACCGAGTAGTTCACCACCGTCATCAGCGGCACGAGCGCGTTGAACGCGACCAGCGCGAGGACTGGCAGCACCATGAACCAGGCGCGGTTGTTCCAGGTTTTCATGAGCGCGCCTTTCCGGTCTTCATGCGGGCGGGCGGAGCCCCCCCACCCTGACCCTCTCCCACGGGGGAGGACGAAAGGCGCGCCATCACAAGGCAAGCGAAATCCCCTCTCCCCTTGGGGGTGAGGGTCAGGGTGAGGGGCGGTGACGCCGGGATCATCGCGCCGCCTCCGCCTTCAGCCAGCCGTCGGCATAGACCCGCGTCTGCGCCGGATCGAGCACCAGATGCGTCTCGCCTTCGGGCACTGCGGCTTCTTCGCTGAGGATGGCGTTGACCTTCGTCTCGCCCACCCGCGCCTCGACCACCTTGCTCTTGCCGATATCCGCCACGCGGACGACCCGCGCCGGCAGGCCCTGGGTGCCGAAGCCCACGAATTCCGGCCGGATACCGATTTCCGTCCGCCCCGAAAGCGCCGGGGCCGCCATGATCCTTTGCCCGCCGATGAAGGCCGCGCCATCCCTCACTTCGCAAGGGATGACGTTCATCCCCGGCGAACCGATGAAATGGCCGACGAAAGTGTGCGCCGGCCGCTCGAACAGCTCCACCGGGCTGCCGATCTGCACGATCACGCCGTCCTGCATCACCACCACCTGGTCGGCGAAGGTCAGCGCCTCGGTCTGGTCATGGGTGACATAGATCATCGTCGCGCGCACCCGCTGGTGCAGCTCTTTCAGCTTGGACCTGAGCTTCCATTTCAGGTGCGGATCGATGACCGTCAGCGGTTCGTCGAACATCACCACGTTCACGTCGTCGCGCACCAGGCCCCGGCCCATGCTGATCTTCTGCTTGGCGTCCGGCGTGAGGCCCGAGGCGCGGCGGTCGAGCTGGTCGGTCAGTTCCAGCATCTCGGCGATCTCGGCCACCCTCTGGGCGATCCGCGCCTCGGCCACGCCGCGGTTGCGCAGCGGGAAGGCCAGGTTGTCGCGCACCGTCAATGTGTCGTAGATGACCGGGAACTGGAACACCTGGGCGATGTTCCGTTCGGCGGGCGAGGCGGTGGTCACGTCGCGGTCGTCAAAGAGGATGCGGCCTTCGGACGGCACGATCAGGCCGGAGATGATGTTCAGAAGCGTGGTCTTGCCGCAGCCCGAGGGGCCAAGCAGCGCATAGGCGCCGCCGTCGTCCCATTCCAGGTCGATTTCCTTCAGCGCATAGTCCTGCGGGCCCTTCGGGTTCGGGCCGTAGGCGTGGCGGAGTTTCTTCAGGCCGATCCGTGCCATCAGGCCACCCGCTTTCCGGCTTCGTCGAAGTACATGGCCCGCGAGGCGTCCAGGCGGAACTGGTGTTCGGTGCCGACCTTGTAGGGATGCACGCCGTCCGACTGCGCCACCCAGGTGACCCCGCCGAAGCCGAAATGCGCCACGCTTTCCGACCCCGTCAGCTCGATGATCGCCACCTTTCCCAGAACCGGAACCCCCGGCCCGTCAGCGGGCGAAATGAAATGCGGCCTGAGCCCGATAGTGTAGCGCCCGTCCGGCAGGCCGGCGGCGGACCCTGCGGCGGGCCAGGACACCTCTGGCGTAAGGCGGATCGCGTCGCCTTCCTTCGTCACCGGGGCGGCGTTCATCGGCGGGTCCGAGAAGACGTCGGCGGTCGTCAGGTTGAGCGGGTTGCGGTAGGTCTCGGCGGTCGGGCCGAACTGCGTGACGCGGCCAAGATGGACGGTCGCGGTATGGCCGCCGAGCAGCAGCGCCTCGGAAGGTTCGGAGGTCGCGTAAAGGACGGTCGCGTTGCGGCCGGCGAACAAGGCGGGAAGCTGGTCGCGCAGCTCTTCGCGCAGCTTGTAGTCGAGGTTGGCGAGCGGCTCGTCCAGCAGGACGAGACTTGAATCCTTCACAATGGCGCGGGCCAGCGCGGTGCGCTGCTGCTGGCCGCCCGACAGCTCGTGCGGGCGCCGCTTCAGCATCGGCGTCAGCCGGAGAAGCCCGGCCGCCTTCATCACGCGCGCCTCGATCTCGGCCTTCGCCATGCCGGCGACGCGGAGCGGCGAGGCGATGTTCTCGTAGACGTTCAGATTGGGGTAGTTGATGAAGAACTGGTGGACGAGGCTCACGTTCCGCTTCTGCGGGCTGTCCTTCGTCACGTCGCGCCCGTTCATCCAGACCGAACCCGAGGTCGGGCGTTCAAGACCCGCGAGCATTTTGATCAGCGTCGTCTTGCCGGCGCCGGTTGCGCCCAGAAGCACGTTGAACCCGCCGGGTTCGAGGGCGAGCGTCGTTTCGTAAATGTGGGTTTCGGCGCCGACCTTCAGGGTCACGGCCCGCAGCTCAACGGTCAAGGCTTCCCCCCTTCGTGCGTTGCCCGGGCCGGGGGGTCGACCCCCGGCCCGGACTTTCGCTTTAGCGCCGCCTCAGTTGGCTTCGGTCCAGCGCTTGATCAACTCGTCATAGGCGATCGTCTCGCCCATCGGCTTCTCGTTCTCGAGCTTGGCCTTCGGCCCGCCCTCCTTGCCCAGCCATTCGGCCGGATCGACCTCGGCGTTCAGCCGCGGGCCGCAGCCGCCGTAGACGTTGGCGGATTCGTCGGCGGCCTGCATCCGGGCCATGGTGTCGTCCATTTCGCCGGCGAGGGCGTCCATGGCTTCCTGCGGTGTCGCGGCGCCGGAGTTCACGTTACCGATCTGCTGCCACCAGATTTGCGCCAGCTTGGGATAATCGGGAACGTTGATGCCGGTGGGCGACCAGCGCACGCGGTCGGGCGAGCGGTAGAATTCAACGAGACCGCCCAGTTTCGGGGCGCGCTCGGTGAAGCTTTCATGCCGCACGGTCGAGTCGCGGATGAAGGTCAGACCGACATGGGACTTCTTCACGTCGACCGTCTTCGAGGTCACGAACTGCGCGTAAAGCCATGCGGCCTGCGCGCGGTCCGGCGGGGTGGACTTGAGGAAAGTCCACGAACCCACGTCCTGGTAGCCGACCTTCTGGCCTTCCTGCCAGTAGGGGCCGTGCGGCGACGGCGCCATCCGCCACAGCGGCATGCCGGCGTCATCAACCGTGTTGTTGCCTTCCGACTTCGGCGCCACCATCGACGCGGTGAAAGCCGTGTACCAGAAGATCTGCTGGGCGACGTTGCCCTGGCTCAGCGCCGGCAGCGACTGGTAGAAGTCGTAGTCGGCGGCGCCGGGGGGCGCGAACTTGCGCAGCCACTCGTCCCACTTGGCGATCGCGTAGACAGCCGCCGGGCCGTTGGCTTCGCCGCCGCGCGAGGTCTTGGAACCGGCCGGGTTGCAGGAACCCGCTTCCATCCGGATGCCCCACTCGTCGATCGGGATGCCGTTCGGCTCGCCTTGGGTTCCGGCGCCGGCCATCGACAGCCAGGCGTCGGTCATGCGCCAGCCCAGATCGGGCGCGCGCTTGCCGTAGTCCATGTGGCCGTAGATCTGGACGCCGTCGATTTCCTTCACGTCGTTGGTGAAGAATTCTGCGATGTCCTCATAGGCCGACCAGTTGACCGGAACGCCCAGGTCGTAGCCGTACTTGGCCTTGAAGGCTTCCTGCAGATCGGCGCGGTCGAACCAGTCCTTGCGGAACCAGTAGAGGTTCGCGAACTGCTGGTCGGGAAGCTGGTAAAGCTTGCCGTCCGGGCCGGTGGTGAACTTCGAACCCATGAAGTCCGGCAGGTCGAGCGTCGGGCTTGTCGTCGCCACCCAGTCGCCCGCCATCATGTCGGTCAGATTGTAGGCCAGCTGCATCCGCGCGTGGGTGCCGATGAGGTCGGAGTCGTTGACGTAGCCGTCATAGAGGTTCCGGCCCGTCTGCATCTGCGTCTGGACCGCCTGCACGACCTCGCCTTCGCCGAGGATCTGGTGGTTCACCTTGATCCCGGTGATTTCCTCGAAGGCCTTGGTCAGCGTGGCGGATTCATAGCCGTGCGTCGGAATGCCCTCCGACAGCACGTTCACTTCCATTCCGGCAAAAGGTGCGGCGGCGTCGATGAACCACTGCATTTCGGCTTTCTGTTCGTCGACCGAAAGTGTCGAGGGCTGGAATTCCTCGTTGATCCACTTTTCGGCTGCCGCCATGTCCGCGAAAGCGGATGGCGCGTATGCCAGCAGGGCAATGCCCGCACTGGCCGACATGAGCACTCGTCTCATATCTTCCCTCCCTGGGTGTTGTGTCGAGTGGAATGACCTTCGTTTGAAACCACTGCGCGCGTCAAGCGAAAATGTTTTGACTTCGCATGAAGCCAAGGCGAACCTGAAACGCACCGATTGCACGGGGGGCGGAAACGATGCAGCCGTTCGGTCTGAGCGACCGCCAAAGCCGGATCCTGGCCGAGGCCGCGCGCGGCAGCCGCGTCGCGGTGGAAGAGCTCGCCGCGAAGTTCGGCGTCACTCCGCAGACGGTCCGCAAGGACCTCAACTACCTCTCGGCGCGCGGCCTGATCGCGCGTGTGCATGGCGGGGCGACGGCGGCCAACAGCGTCTCGAACGTCGGCTACGAGGAACGGCGCAACCAGGCCTTCGAGGCCAAGCAGGCCATCGCCCGCGTCGCGGCCGAACTCGTGCCCGACAATTCCAGCCTGATCATCAACATCGGCACCACCACCGAACTTGTGGCCCGCGCGCTCTACAGCCGGACCGATCTGGTGGTGGTGACCAACAACATCAACGTGGTGAACATCCTCTCCGGCAGCCCGCGCAAGGAAATCCGCCTTGCCGGGGGCGTCGTCCGGCAGACCGACGGCGCCATCGTCGGCGAGGCGACGGTGGACTTCATCAACCAGTTCAAGGTCGATACCGCGATCATCGGCGCCTCGGCGCTGGACGAGGACGGCGCGGTCCTGGACTTCGACGACCGCGAGGTGGCGGTGGCGCGCGCCATCATCCAGAACGCCCGCCAGACGATCCTGGTGGCGCATTGCGAGAAGTTCGGCAAGACCGCGCCGGTCCGCATCTGCGACATCGGGCAGCTCGACTACTTCGTCACCGACCTGATGCCGCCCGATTCTTTCGTAAGGGCCTGCGAGGCGGGGGGGTGCCGGATCATCGTCGCGCCCGAAGGTCCCGGCGAGGGCCAGGACCACTGAACCCGCCCCCGGGGCCTCGTGCGGTTCCCGCGCAACCCGTCGCACGTTGCCCAGACGTGGCGATTGTGGCACCAGATCGCCAGAGGTGTCCGGGTCCGGGCGCCGGGAAGCCGTTCGGAGAGCGGGCAGATGGATCGCAGAGGTTTCACCGCCCTGGCGCTCGGTGCGGGGTTCGGACTGACCGGGCTCGCCGGGCGGGCCACGCCGGCGGCCGGCCTTGACGCGCGCGCGGTGGCGGACAACTGGTACCGCCTCATCCTCGAACTGGTCCGCCACACGCCCACCTATTCCCCCCCCGTCGCCAGCCGCGCCTTCGCCTATCTCGGGGTGACGGCCTACGAGGCCATCGCGTCCGGACGGCCGGAGATGGCGCCGCTGGCCGGACAGCTCGCGGGCCTTTCCCCGGCGCCGGTTCGGGAGGCGGGCGCGGGGCACGACGAAGGCATCGTTCTGCAGGCGGCGCTGAAGGCCTCGGTCGCGGCGTTCTTCGGCAATACCGGCCCGACCGGCCAGCACGCCATCTCCCGGATGTCCGAGGTGATGGACGGCAAGGCGGCCGAGGGCGTCGCGCCGGATGTCGCCGCGCGAAGCGCCGCCCACGGTCAGGCGGTCGCGGCGCATGTCCTGGCCTGGTCGGCGGGCGACGGCGGCGCGACGGTCGGCAACCTCGGTTTCCCGATGACCTGGACGCTGTCCGACGCGCCCGGCGCCTGGAAGCCGACCAGCCTGATCCGGCTGCAGCAGGCGCCGCTTCTGCCCCTCTGGGGCGGCAACCGCCCCTTCGCGATGCCCTCGGCCGAAGCCTGCGACCTGCCACTGCCGCCGGCCTACAGCGAGGACCCCTCTTCGGCCTTCTACGCCGAAGCGAAGGAGGTTCTCGACGTCAGCCGCGCACTGACCGAGGAACAGAAGGCCATCGCGCGCTTCTGGTCCGACGATCCGATGCTGTCCTCCACCCCGCCCGGCCACTGGGTCGCGATCACCCGTGGCGCTTTGGCCGGGCGCGGCGCCGGGATCGCAGAAGGCGTCGAGGTGATGATGCGGGTCAGCGTCGCGGTGGCGGATGCCTTCATCGCCTCCTGGCGCATCAAGTACCGCGACAACCTGCTCCGCCCCGTCACCTATATCCGCGCGACGATGGACAAGGGCTTCACGCCGCTTCTGAACACCCCGCCCTTCCCGGAATATCCCAGCGGCCACAGCGCCCAGTCCGGGGCGGCGGCGGCGGTGCTGACGGCGCATTTCGGCGACGGCTTCGCCTTCACCGATGACAGCCATGCCGATGACGGACTGCCGGCGCGGTCGTTCCCTTCCTTCGAGGCGGCGGCCGGGGAAGCTGCGCTGTCGCGGCTTTACGGCGGCATCCATTTCCGGTCAGGGATCGACCAGGGGCTGGTTCTGGGAAGGTGCGTGGGCGCCCATTCCGTCGCCCTGAAGACAGAGGCATGACGATGCGCGCAATCCTGGTTTCCGCCACCCTGTCGGCGCTCGCCGCCACCTCCGGGCTTGCCGACGGCGAGGCTGCCGCCGATCCCGTCGCCCCGGCCTTCCGGCAGGAAACCCTGACCTCCGGGATCGACCAGAAATACATGGGCGAGTGGCTCTACATGGTCGGCGGCGGTGTCGCGGTGTTCGACTGCGACGGCGATGGCAGGGACGAGCTTTACCTGCCGGGGGGCGAGGCGAAAGCCAAGCTCTTCCGCAACGAAAGCGAGATCGGCGGCGTGCTGAAGTTCCGCCAGGCCGATGCCGGGCTGTCGCTCGAGGCGGTGACGGGGGCCTATCCGCTCGACATCGACGGCGACGGGCTCACCGATCTCGCGGTTCTGCGGGTGGGCGAGAACGTGCTGATGCGGGGGCTTGGGCAATGCCGCTTCGAACGCGCCAACGAAGCCTGGGGCTTCGATGGCGGCGACGCCTGGCATACCGCCTTCGCCGCGACATGGGAAAAGGGCGAGGCGTGGCCGACGCTCGCCGTCGGCACCTACATCGACCGGGCGCAGGAAATGTTCCCCTGGGGCAACTGCACCGACAACTGGCTGATCCGCCCCGCAGGGCGCAGCTTCGCCGCGCCGCTGGCCCTGAAGCCCAGCTTCTGCGCGCTGTCGATGCTGTTCACCGACTGGAACCGGTCGGGCGCACCCGCCCTGCGCGTCTCGAACGACCGCGAATACTACAAGGGCGGACAGGAGCAGCTCTGGAAGATCGCGCCCGGTCAGGCGCCGGTTGCCTATACCGAGGCCGAGGGATGGAAGCCGCTGAAAATCTGGGGCATGGGCATCGCGGCCACCGACCTGAACGGCGACGGGTTCCCGGAATACTTCCTGACCAGCATGGCCGACAACCGGCTGCAGGCGCTGGCCGATCCGGGCAAAGCCGGCGGACCCGCGCCCACCTATGCCGAACAGGCCTGGCCCAGGGGCGTGACCGCGCACAGGCCGTTCACCGGCGCCGACCAGCGCCCCTCGACCGCCTGGCACACCGAATTCGGCGACGTGAACAATGACGGGCTCGACGATCTGTTCATCGTCAAGGGGAACGTCGCCAAGATGCCGGATTTCGCCATGGCCGACCCCAACAACCTGCTGGTGCAGAAAGAGGACGGCACCTTCACCGAGATGGCCGACAAGGCCGGAACGGCAAGCATCCTGGTCGGGCGGGGCGGGGCGCTGGCCGACCTGAACCTCGACGGCCGGCTCGACATGGTGGTGACCAACCGCTGGACCCCGGCGCAGGTCTGGCGGAACGTGACGCCGGACGCGGGCAACTGGATCGCGCTGCGCCTGCGCAACGACAGCGCGAACCGCGACGCGATCGGCGCCCGGGTCGAAGTACGCTGCGCCGGACGGACCATCGGGAAGGAGATCACGGTGGGCGGCGGCCATGCGGGGGGCAGGCTGAGCTGGGTCCACTTCGGGCTCGCGGCTGAGCCCGGGGGCGAACCCGGGGGCGAACCCGGGGCCGAGGTCCGGGTGGTCTGGCCGGACGGGACGGACGGCGGCTGGCAGAAGGTGGCGGCCGGGGGCTTCTACATTCTTGCGAAGGGCGCTCCCCCGGCGGCATGGACCCCGGGAATCGCCCTGCCCTGAGGCTTGCCGGCACGCCCTATCCGGCAAGCCCCGCCCGCCGCAGCCCTTCCCGCAGGTGGTCGAGATCGGCCGCGTTGGCATAGTGCGTGGTCGCCAGGAACGCCCGCTCGCCAAAGTCCGGGTTCAGTTCCCTAGCCCGCGCCGCATGTGCCTTCGCCGCCGTTCCGTCGCCGAGCCAACTGTAACATGCCGCCAGATACACGTGCTGCCCGCAATCCAGCGCGGGCTGTTGCATGAAGGCCGAAACCGCCTCGGCGTAGTTCCTGCCGGTGAAATGGGCCTTGCCGAGGTGGCTCCAGAACCGGGCGGGATGGTGCGGATTGATCCGCATCGCCTTCCGGATCCATTCCACGCCTTCGCCGGCATTGCCAAGCCAGGTATGAAGCTCGCCCATCTGGACGACCGCGAGGTCGTAGTTCGGATTGAGCCGGACGGCCCGGTCCTGGTGGTACCTGGCGCGCGAGAGATTATTGCGGATGATGTTCACGGCCGCGAGGATGCGGTGCACGTCGGCGTCGTTCTCGTCGAGCGCAAGCGCGCGTTCGCCATCCGCCTTGACGCGCCGGAGCGCATCTTCGGGATCGTCCGCCCAGCCGTACCCCCATTGCTGGCCAAGGATGCAGGCGCGCCACGCGTAGGCATGGGCATAGTCGGGGTCGAGCGCGATCGCCCGCTCGATCATCGCCAGCGCCTCGGCGTTGTCGGACCGGTTGCTCCGGTGATGCAGGACCTTGGCCACCAGCACCAGTTCGTAGGCCACCATGCTCGAGGGCGCCTTGCGCTTGAGCGACGTCTGCTGCGCGGCTTCGAGCCGCCCGGGAAGGGTGGCGACGATGGATGCGGTCACTTCGTCCTGAATCTCGAAGATATCGTCCAGTTTGCGGTCGTACTTCTCGGCCCAGATGTGGCTGCCGTTCGACGCGTCGACCAGCTGCACGGTGATCCTGATCCGGTCGCCCGCCCGCCGGACGCTGCCTTCCACCACGAACTGCGCGCCGAGCTTGCGGCCGATTTCGCCCACATCGACGGCCTTGCCCTTGTAGACGAAAGTGGAATTGCGGGCGATGACGAGAAGCTCGTGGCGGCGGGCCAGTTCGGTCAGGAGGTCCTCGGTCAGGCCGTCGACGAAGAACTCCTGTTCGGGGTCGCCGCTGAGGTTGTCGAAAGGCAGCACCGCGACCGCCGGTTTCGACTGCGACGCGGCGACCAATGTCGCGGCCCGCGCCGCCTCGCCGCGGCCTTCCGCCTCGACCGCAATGACGCGATAGACCCGGACCGGGCGCACGATGTTCTTCAGGGATTTCTCGCCCAGGTCCTCGAAGGCGGCCTCGACGCGCTCGGCGACCTGTTCATGGACCGCGGCCGACACGCAGATGCCGCCCGGCTCGGCAAGCTGTTCCAGGCGCGCGGCGATGTTCACCCCGTCGCCGAAAATGTCGTTGTCCTGAAAGATGATGTCGCCGAGGTTGATGCCCATCCGGAAGCGGATGCGCTGGTCTTCGGGCACGTCGCTGTTGCGCCGAGCCATTCTTTCCTGCACCTCGACCGCAGTGCGCACGGCGTTCGCGACACTGGGGAACTCGACCAGCATCCCGTCGCCGGTCGTCTTCATGATCGTCCCGCCGTTCTTCGCGATCACCGGGTCGATCAGCTCGGCCCGGTGCGTCTTCAGCCGCGCCAGGGTGCCCACCTCGTCGACGCCCATCAGGCGGCTATAGCCGACCATGTCCGCCGCCAGTACCGCGGCCAGCCGATGCTTCGAAGCTGTGTCCATTCCGCATACTAGTCATTCAAGATGCGTGGACTCCATATCAATTTTCTGCGGTGCCGGTGGCGGCCTTCGCCGGTGCCGGTGACGGCCGGAGCGCCCCGGCCGGTCCCGCCAGGGCGCCGCGTCGTCTGCCCGGGCGGCCGGAACCGTGGCAAAGGTGCCGCAGCCCGGCCCCCATTCGCCTACCGCCGGAGTCGGGCCTGCTCGCGAAGCGCGGCTTCGATCGAGCCGCGCTTGAGCCCGATGTCGCGGAGGATCGCGTCATCGAGTCCGTCGCGCGCGCGGGCGGTGAGCCGCAGCTCGCGAACGACGCGGCGGCGCGCCAGCCAGCGGGAGATGGCCGCCGCGAGCCTGAACGGGCCGAGCGGCGGCAGGGCGACGGTCAGCCCGGTTTCGGCTATCTGGGTCTTCATGATAATCACCAGTCTGTGTGGAGAAATTGGTCATGCGCCGGGTGTTCTTCCGACCCGGCACCATGCGGGCCTTCGGTTTCGATCTATCGCATGGCTTCTCCTCATGGATTTGGTCCGGCCGAAAATCCGGCGCGAACACTGTCTTCCCGCTTCCGCCCGTTTCGCTCGCGCCGACCGGCCTTTCGCCGCCGCCGCGGGCCTGCGAGGGCGAATGGTCGGTTTTCGGCCGCCGGATCGTGCCGGCGGCCGCCAGGGCCCTGGCGATACGGAAATTTCCTTTTCAATCAGCGATCCGGCTGTATCCTTGGCATACTCCGCATACCCCGGGCGCCACCACGATCCCTTGCCGCCTGCCCCCTTGACCGACCGACCGGCCCCGGCTTCGGGCCCGACAGGCGTGGCGACGGGGTCCCGCCACGACGGCGATCTAGCGTGGACCGCTGTTTGAGTGCCAACGAATTATTCGGATGCACTCCATAAGGATCGCTAATGGATATCGACCTCTACCGTACCTTTCTCGCCATCGCCGACAGCGGCAGCTTCACCGGCGCCGCGCGCCAGGTCGGCCGCACCCAGTCTGCAGTCAGCCAGCAGGTCCGGCGGCTGGAAGAGGCGCTGGGCAAGCCGCTTTTCGAACGCTCGGCCAGCCCGGTGAGCCTGACGGAATACGGCAAGTCGCTCATCGGGCCAGCGCGGCGCACCGTCGAGACGCATGGCGAAGCCATGGCCTCGTTCCGAAGGACCGGGTTCGGGGGCACCGTCGTCGTCGGTGTCGCCGACGCCTACGTGAACCGCATCCTCGGTGACGTCTCGCGCGAGTTCGTGGCGCTCTACCCCAACGGCACGATCCGCGTGGGGATCGACGATTCGCTCGGCCTGTCGCGGCGGATCTCCGACGGCTCGGTCGATCTGGCCTTCGTCACCGAAGGCAACTGCCCGACGCGTGGCCCGGTGTCGTTCCGCGACCGGCTCGTTGTGGTGAGGCCGGCCGCAGTGGACCTTTCGCGGGCCGACCCGCTTCCGGTCGCGGTCTTCGACGAACGGAACCAGGACGAGATTCCGCTGGTCGCCGAACTTGACCGCGCCGGCCGCCGGTACCGTCCGGTTTTCGCCTGCCGCAGCGTGCATGCCCAGCATATGGCGGTGACGGCCGGCCTTTGCGTCGCCGTCCTGGTCGAGGGCAGCATGGTTCCGGGCGAGCGCGCCTATCTGGAAGGCGACGGCTTTCCGGTACTGAAACATCTCAGCATCCGGCTGGAGCGGGCCCATGCGAAACGTTCGCCCGTCATCGACCGGCTTTCAGAACGGTACCTCGCGTTCTTCGGGGCCGACGAAAGGGCCCGTGTCGCGGCGCCCGGCGTCGCGGCGGAGCATGGCGGCTTGCCCGGGCCGGACGTTCCATCGTAGCACAACAGCCGCGCGGTCCGGTGCCGCGTGCCCGAGGGTGGGTCATGACCGCGGCTCGATCGACGACCGCAGCCCTTTTCCTGCTTCTGCCCGCTCTGGCGGTCATGTTCGTTACGGGCGTCGTTCCGCTCGGGTTTGTGTTCTTCTATTCGGTCCACGACACTTTCGCGGGCAACAGTTTCGTCTGGGTCGGTACGGACCGGTTCCAAGATGTTCTGATCAACCCGGAGTTTCACGGCGCGCTGGGGCGCAGCCTCGCCTTCTCGGCGCTGGCTCTGCTGATCGAAATCCCGCTCGGCCTCTGGATCGCGCTGCGGATGCCACCCGACGGGCGTATCGCTTCGGTCCTGCTCGTCGTCATGACGGTGCCGCTTCTTGCCCCCTCGATCGTGGTGGGGCACCTGTGGCGCGCGCTGTCCATGCCGGGTTCCGGGCTTCTGGCCATTTCGCTGAATGGCCTGGGGCTTCCCTTCGACATGAACGGCACCGTCAGCGCCTGGGCAGCGATGATCCTGATGGATGTCTGGCACTGGACCGGCCTTGTCGTACTGCTCTGCACGGCCGGGCTGCGCGCGATTCCCACGGACTACTATCGGGCGGCCGCGATCGACGGGGCCGGCGGCTGGGCTGTCTTCCGCCACATCCAGCTGCCGAAGCTGCGCGCCGTTCTGCTGATCGCGCTCGTGCTGCGGTTCATGGACAGCCTCATCATCTATACCGAAGCCTATGCGCTGACCGGCGGCGGGCCGGGCCAGGCGACCGAGTTCCTGTCGCTCCGGCTGGTCCAGGTGTCGCTGGTCGAATTCGACCTGGGCGAGGGCGCGGCGATGGCGGTGATCTACTTCCTGATCGTGCTCACGGTGTCCTGGGCCTTCTTCCGCCTCGCGATGCCGGGGAAAGAGGACCGGGCATGAGGCCGCGCCGATCCGCCGTTCCGTTGGTCTATGCCGCCTTCGTCGTGATCCCGCTTTTCTGGATGGCGGTGCTGAGCGTCCGTCCCTCCGGAACCGGGATGACAAGTTTCTCAGGCTATGCCCTTGCGCTGACAAGCGCCAACTACGCCTACATCTTATCCGAGCCGGACTGGATCCGGGGCTACTTGAACGCGCTGATCTATGTCCTGATGAACGTGGCGATCACGGTCCTGGTGGCTGTTCCCGCCGCCTTTGCCTTCAGCCGGTACCGTTTCCCCGGATCGCGGGCGCTGTTCTTCGGGCTGCTGGTCTTCAGGATGATGGCGCCGGCGATCCTGCTGGTGCCGCTGACCCAGATTTTCGCCGATCTCGGGCTGACCGACACCCATTTCGGGGTCGCGCTTGCGCATTGCTTCTTCAATGTGCCGATCGCGATCTGGATCCTCGAAGGCTTCATCTCGGCGATCCCGCGCGAGGTGGACGAGACGGCGCGCATCGACGGCATGGGCTTTCCCGCCTTCTTCGGCCGTGTCCTTTTGCCGCTGATCGCCCCCGGGATCGCGGTCACGGCCTTCTTCTGCTTCATGTTCTCCTGGGTCGAAACGCTGATCGCCAACGGACTGACCGTCGTGGACGCCAAGCCGATCAACGGCATCCTGTCCCGGATATCGAGCCCGGTGGCCGCCGAAATGCCACTTCTGGCGGCGGCGGGCACATCGGGGCTGATCCCCGGGGTGCTTTTGGTGGTGTTCATGCGCCGCCACCTGGCACGGGGCTTCTCGATGGGCCGGGTGGTCTGAAGGTCCTGAACCGCACGGCGGGCGGGACGCGGGCGAAGCGGAGTTTCCCGGCGCCGCGCCAAGCATCGGTTTGGGTTGGATTGTTTCGGCAGCGGGCCCCCGGCACCTGTACTTTTCGACAGGGGCCCGGGTTTCTTCTTTCCAACCGTCTCCGGCCGGCGCATTCCCATTGTCAGAGGGCAGGAAGCGCGGCGGTCCTGCCTGTCCGGTGTGAAGTGGTGATTGGGGCGATTTTGCCCCGTGAAGTGCAGCGATAGTTGCCTGTTTTGGGGGCTGGGTGTGATGAGTGATGTGGTTTCCAGGTCGAAGGCAAGCCTTCTGCCCGACCTCGCGGAATGGGAAGAAACGCAGGGCGGGGCGACTCCGCGCCTTGCGTTTCCCCTGCGGGAAGTTTTTTTCCTTCCGGCGGTCTTCGGGGCGGCGGTGGCGGCAGTCCTGATCCTGGTCGCGCTTGCGGGCTGAACGCGGCGCGGGGTGTCAGCGCGGGTGGTAGCGCGCGTCAAGCGCCCGGATCGCCTCGACATTCCCGGCCGAGCGGCCCTTCGGGTCGAAGTTCATCGCCTCGCGCAGCCAGGCGTCGGCAATGGCCTTGGCCAGTTCCGGCCCGATGACCCGCGAGCCCATCGTGATGATCTGCGCGTCGTTCGACAGCGCGGCGCGTTCGGCGGAATAGGTGTCGTGGGTCAGCGCGGCGCGGATGCCGGGAACCTTGTTGGCGCTGATCGAGACGCCGATCCCGGTGCCGCAGACCAGGATCGCGCGGTCGTAGCGCCCGCTCAGCACCTCGTTCGCCACCCGCTCGGCCAGGTTGGCGTAGAACGGATCGGGGCCCGCCCCGGTGCGCGAGATTTCGGCGACCTCGTGGCGGTCCGCCAGATGCTCGGCCAGGACCTTCGCCAGCCCTTCCCCTGCGCTGTCCCCCGCGATTGCAAGTTTCATTCCCGTCCTCCGTGATTTCCGCGCCCGTGGTGGTTCGTTCGGAACCGGACCGGCGCACCTTTCTTGCCCGCACGCGGCCCGCGCATCCTGCCCCCCTTCATGCCGCCGCCCGCATGATCGCCGCAAGCTCGGCCAGCTCCAGGGTCGCCGGGTTCGCCCGCATCGAGGATGACGCCGCCGATGCTTCGGCCGCCGCTCTGCGCAGATCGTCATTCACGCCTAGCGCCGCAAGCCCCGGCAGGCCCGCCGCCCGCGACCAGTCGGCCAGGTGCCGTGCCGCACGACCGACATCGGCCAAGGGTTGGCCGAAGGCGGCGCCGATCCACCGGGCCACCTCGTCGAGCCGGTCGGCCGCCGGGCCCGAGGCGGCGCGCCGGTTCGCCACCAACACATGCGGCAGAAGCGCCCCGCAGATCGCGCCATGCGCGGCCCCGGTCGCCCCGCCGAGCGGTCCGGCCAGCCCGTGCACCGCCCCGAGGCCCGCGTTGGCCAGCGCGAGCCCTCCGGCGAGGCTGACCCAGGCCATCGCGTCGCGCGCGTCTCGGTCTTCGCCCCCGTCGATCAGGCGGCGAAGGGCGGCGATGCCCTGCGGGATGGCGGCCCGGCAGAGCGCGTCCGTCAGCGGGTTGGCGCGGCGCGAGACGTAGGGCTCGATCACCTGCGTCAGCGCGTCGAGGCCCGAGGCGAGCGTGACCGCACGCGGGCAGCCATCGGTGAGCGAGGGATCGACGACCGCCAGAAGGGGCAGCATCCGGAGATCGCGCAGCGGCACCTTGCGGCGTTCTTCCGGCACCCCGATCACCGCGTTCCGCGTCACCTCGGCCCCGGTTCCCGCCGTCGTCGGCAGGGCGGCGAAGGGCAAAGGCGGGTGGTCGAGCGGCAGCCCCATGCCCACCACTTCAAGATGGTCGCGGACCGGCCGCACCGCCGGGACCAGCGCGGCGATGGCCTTGCCCGCGTCGATCACCGATCCGCCGCCCAGGGACACAACGGCCAGGGCCCGCGCCTCCCGCGCAAGGGCCAGCCCGGTTTCTATCATCGGCAGGTCCGGCTCTGACGCGACGGTGAGCCGCAGGACCGATGCGCCGCGTGCCGCCAGCGCCGCCGCGAGGGGGGCGGCGCGCGACGGGTCGCGGCCGTGGACCAGCAGGATGCGTCTGCCCAGTGCCGCGATGTCGCCGGCCGCCCGGATGGCTTCGCCCCGCCCGAACCGGATCGCGCCGGAGGTGGTGAAGGCGAAGGGCGGGATCGCACCGGGTTCGGTCATGGCCTGCCCTTCAGCACGGGTTCAGCGGCGGCTCGACCGCCAGACAGCGGCGGACCACTTCGGCCGCCTGCTCGGCCGCGTACGTCACGGTCCGGACCGACGCCCCGGCGATATGCGGCGTCAGCGTGGCGTTCGGCAAGCGCAGAAGCGGCCAGTCGGACGGCACCGGTTCGACCGCGAAGGTTTCCCGCATCGCGCTCCCCGGATGCCCGCCCGCGCGCGCATCGCAAGGCGCGTCGCAGTCGCCGCACCACGGCAGCGGCCCGCGCGCCGAGCCCTAGCCGGCCATCCGTCACCGGGCGGTTCCCCGCGCCTACCAGCCAGGTCCCGTCGCCCTGCGCGGTAACCCCGAGCGTTAGCGTGCGGCCGGCCAACCCATCCACCCGGTCGCCAAGGGCCCTCAGGGTCGCGGCGCAGTCCGCCCAGGTCCGGTCCATCGGCTGAAAGGCCGAACCGTCTTCGGTCCGGGTGGTGCAGCGGTTGGGGGTGGAGGCGACCGCCAGTTGCCGCCCGGCGGTGTCGAAGGCGGCCGCCTTGATGACGCTGGTCCCCGCCTCGATGCCGATCAGGATGTCGCGACCGTCCATGCGGCGCTGTCAGAGGTGATAGAGCGCAACGTCGGGGCGGATCGGCCGCCCCCCGGCCACCGCCGCGACGATCGCGTTGGCAAGCGGAACGGCGTCGGTGGACAGCGTCCCGCTTTGCCCGAGCGCCGCCAGCGGCGCCCTGAGCAATGCGGCGACCAGCGATCCTTCCACCGTCTCGCCCTTCAGCGGCCCCGCTATCGCCCCGGCGAAGCTCAGACCCTCGCCCATCAGCCGGCCGAGCCGGCTGTTCCGTCCCGCCTGCGTGGTGACGTGCAGATCGCCAAGACCGGCCAACCCGAACGCCGTCTCCGCCCGACCGCCCGAAACGGCCAGGATCCGCGCCATCTCGGTCACCGCCTGGTTGAAGAGGCTCGCCACCTCGTTGTGCAGCCCCGCGCCGTTCGCGGCCGTGTCGCGCGCCAGCCGCCCGGCGGGCACCGACACGCCGATGGCGTAGAAGTTCTTCAGGGCCGCGCAAAGTTCAAGGCCGGTCAGGTCATCGGTCGGCCGCAACTGGTAGTAGGGCGTCGACAGACGCGCCGCCCAGCCGCGCGCCAGCGCCATCTCCGGGAACCCGACGATCGCCGATGTCTGCCGCCGGACCGCGAGTTCCCCGGCGATGCAGGGCCCGCCGATCCCGCCGATGGGGCCATGTGCGATGCCCCGGGCGGCGAAGGTCCGCGCGACCAGCGACGGCAGCGCCTCAATCCGCTCGGGGGTCTCTGCGATGCCCTTGGTCAGTAACACGACGGGCGGACGGCCCCGCATCGTTCCTGCCAGCTGCTTAGCCGCCCAGCCGATCCCGGGGGTGGATACGCCCACCACCACAAGGTCGGGAGGGTCGGTGAGCGTCTCTGCCAGCGCCTCGACCTGCAAGGGCCGGACGGACGCGGCGATGTCCGCCTTCAAGCGGGGGTGGACGCGGCCGGTCTGCATCGCCGCCACCCAGTCCCGGTCAAGGTGGGTGCCGATCAGGTCAACCGCGAAGCCCCGGTCGGCGAAGGGGGCCGAGATCGCTGTCCCCATCACCCCGGCGCCAAGGATCACCACCCGGCTCATCCCCACCCCGCCTCTGCCTCGGCGAAGCCGGCCAGGACCCCGCTATCGGCCGCGACATCGAGGATTGAATAGCGGTTCCGGATCTCGCGCGCGTGCAGCAGCGCGTCCCGGTACACGCTTCGCGCCAGCCTGGCGGCGGCGGCCGTCGCCGGCGCGCCTGCGTCGTCCAGCGCCCGCACCAGCACCTCGGTCGGCAGCATGACCGCGCGCAGCCCTTCGCGGAACGACTCCCAATCCTCCATCCTGGCGCGCAGGCCCGCCGGATCGCCCGCCTCGGCCTGCTTCGCGCGGAACGCCGAAAGCACCGCGTCGGCGAAGCCCGGCCCGTAGCGCGCCCGGATCGCCGCCTCGTCGATCCGCATTTCCCGCAGGTCCGGAGGCGCGTCCGCGTCCAGCACCAGATGCTGCAGCCGCGACATCGACACCGAGGCGAAGCCAACCTGCATCCCGTGCGTCGTGCCCGGATGCGCGGGCCCGGCGAACATGTCGATCCAGTGGCTGACGAGGTGCTCGGACATCGATCCGTGGTGGCTTGTCCCGGTATAGACCGACCCGAGGCCCACCAGGAGCAGCATCGCGTAGAGCGTTTCGATGGCCTCCGGTGCGCCCGTCCCTATCCCCTTCGCCTCCGCCAGAAGGTGGGTCTCGTAAGGCGCCTGCATCAGGAACGGCACCTCGCGGTAGGGCGTGCCCAGAAGGGCGGCCGACAGCCGCCAGTCCACCTGCGCGGTGGTCCGGCAAAGGCAGTCGCCCAAGCCCGCCTGCGCCAGGAACCGGGGCGCCCGGGCCGCCACGCCGATGTCGAGAAACAGGCCCCTTGGCAGGTGGGAGGGAAGCGACAGCTTCATACCGCCCCGGGTGACCGAGGCCGTCACCGATGTGTATCCGGCCATCGAAGCCGCCGTGGCGAAGGTGGCGAAGGGCCGCCCGTCCAGGAAGGTCGCGTGCTTCACGATGTCCTGCAGCGTCCCGGACCCGACGGCGACCAGCGCGTCGGCCCCCGTCGTGCGCCCGGCGAGCGCGGCGATCTCCTCGTCGGTCGCCTCGACTGCCTCGATCACCACATCGGTCACGGTCGCGATCCTGCCCAGCGCCCGCGCCACCCGCCCGCCCATCGCGTCATGGGTCCGGGGGTCAGACACCACCGCCAGCGAACGCCCCAGGTCGAGCGGCGCGATCAAGTCGGCCTCGGCACCGTCGGTCGTGTCCATCAGGCGGATATCGGCGATCGGCAGCGGCCGGTCGACCAGCGCCGTTTCGGGGTTCCGCCAGCGCCCTTCCAGCATCTCGCGCAGGGTCCGGCCGAAATCGCTCATGCCGTCCGCCCCGCCAGGCGGTCGAGCCCTTCGTAAAGCGGCTCCAGCCGCCCGTAGAGCTGGCCGAACAGCGCCAGCACCTCGCCATAGGCGGCGTGCCCTTCGGGCGAGGGCACCGCCACTTCGACGATCCGCCCCGCCATCGCGCGCGCCGCGTCGGCAAACGCGGGAAACCACCCTGCCCCCACCGCCGCGCAGATCGCCGCGCCCAGCGACGAGGCTTCGACCGTATCGCTGCGCTCGACCCGCTTGCCGGTGGCGTCCGCGAAGATCTGGCGCCAGAGCGCCGAGGCCGCGCCGCCGCCGATGGCCACGTAGCGCTCGACCTTCCGCCCCAGCCGCGCCTCGGCCGCTTCCGTCGCCAGCCGCTGCTCGAGGGCCAGACCCTCGAGCATGGCGCGGTACAGATGCCCCTGCCCGTGCGCGCCCGAAAGCCCGACGAAGGCCCCCCGCGCCACCGGGTTCCAGTGCGGCGACATCACGCCCTGCCAGTAGGGCAGCATCAGAAGCCCCTGCGCCCCGGCCGGCAGCCCGGCGGCCGCAGCCTCGAGCCGCCGCAGCAGCGCCTCGCGCGGCGCCGGCTCGCCCGCGCAGATCGTCTCCAGAAACCAGGTCACCGTGAAGGTGCCGCCCCGCAGGCAGCTTTCGTAATAGTACCCCTCGCCCGTCGGGCTGCCCATCGTCCGCCAGGCGGGCGAGGTCAGGTACGCCGCCCCGTGGATGCCGGAAACCAGCGCCGTCCCGATGTTCAGGTAGGCCGTGTCGGGCGTCAGGGCGTTGCAGCCAAGTCCGGCGAGCTGCCCGTCGCCGCCGCCCGCCACAACCGGCGTGCCGGCTTTCAGCCCGGTCTCGGCGGCCGCGGCGGCAGTCACCTCGCCCAGGACCGTCCCCGGGGCCTCGGCCTCGGGCAGCCGCGACGCGTCGATCCCGGCAAGCGCCATCACCGGCTCGGACCAGCGCCGCGCCGCAAGGTCGAACAGCCCCAGGGGATCGGCGCTAGCCCGGCTGGTCGCCCAGCGCCCGGTCAGCCGCCGCGCGAGGTAGCCGTGCACGTCCGAGAACACCTCGGTTTCGCGGTGCAGGCCGGGTTCGTGTTCGGCCATCCAGGCGATGCGGAAGACCGCCGGGATGAAATCGACGGGCTTGCCGGTGATCCGGTGGAACAGCGGTCGCCCTTCGGCATCGGCCCCCAGCCGGTCGCAGAAGCCCCGGAACGAGTGCCGCGCGCGTTCGTCCAGCCAGACCGTGCCGGGGCGTACCGAACGGCCGTCGCGGCGGAAATAGCCGATCGTCTCGCGCTGGTTGGCAACCGAAACCGCCGCAATGCGGTCAGCGGCGACGGCCGACGTGACCTGCCGCAGCGCGGCCCGGGCGGACCCCCACCACTCTTCCGGATCCTGTTCGTAGTAGTTGGGCAGCGGAGAGGACAGCCCCACCGGCGCCCGCCCCTCGGCCACCGCCTCGCCCGCCGCCGTCCAGGCCACCGCCTTGGTGGCGGTCGTCGAGGCGTCGATTCCGATGACCAGCCCGGTCATTCCGGCGCCCCGAGCACCTGCCGGGCCGTCGCCTCGTCGGTGATCAGCGTGTCGATCCAGCCCCGCCTGAGCGCCGCAAGGATGGCCGGTGCCCGCTGCAGGCCGCCCGAAGCGAGGATGACGTTGCCGATATCGCTCAGCCGTTCGGGATGCAGCGCCAGCGCCCGGCGGTTCAGGTCGTGATCGACAACCCGGCCCTCCGCGTCGATCCAGTAGCCGAGGATATCCCCCACCGCCCTGGCCCGGCGAAGCGAGGCCACGTCGTCGCGGTCGATCAGCCCGACCGACAGCATCGTCGCCGCGTCGTGCAGCCCGCCCACCGAGATATAGGCCACATCCGCCCGCGCCGCATGGGCCAGCGCGTCGGCCAGCATCGGGTGACGCAGGAAGAGATCGCGCGTCTCTTCGCTTTCGGCGAAGGCGGGGCCGGCCATGTAGCAGCACATGGCGCCGAAATGGTCCGACATCCTGAGCGCCGTCTCGTAGCTGTTCAGCGCCGATCCGCGCGTCAGCCCGCCGGTCATCGACACCACCTCGAGCGTCGGCAGCGGCCGCCGCGGGATGTAGTCAAGCGACAGGCGCAGCGTCCGCCCCCAGCCGACGCCCAGCACCATCCCGTCGTGCACCAGCCCCGACAGAAGCCGCCCCGCGCCATAGGCGACCATCCGGCGGATATTGTCCTGGTCCATCGCGGTCGGCACCACCACCGCCACGCTGAGGCCGAACCGCGCCTGCAGCGCGCGCTCCTGCTTCACGCAATCCGCCACCGGCCCGTCGATCGTCACCCGCACGATGCCGTTTTCCCGTGCCGTGGCCAGCATGCGGTTCACGCGGATGCGGTTGATGCCGAGATGCCGGGCGATTTCCTGCTGTGTCTGGCCTTCGACGAAATAGAGCCAGGCGGCGCGGGTGATGAGTTGTTCCGTCGCATCGTAGGGTGCGCGCGCAGGAGGAGCCTGATCGGCGTCGCCGGCCCCCCCGCCCCGTTCCGGCTGCCTGTCCATCTCCGATCCGCCCGCCTTCATCCCGAAAGAGCCAGACCGGTCTTCGGATCGAACAGGTGGCTGCGATCCGGGTCGGGCCGAAGGGTAACCGCCTGCCCCGGCGCCGTCTCGATCCGCGACCGGCTGATCGCGCACAGCTCCTGCCCGCCGGCGCCGCAATAAAGGTGTTTCTCGGGACCCGTCGGCTCGACCGCCGTGACCGTCGCCGCGATGCCGCCGTCCGGCCCGACGCCCCGGTCCTCGGGCCGGACGCCCAGAACCAGCGTCGGCCCCCGCGCCACACCCGGCCGCGCCGGAATGGCGATCCGCCCCGCCGACGGCACCACCAGAGGCAGCGTCACCACTGCCCGCATGACGCCGAAGCCCCGGTGGTACTGGTCGAGAAGCATCGCCATGGCGAGGCCGACGCTAAGCTGGACCGCCAGAGCAATCGCAGTATAGGTGAACGTCACCTGAAGCGCGTTCCAGACCCGGTCGTCGGTCAGCGCGGTGGTCCAGTTCTTTAACCAGGCGAACCCGTCCACCCGCCCGATGCGGTTGCGGACATGCAGCGAAAGCCAGGCGGCATTGAGCAGCGGGTAGGTTCCGAACACCAGAAGCATCGCCGTGATCGGCGCGAGCCAGGGGAAGGGGTGCTCGAAGCTGAGCAACCTCGCCCACCTCACGCCGCCCGGGGCACCGCCGCGGCGGCTGGCCTCACGCATTCGACCTCCCTCGGGCCCTCGCGGCCCGCATCCGTGTCCCGGTGTGAAATTTTGTAATCCTCCGGGATCACGTGTTCATCACGCTGCGGTCGGCCTGCTGCAAAGTCAACGGAGATTTTCGCGCGTCAGGCAGAATTCCGGCGTTCCGGCGCGCCCGGCCGTCCGGTGCGCCCGGGGGACCGCACTGTGCCCGTCCATCGAACCGTCCGCTCCACAAAGGCCGTGCATGGCGATGAACCCGCCATGTCCCATACGACCGGGCCGCATCCGACCCTTGGGTCGTGCGCGCCAGTCGGTCATGATCCCAAGCTCTCCGCGATGGCGCTATCGCCGGGAATTCGGGCAACAGAACCGAAGGTGTCAGGGCTTACGGCCACCGGCCCGGACACACGCCGTCGCAAAGGGCACGAAGGGAAGCTGTCCGGATACAAGGGCCGGGGGAAAGGTCCCGGCCAACCGCGCGCAGAACCCGAATGCGCCGCCGGCCGCGCACCCGTCCGGCCGGGCTTCCTGCGGCGCGGGCGGGGCGGTATGAGGGCGGGATGGCCTTGACCCTGACCTCGGTCGCCGATCCCGCGCTTGCCGCCTTCGACGCGGTGATCGACGTGCGTTCGCCTGCCGAATTCGCCGAGGACCAACTGCCCGGGGCGATCAGCCTGCCGGTCCTCGATGATGAGGAACGGGCACGGGTGGGCACGATCTACAAGCAGCAGTCGCCGTTCCTGGCGCGCAAGGTCGGCGCCGCGCTGGTGGCGCGCAATGCGGCGCGGCATCTGGAAGGGCCGCTGGCCGGGATGGGCGGGGGCTGGCGGCCTTTGGTCTATTGCTGGCGGGGCGGGCAGCGGTCGGGGTCCTTCGCGACGATCCTGAGCCAGGTGGGCTGGCGGGCCGAGACGCTGGCGGGCGGCTACAGGGCCTGGCGGACGCTGGTGGTGGACGAGGTGCAGGCGCGGCCGGTCAGGTCGCCCGTGGTGGTGCTGGACGGGAACACCGGGACGGCGAAGACCGAGGTGCTGGGGCTGCTGGCGGCAAGGGGCCATCAGGTGATCGACCTGGAAGGGCTGGCGCGGCACCGGGGGTCGCTGTTCGGGGCGATGCCGGGGGGGCAGCCGGGGCAGCGGGCCTTCGAGGGGGCGGTGGCGGTGGCGCTGTCGCGGCTCGACCCCTCGCGGCCGCTGGTGATCGAGGCGGAAAGCGCCAAGGTGGGCGATCTTCTGGTACCGAAGCAGCTCTGGGCGGCGATGCGGGCAGCGCCCCGGGTGGCGATCGAGGCGCCCCTGGACGTGCGGGCGGCCTACCTGGCGCGGGCCTACGGCGACGTGACGGCGGACGCGGGGCGGCTGGCCGGGGTGATCGGGCAGCTCAGGCCCTTCCATGCGCGCGAGGTGATCGAGGTCTGGCTGGGGATGGCGGCTGCGGGCGCCTTCGTGGCGCTGGCGCGGGAGCTGATGGAGCACCACTACGACCCGCGTTACGGTCGGCAGCGCGACCGGGCGGAGCCGGGGCGGAGGCTGGCCGTGTCGGCGGAGAACCTGTCGGAGGCGGCGCTGCCGGGCCTGGCGGAGCGGGTCGCGCAGGCGGTGGCCGGGATCGCGGGGCGGTAAGGGCGGGGCCCGGGGGGGATTCACACCCCCCGGGCCCCACCGCAATGCCGGGGGGTTTCACACCCCCCGGACCGCCCGTGGGATATTTCCGCCGAGATGATGCAGCGGGCGGGCGTACGGGCGCGGGGTCAGTCCGAAACCGTGACGAAGGGCGCCCCCTTCTCCACCTCGCCGATGATCGCGGCGGCGTCGCCTGCGTCGCGGAGGCGGGCGAGGAGGGCGGGGGCTTCGCGTGACGGGACCGCGGCGAGAAGGCCTCCGGCGGTCTGCGGGTCGAAGAGAAGCTCGGCCTTCGGGCCGGTCGGCAGGGCCATGCGGTCGGCCACGGCGCGGTTGGCGGGCAGGAGGGTCGAGCCGTGGCCTTGCCGCGCGAGCGCCTCGGCCCCGTCGAGGGCGGGGATCGCGGCGAGCGACAGGGTAGCGGCGGCGCGGGAGGCGTCGAGGAGGGTCATGACGTGACCGGCAAGGCCGAAGCCCGTCACGTCGGTCATCGCACGGGCGTGCGGGGCGAGGATCGCGGCGGCCTGGCCTTGCGGGCGGAGCATCGCGGCGAAGGCGGCGGCGACCACCGGGCCGGGCGCGGCGCGGGCCATTTCGGCGGCGAGGATAACGCCGGTTCCGAGCGGCTTGGTCAGGATCAGCGCGTCGCCCGGCCGCGCCCCGGCCTGGCCGATGGCGGGGCGGTCGAGCAGGCCGGTGACGGTGAAGCCGAGCGTCAGTTCGTCGCCGACGCTCGTGTGGCCGCCGGCCACCTCCGCCCCCGCCTCGGCAAAGGTCCGGGCGGCGGCATCCATGATCTCGCGCAGGGTCTCAGTCTGCAGGCGCGGCGCCATGCGGGGCAGGATGACCTGCGCCAGCGCGGCCTGCGGCGCGGCCCCCATCGCCCAGATGTCGCCCATCGCGTGGATGGCCGCGATGCGGGCGAGCATCCAGGGGTCTTCGGTGAAGGCGCGGATATGGTCGGTGGTCAGGACCTGCCGCGCCCCGCCGATAGCGAGGACGGCTGCATCCTCGCCCGGGCCGGTCAGGAGGTCGGGGCGCATCCGGGGCGGCAGGGTGGCGAGCGCGGCCCGGAGGTCGGTCTGCGCGACCTTGGCCCCGCAGCCGCCGCAGAGGGGTTTGGACGCGGCGGGGATCTCGCCCGCGCCCGCAGCGCGGCGGGCCGGGACCGCGAGCACGGGCATCGGCGGAAGCCCGGTGAACTTCGCCATGAAGCGGCGGTCGATGCGGTCCTTCCAGCGCCAGACCAGAGGGCCGGTAAGGGAAAGGCCCCACTTGTCGGCGGTGGCGTTCTTCCGGCCAAGCGAGATCAGCTTCAGATAGTCGCCCTGCGGGCGGAAGCGGCGCGGCGCGCCCCGCCCGGTCAGGGCGGCTTCGAGATTGCGGCAGAGGACCGGCGCGGCGCGGACGGCGAAGACGCCGGCCTTGGGGCGCGGGGCGCGGGCGAAGTGCGCGATGTCCCCGACGGCGAAGATGGCCGGGTCGGCGGGCGAGCGGAGCGTTTCGTCGACGGTGACGAAGCCGCCGGTCAGCGGCAGGCCTGTCGCGGCGAGCCATGCGGCCGGGCGGGTGGTGGCGGCGCCGATGGTGAAGGCCGAGGGCACTGCGCGCCCGTCGGCCAGGATGACGCGATCCCGCGCGACCCCGGCGGCCGGCGCTCCGGTCATCAGCGTCACGCCGAGATCGCGCAGCGCGGCGAGGACGGCGGCGCGGGCACGGGCGCCGGTTCCGGCCAGCGGCGTGGCGGCCTCGATCACCGTCACCGCCGCGCCCGGGCCGAGCCGGTGGGCGGCGGCCAGCGCGATTTCGCACCCCGCCGCGCCGCCGCCGATGACCGCGACCGGCCCGCCGCCTGCCCCGGCGAAGGCCGCCCAGCGGCGCGCGAAGGCGTCCAGCGGCTTGGCCGGGACGGCGTGGTCGGCGTAGCCCGGCAGATCCATCCCCGAGGTGATGCCGATGTCGATCGAGACGATGTCATAGGCAGCGGGGGCGCGGCCCTCGATCAGGATACGGCGGTTTTCGCGGTCGATCCCCTCGGCGCGCGACAGGATCAGCCGCGCCCCGGCGAAACGGGCAAGCCGCACGAGGTCGATGCCAAGGTCTTCGCGCGCGTAGTGGCCGGCGATGAAGCCGGGGAGCATGCCGGAATAGGCGGCGGTCGGGTAGGGGTTGATCAGGGTCAGCCGCGCCCCCGGCAAGGGCCGCATCCCCCACCTGCGCAGGACCAGCGCATGGGTATGGCCGCCGCCGATCAGCACCAGGTCGCGGGTCAGGGGGGTCGCCGGGGTCATGCGGCCTTCCCTAGCCCGGGGCGGGGCGGGGGCCAAGGGCAGAGCGGACGGGAACAAGGGCGGGTGTCCCGGGCACTCCCCCTGCGCCCCGGGCGGGGGTTGGCGTTCGCCTCCCGCCCGGGCTATGGGATGGGCGCTTTGGGAGGATGTCGGAATGCGGGTCTATGTCACCGGGGCGGCAGGCTTCATCGGGTTCCACCTTTCGAAGCTTCTGCTCGACGAAGGGCATGTCGTGCGCGGCCATGACGGGATGACCGCCTATTACGACATCGGGCTGAAGACCGGGCGGCTGGACCGGCTGAAACAGGTGCCGGGCTTCACCTTTCATCAGGGGATGCTCGAGGACGCGGGCGACATTTCCGCCGATATCGGCGCGTTCCGGCCTGAGGTGATCGTGCATCTGGGCGCGCAGGCGGGGGTGCGCTATTCGCTGGAGGCACCGAGGAGCTATCTGGCCTCGAACATCGAAGGCACGTTCAACGTGCTCGAGGCGGCGCGGGATGTGGGGGTCGGGCACTTGCTCATCGCCTCGACCTCTTCGGTCTTCGGGGCGAACACCGCGATGCCCTACCGCGAGACCGACAAGGCCGACACGCAGGTCAGCCTTTATGCCGCGACGAAGAAGGCGACCGAGGCGATCAGCCATTCCTGGGCGCATCTTTACGGGGTGCCGGTGACGGCCTTCCGGTTCTTCACCGTCTATGGCCCCTGGGGGCGGCCCGACATGGCGCCCTGGAAGTTCACCGCGGCGATCCTGAAGGGCGAACCGATCGACGTCTACGGGCAGGGCGAGATGTTCCGGGATTTCACCTATGTGGACGATCTTGTGCGGGCGGTCCGGCTGCTGGTCGATGTGGTGCCGGTGCGGCCCGAAGGCGCCGTCGCGCCGGGTGACAGCCTGTCGCCGGTGGCGCCCTGGCGGGTGGTGAACGTCGGCAACGGCGAAAAGGTGGCGCTGAGCGATTTCATCGCGGCGATCGAGGCGGCCGCCGGGAAGCCCGCGGTGCGGCGGCTGCTGGAAATGCAGAAGGGCGACGTGCGGGCGACCTGGGCCGACACGGACCTGCTGCGGCAGCTGACCGGATACGCTCCGAAGACCGGCATCCGCGAGGGGATGGCGCGGTTCGTGGACTGGTACCGGGGGTATGCCGGGCTCTGACCCGGGACGGCCGGGCGGGAGCAATGCAGCGGCGCCGGGGGCCTCAGGCGGGGATACTCGGGCAAGTAGGACGGGAAAGGCGCGGCGGTCCGGGGCGCTCGGGTCGGTCTTTGTAAGCGGGCGCGGGCGCTTGACGGCAGGGGCCGCAGGGCATAGGTCACGCGGCCAGTGGCTAGGTAGCTCAGCTGGTTAGAGCACGTGACTCATAATCACGGGGTCGGGGGTTCGAGTCCCCCCCTCGCCACCAATTGACCCGCAAAATGTTTTGTCACCCAGTGGCGATTGAAGCCCCGGCTGCGGCACCACAGGCTGGCGGCCTGTTGCGACCG
>JBJXFU010000049.1:0-34248 GCA_046155885.1 Paracoccaceae bacterium
GGCGCGCCCGGCGCCGGACCCCCGTACGCGGCCGCGCCCGCCGGCGGTCCCGACGCTTTGGCGCCCCCGGCGGCGCGGCCTGGGCCCCGGAAGGCGTCGTCTTTGGGAAACCGGACCGATCCGTCCCAGGACGCCCGGCGTGGCGCCGGCACGCAAGAGGCCGGCGTGCAAGCAGCGCCGGCCGGGCCCGGGGCGGGGGCACAAGGGGCGGCCATCCCGGCCGGCAGGTCCGAAGGCGACGCGCCGACCGCGCCGGCGCCTTCCGCAGCGGATGACACCCCATCCACGGCAACCCTTGGCCACCCGAAGCGCGACGTCCTTTTCATTCTCGGCATGCACCGAAGCGGTACCTCGCTTCTTGCCGAATGTCTCGCCGCCTTCGGCTTCCGCCTGCCCGCCGACCGGGGCGGGTCCGCCCCCGACAATCTCCGCGGACACTTCGAGCCCGCAGGCATCGTCGACCTGCATGACCGCCTTCTGCTCGCCGCCGGCTCGTCCTGGGCGCGCCTGTCACCGGTCGCCGAGGACGGGCTCCCCGAGCAGGACTGGAACGCAGCGGGGCGCGAACTGGCCTGCGCCATGCTGCGGTCCTATGGACGCGGCCGCGCGATTCTCGTCAAGGACCCGCGCCTTCCCTTCCTCGCGCCGCTCTGGCGGCGGGTGCTGGAGGCCGAAGGCATGACACGGCGGTCGGCCATCGCGCTCCGCCACCCCTTCGCCGTCGCCGCCTCGCTCGCCCGCCGCGACGGGATGGACGCCGAGCACGCGCTTGCCGTCTGGTGCGCCACGACCTTCGCGGCGCTCGATTTCGCGCGGGGGGCGCCGCTGGCGCTGCTGACCTTCCCGGACTGGACGCGCGACCCGCGTACGTCGCTTGCTGCGGCGGCGGAAGCGCTCGGTCTCCCCGCCCGACGATTGCCCCACGCGCAGGCCGCGGCGGAACATGCCTTTCACCCGGCGGAAGTCCACGAGGCGGCGGAACGCCCCGGTAAGACTTCGGCTATCGGCAACCTCGCCGGGACGCTTTTCACCCGGCTATCGCTCTGTCCGCGCGAGGGCAGAGTGCCCGACGCAGCAGACCTCGCACCCTTCCGCGAGGAATTCGACCGCCTCACTGCGCTCGCGACATCGGCCGGGCGCGAAGCTTCAGCGCTCCTCGGCGCGGCGCTGAATGGCCGGGCGCCGTCCTCGGGTCCGTCCCGCGCCACGGCGGCGCGGATCGCGCTTGCGCAGGCGGAACGCGCCGCCGCGCTCGCCACAGCGGGACGCGAGCTTTCGGCGGAGCGGTCGGCAAGGTCGCGCGCCGAAGCCTATGCGGCGGGCGCCGTGGCTCAGAGGGACGCGGCGGCCCGGGCGCTTCAGGAACGTCAACGCGATGCCGCCTCGCTGCAGCGCATGGTCGCCGAGACCGAGGCGCAGCGCGACCGGCATGCGGCCGATCTCGCCCGCTGCCGCGATGGTGCCGATGCGCTCGCCTCGCGCCTCACTGCCACCGAGGAGCGGCGTGGCCAGATCGACGGACTGCGCCGCGCCGCCGAGGCGCGGGCCGCCGGAGCCGAGGCCATGGCCGCCCGGGCCGACGCCTTCGCCCTGGAACTCAGGGCAGAAGCCGACGCCGACGCCGCAGTGGCCCGGGTCCGGCTGGCAGCGCTCGGGCAGGACCGCGACAGGCTCGCCGCCGCGCTCCGCGACATGACCGAACTCTACAGGAATGAACGTATGACGGTTCTCAGGCCGCTTTACCGCAACCTTTACCGCACCGGCGGCCGCATCCTGCGCCGCCACCTGCCCGAACCCGTCGTCGAACGGCTCAAACGGCGCATTCCCGGACCGGGCGGCATCCCCGCGCCGCTCGCCTTCGTCCCGCTCGGCGACACGGCGGCAGGTCCCGTGCCGCCGGCGTTCCATGCCGCAGACGCGGGCGCGGTCCCGCCCCCCCGCGAGGCCGGCGCATTCCCGGACATCTTCATCCTGTCGATCATCGACTGGGCCTTCCGGATCCAGCGCCCGCAACACCTCGCCCGCCGGATCGCCGCCCGCGGCCACCGCGTCTTCTACCTCGAGATGGAACGCGAGGTGGCGCCGACCCGGCTGGCGGCCGTGGCCCCGGGCGTATGGACGGTGCGGTTGGCCACCACGCCGGGCGGGCCGATTCCAACCTATTCCGGCCTGCCCGACGCGACCCAGGCGCGCCACTGGCTCGATACCTTTAACGAGCTGTGCGACCGCATCGGCGCGACGCCGCTCCGCCATGTGTTGGTCGAACACCCCTACTGGTGGCATTTCGTCCGCCACCTCGCGCCCGAGAACCGCATCGCCTTCGACTGCATGGACGAAATCTCGGGTTTTTCCAACACCGAGCCGCACATGCTTGCCGCCGAACGGGCGCTGATCCGCGAAGCCGACACAGTCGTCGTCACCTCTGACTGGCTCGCCCGCCGGATCGCGGCTGAACGCGACGGGGTCGCGCCGCCGGTGCTGATCCGGAACGCCGCCGATACCGCCCATTTTCCGGCTTGGCTGCCGGCGACGGCGCCGCGCGCGCCCGCCAAGGGTCACGCCAGCCTTCTGAACGCCTTGCCGGGCGGTCGGGCCGGCGCGGCGCGCGGGGCCGGGGAGACTTCGGACCGGCGGGCATCCCGGCCCGGCCATTCCGCCAAGACCGCGCCGTCCGCCCCGGCCCGCGCCGCCCCATCGGTCCGTCCCGGGCGTCAGCCCGTTCCGGCCGCCGCCGCCGAAGCCGCCGCCGAAGCCGCCGCCGAAGCCCCCGCCGAAGCCCCCGCCGAGGCCGGTTCCCCGCCCGTGAACGCCGCCGGACTTCCGCCCCTTCCCGCCTTTCTCGCCGGGCGCCTCGGCGGGGCTGCGATCCGGGTCGGCTATGTCGGCGCGATCGCCGAATGGTTCGACGCCGACCTCCTCGAGGCCGCCGCCAACCTCCTGCCCGAGGCCGAATTCCACCTTTGCGGGGCGGTTTCGGCCACCGCGCCGCTCAGGCTGGCGGCGCTGCCCAATGTCACGCTGCACGGCGAGATCGCCTATGCCGACGTGCCGGGGTTCCTTGCCCACATGGATGTCCTGACCATCCCCTTCCGGCTCGACCCGATCATCCAGGCCTGCGACCCGGTGAAATTCTACGAATACTGCGCCGCCGGGCGGCCGACGGTCGCCACCGCCCTTCCCGAACTCGACCGGGCGGGCGACCGGGTGTTCCGCGCCGAAGGCGGGGTGGGCTTCGCGGCGGCGATCCGTGCCGCGGCGGCGGCGGGGCGCGATCCTGTCCATGTCGCCCGCCTCCGCGACTGGGCTGCCGCCAATACCTGGGAAGACCGCGCCAAGGCCTTCCTGTCCGCCCTCTCGGCCGCGCCGAAGGTGTCGGCCGTCGTCCTCAACTGGGGCGACCCGGCGCTTACCATGGGCGCGGTGCACGGGCTTCTGGGGTGCGGCACCGACTATCCCGCGCTCGAGGTCATCGTGGTCGACAACGGCTCGGGCGCGGCAGAGCTGGCGACGCTGAAGGGCTACCTTTCCCGCTTTCCGGCCGTCCGGCTGATCGAGAACGGGCGCAATATGGGCTTCGCCGCCGGCAACAACGCCGGCATCGCGGCGTCAACCGGCGACCATGTGCTTTTGCTCAACAACGACACCTTTGTCGCCCCCGGCGCCATCGCCGCGATGGTCCGCCATCTCGCGCGCGACCCCTCGATCGGGGTGATCGGGCCGCTCACCAACAATATCGGCAACGAGGCCCGCATCGCCGTCGACTACCCGGACATGGAGGCAATGGCCCGCGCCGCGCGCCGCATCGCCGAGGGTCACCGCGGCCAGGCGACCGAGGTGGCCGTCTGCGCCTATTTCTGCGCGATGTTCCGCCGCGCCGATCTCGCGCGCTTCGGGCCCCTCTGCGAAGACTACGGGCGAGGCATGTTCGAGGATGACGACCACTGCGCCCGCATCCGGGCAGCGGGCTACCGTTGCGCAATCGCCGAGGACGCCTTCGTCCACCACCACCTCTCGGCGAGCTTCTCCACGCTCGAGGCAGGCGAACGGGCGCGGCTCTTCGCCGAGAACCGGGCGATCTACGAGGCGCGCTGGGGCGCATGGCGTCCGCACGCCTACCGCGAAGGCCGCCCCGCCGGCACGCTCGAGGCCGCCTGATGCGCGAGGTCATCTGCCACTACCACATCTACAAGAACGCCGGGACCTCGTTCGACCACGTGCTGCGCGAAAGCTTCGGCGACCGGCACCTGAGCTTCGACGGACCGTTCCCCTTCTTCACCATCGACCAGGAGCAGCTTTTGCGCATCATCGAACGCAAAGCCGGGGCGGTGGCCTTCTCGTCGCACCAAATCCAGCTTCCCGCACCAAGTGTGCCGGGCTGCCGCATCCTGCCGGTGGTGTTCCTGCGCGACCCCGTCCTGCGCATCGCCTCGATCTGGCGCTTCAAGGCGCGCTTTCCCGACGGAACTGCGACCTCCGAGGCGGCGGGGCGCATGGGCTTCGCCGACTGGGTGGACTTCTGCCTGAACGACCCGGCCGAGATCGTGCATGTCTCGAACGCCCAGACCCGCCTTCTCTCCGCCGCCCCCCGCGCCCGCCCCGAATCGCGGCGGACGCCGGGGCGGATGGAATACGACCTTGCCCGGGCCGAGGCGAACCTCGCCGGCGCCGCGGTGGGCCGTGCCGACCGCTTCGACGAGGATATCGGCGCCATCGCGCGCCTCTCCGCCGCGCGCGGCCTGCCGCTTCGCCCGCCTGGCGATCTTCGGCTGAACGTCACCGACCCCGACAGGGGCGAGCCCGCCGCCCGTGCGCTCCGGGTCCTCGGCGAACTCGCACCGGACCTCCGCGACCGGCTCCTCAGGGCCAACGACCAGGATCTCCGCCTCAACGAAATCGCCGGGCGCCGGGCCCGGGATCTGCGCGAAGCGGCCTGACCGGTGGCACGGACCCCGAACCCCAACTTCACGCCCGCGGCGCGGGCGAATTCAAGGAACCGGAATGACACGAGCCGTTCTCTGCGTTGTCGGCACCCGTCCCGAGGCGATCAAGATGGCGCCCGTCGTCCTCCGCCTCCGTGCCAGCCCGGGCTTCCGTGTCCGGCTGCTCGCCACCGCCCAGCACCGGCAGATGCTGGACCAGGCGTTGGCGCCGTTCGCCCTCCGGCCCGACATCGACCTCGACCTGATGCGCCCCGACCAGTCGCTCACCGACCTCACGGCGCGGATGCTCATGCGCCTCGGGCCCGTGCTCTCCGCCGAGGCGCCCGACATCGTGCTGGCCCAGGGCGACACCACCACAGTTCTCGCCACCGCGCTCGCCTGCTTCCATGCGCGCATCCCCTTCGGCCATATCGAGGCGGGGCTCCGGACCGGTTCGCTCGACAATCCCTTCCCCGAGGAACTGAACCGCGTCCTGACCGCGCAAATGGCCCGCTGGCACTTCGCGCCCACTGCCCGCGCCGCCGCACCGCTTGTGGCCGAAGGCCGCGACCCCGCGTCCGTCCATGTCACCGGCAACACGGTGATCGACGCGCTGCGGCTGGTCGCCGGCCGCGCCCCCCCGCTTCCGGTCGCCATCGACCCCGGCCGGCGGCTGATCCTCGCTACCCTGCACCGGCGCGAGAACTTCGGCGCGCCGCTCGAACGCATCCTGGTGGCACTTTCGGCGATCGTCCGCGACAATCTCGATACCGAACTGCTGATCCCAGTGCACCAGAACCCGAACGTGCACAGGGTGATCGAGGCGCGGCTGGCAGGTCGCGACCGGGTGCGGCTGACCGGCCCCCTCGGCTACGGCGAATTCGTCGCGGCGATGCTGCGCGCGCACCTGATCCTGTCGGACTCGGGCGGGGTGCAGGAAGAGGCGCCGGCGCTCGGCCGCCCGGTGCTGGTGCTCCGCGACACCACGGAACGGCCCGAGGCGGCCGATGCCGGGGCGACGGAACTGGTCGGCACCGCGACCGACCGCATCCGGGCCTGCGCGCAACGGCTGCTCGACGATCCGGCCGCCCATGCGCGCATGGCTGCGGCCGGGTCGCCCTATGGCGACGGCAGGGCGGCCGAGCGCATCGCCGGGGTGCTGGCCGCCGACGACCTGCGGGCAGCGGCGGCGTGAAAGCCCCTGCGGCCGCGCCATGCGCCGCACCCGGATCGCTCACCGGCCCTGACGGGCCTTTTCGCTCGGGCCGCTGGCGTAGAGGCCCGGAAGGGCCGACGAGCGGCCGGTTCTCCGCCCCGCCCCCGGCCTCAGCCCGTCACCCTCCAGGCTTCGGCATATCGGTGCTCCTCAAGGTTCGCCCCTTTGCCGATCCGGTCCACCACCGCGAAAAGCCCCGGTCCGGCGAGCGGCGTCAGAACGCCGTGCCAGGTACCCCGCCGCAGGTTGATGCCCTGTCCGGGCGCGGTCAGGAAGGCCAGCGGGCGACCCGGCGCGCCAGCCTCGTCGGGTGCGACGATGACGAGGAAGGGCGCGGGCGTCATCGGCAGAAAGGCCTGCGAGCCCTCGGGGTGCCGCTCGACCAGATCGAAGTCGTAGGGCAACCGCCTCGGCACGGCGTCGAAGACCGAAATCCCGGCGCGCCCCGACCCGAAGTCAAGCCGCGCGCGGTCGTGCCAGCGCCCCGCGAGGCCGCCGTTGATCAGCCGGTCGGGCGGACCCTCGGCCGCCAGCACCTCGCCGAAGGGCGCGAAGGCGGCGGCGGTCAGGGGCCGGGTGGAAAGGTCCCGGCTCATCGCCCGTCTGCGGGGGGCTGCCCGCCTCCCGCACTCCCGGGGGATAGCCCCGAAAAGATGAAGGGAAAAGGGCTCACCGCCCCAATCCGCCCACACCGCGCAGCCGCGCGTGGCGGTTCACGTCCTTGTAGAGGAGGTAGCGGAACGGCCCGGGGCCGGCCGCGACGCAGGCCTGCGGGCAGAAGGCGCGCAGCAACAGGAAATCCCCCGCCTCGACTTCGACCCAATCGCGGTTCAGCCGATAGACGGCGCGGCCCTGCAGCACGTAAAGCCCGTGCTCCATCACATGGGTTTCCTCGAAGGGGATGCGCCCGCCGGGCTGGAAGGTGACGATGTTGACATGCATGTCATGTGCCAGGTCGTCGGGGTCGACGAACCGCGTCGTCGCCCAGACCCCGTCCGTATCGGGCATCGCCACCGGCTCGATCGCCCGGTCCGAGGAGATGAAGGGCTCCGGCGGGTCGATCCCGGGGGCGGGTTCGTAGAGCTTCCTGATCCAGTGGAAGCGCGCCGGGTGGTCCGAACCGTTCCGGAGCCGCCACTCCGAACCGGCGGGAAGATAGGCATAGCCGCCGGGGCCGAGGTCATGCTCCTTGCCCGCGACCGAAAGCCAGACCTCGCCATCGGTGACGAAGATCACCGCCTCGGCCCCCGCCTCGGGTTCCGGCGCGTCCGATCCGCCGCCCGGGGCGACCTCGACCACGTACTGGCTGAAGGTTTCCGAAAAGCCGGAGAGCGGTCGCGCGATCAGCCAGAGCTTGGTGCCCGCCCAGCCCGGCAGGAAGCTTGTCACGATGTCGGAAAAGCACCCCGCCGGGATCACCGCATAGGCCTCGGTGAAGACCGCGCGCCCGGTGTGCAGCCGCGCCTGCGGCGGCAACCCGCCTTCGGGGAAGTGGTAGTCGCTCATGGCAGCATGGCCCCCAGCCTGATTTCGGCGATCCGCTCGACCTGGCCGCAGGCGGCGGCGAACTCGGCCTCGCTGTCATTGGCAAGACGGCGCTCGAAAGCGGCAAGGATGCCCGCCTTCGAATGGTCGCGCACCGCAATGATGAAAGGGAACCCGTGCCGCGCCACATAGGCCGCGTTCAGTTCCGTGAAGCGCGCCCGCTCGGTGTCGGTCAGCGCGTCGAGCCCGGCGCTCGCCTGTTCGGCGGTCGAATCGGCCGTCAGGCGCTTGGCCGCCGCTAGTTTTCCGGCCAGGTCAGGGTGTGCGCACAGAACGCCCAGCCGCTCGTCGCGCGATGCCCGCCGGAAGGCGCGGGTCAGGGCGGAATGCAGTCCCGCCACGCTGTCGTGGGCGGGGCCAAGCTCGCCGTCGAAGGCACGCTCGGCCACCCAGGGGGAATGCTCGAAGACGCCCCCGTAGCGGGCGACGAAGCTGGCGCGGTCCATCCGGCTCGGCCGTTCGCGGCGGACAGGGGGATGCGTCGCGGTCCAGTGCCGCGCGATATCGGCGCGGCGGGCGAACCAGACGCCCTCGTGGCCCCGTGCGTAGTCGATGAACCGCTTCAGCCCCATCGCCCGCCCCGGCCGCCCGATCAGCCGGCAATGCAGCCCCACCGACATCATCTTCGCCGCACCCGCCGCGCCTTCGGCATAAAGGCAGTCGAAGGCGTCCTTCAGGTAGGCGAAGAAATGCTCACCGGTGTTGAACCCCTGCGGCGTGGCAAAGCGCATATCGTTGGCGTCGAGCGTGTAGGGGATGACCAACTGCTCGCGCCCGCCGATCTCGGCCCACCAGGGCAGGTCGTCATCGTAGCTGTCCGATACCCAGTCGAAGCCGCCTTCCTCGGCGACCAGCCGCACCGTGTTCACCGAACAGCGGCCCGTGTACCAGCCCCTCGGCCGCTCGCCCGTGACCTCCGTGTGCAGCCGGATCGCCTCGGCGATCGCCGCGCGCTCCTCGACCTCGGGCATGTCCTTGTGCTCGACCCATTTCAGCCCGTGCGACGCGATTTCCCACCCCGCGGCCCGCATCGCGCGCACCTGCTCGGGCGACCGGGCCATTGCGGTGGCGACGCCATAGACAGTGACGGGCAGATCGCGCATCAGCCGGTAGAGGCGCCAGAACCCCGCCCGCGCCCCGTAGTCGTACATCGATTCCATGTTCCAGTGCCGCTGCCCTGGCCAGGGCTGCGCGCCGACGATTTCCGACAGGAACGCCTCGGATGCCGCATCGCCGTGCAGGACCGAATTCTCGCCCCCCTCCTCGTAGTTCAGCACCAGCGACACCGCGATCCGCGCGCCCCCCGGCCAGGCGGCGTCAGGCGGGCTTTCGCCGTAGCCGGACAGGTCGCGGGGATAGCGGAAGGGGGGCGGGGTCATCCTTGTCTCTTGCGCAGGGCGTCGGACATGACCCATCAATGCCCCATAAGCGGCGGGCTTGCCAATGCCGCGTTTCGGGGGAGGGGCGCCTTGGCCGGGGGATACCTGACGACGCATGTGCTCGACACCGCGCGGGGCCGCCCGGCCGAGGGCCTGCGCATCCTGCTCTACCGGCTCAGCGGCCAAAGCCACCGCAAGATCGCCGAGGCAGTTACGGACGCGGATGGCCGGACCGGCGGGCCGGTCCTTTCGGGCGGGGACTTCACCGCCGGCTCCTACGAACTGGTGTTCCTCGCCGGCGACTACCTCCGCGCCACCGGGCAGGCCGGGGCGGAGCCGCAGTTTCTAGACCAGGTGCCGATCCGCTTCGGCATTTCCGACGAAGCCGCGCACTACCATGTGCCATTGCTCCTGTCGCCCTACGGCTACTCGACCTATCGCGGCAGTTGAGGGGCGCGCCATGTACGACTTCGTCGTCCTCTCCGAATGGCTCCGCTTCGCGGTGCGCTGGCTGCATGTGATCACCGCCATCGCCTGGATCGGCTCGTCTTTCTACTTCATCGCCCTCGACCTCGGGCTCCGGCGCGACCGGAAGCTCGCCAGCGGCGCGGACGGCGACGCCTGGCAGGTGCACGGGGGCGGCTTCTACCAGATCGAGAAATACCTCGTGGCCCCCGCCGCCATGCCCGCCGACCTGACCTGGTTCAAATGGGAAAGCTACTGGACCTGGATCTCGGGCTTCGCGCTCTTGGTCCTCACCTACTACTTCTCCGCCGGGCTCTACCTGATCGACCCCGCTGTCCGCGATCTGACCGCCGCGCAGGCGATCGGCATATCGCTCGCCTCGCTGGCCCTCGGCTGGCTCGCCTACGACCAGCTCTGCAAGTCGAAGCTGGGCGGGGACACGACGCTGCTCATGGTCTTGCTGTTCGTGATCCTCGTGGCGGTGGCCTGGGGCTATGCGCAACTCTTCTCCGGCCGGGCGGCGCTTCTGCATCTCGGCGCCTTCACCGCCACGATCATGACCGGCAACGTCTTTTTCATCATCATGCCGAACCAGCGCGTGGTGGTGGCCGACCTGATCGCGGGCCGGGTGCCGGACCCGAAATACGGCAAGATCGCCAAGCAGCGCAGCACGCACAACAACTACCTGACGCTGCCGGTCGTCTTCCTGATGCTGTCGAACCACCTGCCGCTGGCCTTTGCCAGCCCCTGGAACTGGCTGATCGCCAGCCTCGTCTTCCTGATGGGGGTGACGATCCGGCACTGGTTCAACAGCCACCACGCCCGGGCGGGAAACCCGCACTGGACCTGGGCGCTGACCGCGCTGATCTTCCTCCTGATCGTCTGGCTGTCCACCCTTCCCGGACCGACCGCGCCCGAGGGCGAAACCCGTCTCACGCCCGAAGCCGCGCTGTTCGCCGCGGCACCGGGCTTCGACCGGGTCGAAGAAATCATGCTGGGCCGCTGCGCCATGTGCCACGCCGCCGAACCCTTCTGGGACGGCGTTCCCTGGGCGCCGAAGGGCGTGCGGCTCGACACGCCCGAAGGCATCGCGACCCACGCCCGCGACATCTACCTGCAGGCGGGCATCACCCACGCCATGCCCCCCGCCAACGTCTCCTACATCGAACCCGAAGAACGGGCCGCGATCGTCGGCTGGTACCGTGCGGCCGCTGGCGGATAAGGGCTGTCCGGCAGGGGTGACTCGCTCCGACGTTTGTTGCCAGGCGCGAACCAGTCCGCCCGCCGGTGGCGCTTGCCGCGCCCCGGGGAAACGCGCAGGACCGCCGGGTGGGGTATTCCGGGCCCGGCCGGGTCCGGGGCCTGATTTGGATGGAAGCCGAACCCCGCGTGCGCGTATAGTCGCCCGTGCGGCGGATAAGGTGCCGGTGCGAGTGGTTGCGAGTTGAGGGATTGATCTGATGCTTGTTGTCGCATTCTGCCGGATCGGTGCCCTGCTCGCCCGTGTCCTCGGCGCGTCCGGTCTTGACCCTTTCGCTCCGCTGGCGGCTCCTGCCATAATGTTGTCACCTGCATTTGCCACCTGCGGGGCCGGGCACCGGCCCGACCGTCGCCTGTCCGAAGCCCATTTCCGACCGGGAGCAATCCGCCGATGAGCGCCATCTCGAAGCGCGTCCTGGTCACCGGGGGCGCGGGGTTCGTCGGTTCGCACCTCTGCGAACGGCTGATCGGTCTTGGCGCCGATGTCCTCTGTGTGGACAATTACTTCACCGGCCGCCGCGCCAACGTCGCGCACCTGCTCGGCGACCCGAACTTCGAGATCATGCGCCACGACGTGACCTTCCCGCTCTATGTCGAGGTCGACGAGATCTACAACCTGGCCTGCCCGGCCAGCCCCGTGCACTACCAGCACGACCCGGTGCAGACGACGAAGACCTCGGTCCACGGCGCAATCAACATGCTGGGCCTCGCCAAGCGGCTGCGTGCGAAAATCCTGCAGGCGAGCACCTCCGAGGTCTATGGCGACCCCACGGTGCACCCGCAGACCGAAGCCTATTGGGGCAACGTCAACCCGATCGGCTTCCGGTCCTGCTATGACGAAGGCAAGCGCTGCGCCGAAACGCTGTTCTTCGATTACCACCGCCAGCACAAGCTCAGGATAAAGGTCGCGCGCATCTTCAACACCTATGGGCCGCGCATGCACCCGCAGGACGGGCGCGTGGTGTCGAACTTCATCATGCAGGCGCTGAAGGGCGAGGCGATCACCATCTACGGCGAGGGTCGGCAGACGCGGTCCTTCTGCTACGTCTCGGACCTGGTCGAAGGGCTGATCCGGCTGATGGACACGGGCGATGCCGTCACCGGGCCGATGAACCTCGGCAATCCGGTGGAAATGACCATCCGCGAGCTTGCTGAAGAGGTCATCCAGCTGACCGGATCGCGCTCGAAGCTGGTGAACCTGGCCCTGCCCGCCGATGACCCGACGCAGCGCCAGCCCGACATCGCGTTCGCCCGCCGTGAACTCGGCTGGGAACCGAAGGTGCGGCTCCGCGACGGGTTGACGCAGACCATCGCCTATTTCGACGGTCTTCTGAAAAGCGGCGAGATGCAGGTGGCGGCGAAATGACCGCGCCGGCACAGAGCATGGCAGAGGCTCCGGCGGCGTCCGGACGAAAGGCGGGCTGGCTCTGGCTGGCCGCCGCCCTTTTCGCCTGCCTCAGCGTCACCATCATCAACGGCCGTCCGCTTTTCTACTGGGATACGGCCGGCTACATCGAACAGGGCAAGGGCGCGCTGGAAAAGGTCGGTCTGATCGCGAAATCGCCAGCACGCAAACCCCCGGCCGAACCGCCCTCGCTGGGCGCTCCAGATGAGCAGGGCTCGGGTGCGGCAACGGGCGTGGCGCCCGGGGCGGCGACGGGCGCGGCGACGGTCGCACCCTCCGCCATGGTCGAGAAGGAAAAGGCCGGCCTGTCCGGCGCCACCGCTGGCGCCGCCGATCTGCGGGTGCCCGCCACCCGCTCCGACCGGACGGTCGACGGCTCTCGGTCGATCTTCTATTCGGTCCTCGCAGGCACCCTCGCCGAACTTCGCGCGCTGGAACTCCTGATGCTCCTGCACGCCGCCGCGGTGCTTGCCGCGATCTGGCTGCCGGCCAGGGCGGCGATCCGCCTGACCGGGTCGCGGCTTTCCCCGGCCGCCGCCACCGCCCTGCCGGTCATCGCCGCCGCCCTCGGCTCGATGCCCTTCTTCGTCGCCTACCTGATGCCCGACATCTTCGCCCCGGCGATGGTCCTGGCCATCGCCACGCTTACCGCCTTCCTGCCCAACCTGCGCTGGTGGGAGATTCTGCTGGCCGTGGCGCTCGGCGCACTCGGGCTCGTGTCGCACCTTTCCCACCTCGCCATCGCGCTCCTGCTCGTCCCGGCCGCGCTTCTGGTATCGCTGATCGTCCGGCGCGGGCGCTGGTGGGCACTGGCGGCCGCGCTGGCGGTGATCGTCGGCGCCGGCTTCGCCCAGCAGGCCGTGGTCCGCCTCATCGCCGAGAAGGTCGCGGATTCGGAAGTGGTGATCAAACCCTTCCTCACCGGGCGGCTGATCCAGGACAAGGTCGGCTACCGCTACCTTCAGGCGCATTGCCCCGACGCCGCGATCCCCACCTGCCTGCTTCACAAGGCCCTGCAGGTCTCCGACGACCCCTACCGGCTGACCGCCTCGCACATCATCTTCGAACGCTCGGTCCGCCTCGGCTCGTTCCGCCTGATGTCCGAGGACGAACAGATCGCCGTGGCAAAGGATCAGGTGCGCTTCTTCTTTGCCGTCCTGAAGGAATACCCCGTGGCCACCGCTATGGCGTTCCTGAAGAACACGCTGATCCAGACCAGCATGGTCAGCATCAACATGACGCTGCCGTCCGAAGTCGTGGTTGCACAGCACGACGGGATCACCGGGCTCGCCTCGGGCGCGTTCCGGCAGGGCATCCTTCTTCCCGACGCTCCCTGGGTCCGCAAGCTGACGGACGCGCAGGAACTCTACTACGTCGCCAGTCTCGCGGCGGTGCTGCTGCTTCTGGTCCTGCCCAAGGGCGCGCCCGCCGCAGTCCGCGTCTTCGTCGTGATGCTGCTCTTCGGAATTCTCGCCAATGCCCTGGTCTGCGGCGGCATCTCGCAGCCCGCCACCCGCTACGGCGCGCGAATGATCTGGCTCCTGCCGGTCGCTGCGGCATTCCTGCTGATGTTCAGAAGGCGCGGCGCATGACCTTCCCCAGCATCAGCGTCATCGTCCCCGCCTACCGCGCCGCCAGTGTCCTGCCACGCGTGCTGGCGCCGCTTCTGGCCATGCAGGCGCGCGGCGAGGTGGCCGAGGTGATCGTCGTCGACGACGTCTCGCCCGACGACACCGCCGCCGTGGCCGAACGGCTCGGCGCGCGCGTCCTGACCATGCCCCGGAACGGCGGCCCCGGCGGCGCGCGGAACCTCGCCGCGACCGTCGCCGTGGGCGAGGTCTTGTGGTTCGTCGACAGCGACGTCATTGCCTGGGACGACGGCGCCCGCAAAATCGCCGCCGCAATGTCGGACCCCGACGTCGGCGCCGTCTTCGGATCGTACGACGCAACGCCCGACGGCTCGCCCTGGTTCTCGCGCTACAAGAACCTCATGCACCGCTTCTACCACCAGACCGCGAAACGCGACGCCTCGACCTTCTGGGCAGGCTGCGGGGCGGTGCGGGCGGACCTCTTCCGCCGCATCGGCGGCTTCGACGTCGAAACCTACCGCGTCCCCTCGATCGAGGATATCGAGCTTGGCTACCGCATCCGCCGCGCCGGGGCACGCATCGCGCTCGACCCGACGCTGCTCGGCAAACACCTTAAGGTCTGGACGCCCAGGGGCGCCTTCCACACCGACATCTTCCGCCGCGCCCTTCCCTGGGCCCGCCTGATGATCGCCCGCGAAGGCGTGACCAACGACCTCAACACCGGCACTGCCGAACGCGCCCGCGCGCTGGTCGCGGGGCTCCTGATCCTGTCGGTCCTGGTGCTGCCCGTGGCCCCCGCGCTCTGGCCGGCCCCGCTGGCGCTCACGATCCTCGCTTTGCTCATCAACCTCAGGCTCTTCGGCTTCATGCAGGCCAACGGCGGCACCCTCTTCGCCCTCGGCGCGCTCGCCTGGCACCAGATCTACTACGTCTATTCCGCCACCGCCTTCGTCTGGTGCCTGTTCGAATTCCACATCCTCGGCCGGAAGAACCGGCTGCACGTACCCTAGGGGCCGCCGATGGACACCGCCCTGCCCGCACATACCGAAGGAGGGGTCATGAAAGACCTTGCCACCACCGAACTCGAAGCCGCGCCCGACGATCTTGCCGGCCTCACCCTTTCGATCGTCGTCCCCGCCTATAACGAGGAAGGCGCCGTCCGCCAGACGATCGAAAGCATCCGCCACGAGATGGACGCCACCGGCGTTCCCTACGAAATCATCGTCATCGACGACGGGTCCGAAGACCGCACGCTGGAAATCGCCCGGTCGACCGGCGCGATGGTGGACACCAACCAGGTCAACACCGGCTACGGCGCCAGCCTCAAGCGCGGGATCAAGCACGCCCAGTACGAATACGTCGCGATCATCGACGCCGACGGCACCTACCCGGCGCGTTACCTTCCGCAGATGCTCGCCATGTGCCGCAATCAGGACATGGTGGTGGGCGACCGCGGCGCCGCAATGAAGAACGTCCCCTGGGTCCGCAAACCCGCGAAGTTCATCCTGAACACCTTCGCCTCGTTCCTGGCCGAACGGAAACTGAATGACCTGAACTCGGGCCTTCGCGTCTTCCGCAAATCGGAACTCGTCCCCTTCATACCGCTCCTGCCGCAGAAGTTCAGCTTCACCACCACGATCACGCTCTGCATGGCCTGCAACGGCAAGCGGATGATCTACACGCCCATCGAATACGGCAAACGCGTCGGCAAGTCGAAGATCAGGCCGGTCGATTTCATCAACTTCCTGATCCTCGTCCTGCGCATGACCACGCTCTTCAACCCGCTCCGCGTCTTCATCCCCTTCGGGCTGATCCTCATGGTCCTCGGCGTCATCAAGTTCGCCTATGACATCTGGATGGACAACCTGTCGGAAACCACCATCTTCGCCTTCCTCTCGGCGCTCATCATCTGGTCGCTCGGCCTGATCGCCGACATGATCTCCCGCCTGCACCTGAGGCCGTGAGCATGGCAGGGGCGAACGCCATGCGGAAATGGGGCCTCAGGGCGGGTGGATCGGCGCTGTTCCTGGCGGCGCTCTTCTGGTTCCTGCCCCGCGAGGCGATCGTCGAGGGCTTCCAGAAGATCACGCTCGGGCTTTACGCGGGCGTGCTTGCGGCCTTCCTCGCCGGCCATGTCGCGAACGCCGCCAAATGGTGGCTGCTCCTCGACTGCGGCCTGCCCTTCCTGCACGCGCTGCGCGCCCATTTCGCCGGGCTCGCCGCGAACCTCTGCCTGCCCGGCGCGGCCGGGGGCGATGCCGTCCGGGCGGCGCTTGCGCATGTCGCGATGCGCGACGGCCCGAAACTCGCCGCCGGCGCGGTGGCCGACCGGCTGATCGACATGATCGGCATGATCGCCCTGTCGCTGACCGGGCTGATGCTGCTGCGCGAAGGCGCGACCGGTTTCGGCGTCGCGGCCGAAATCGCGGTCGTCCTGATCCTCGGTCTCGCAGGCACCGTCTACGGCTTCCCGCGGCTGGTGCGGCTCCTGTGGACGCGCCTCCCGCGACTGCCCGCGCGCGGGCTCGCGCTGCGGACGGCCGACGCCTTCGCCACGCTCGGCCGCCGGCCGCTGCTGCTGGTCGGCACGCTGGCCATGTCTCTCGCCATCCAGTCTCTGTTCATCTGGCTTTCCGCGCGCCTCGGCCTTGCGGTCGGGGTAGACATCCCGCTGGCCGCATGGTTCTTCGCCTGGCCTCTCGCCAAGCTCGTCGCCGTCCTGCCGATCTCGCTCAACGGGCTCGGCGTACGCGAATCCTCGCTCGCCGCCCTGCTCGTGCCCTTCGGCGCGGGTGCGGCGCAGGTGGTGGCCTCGGGGCTGGTCTGGCAGGCGGTGATGTTCGGGGCAGGCGCCCTGGGCGCTCTTGTCCTTGCCGTATCCGGAACCGGATGGAGAGCGGCGAAACCCGTTACCGAATAGTGAGAGTGTGCGTGACATGAAGATCGAACTGGTGGCGAAATCGATGGGCGGAACGGCAGTCAGGACGAAACCGCGCGTCACCGTGCTGGGCGCGGGCCCGGCCGGCATCGCGGCGGCCTACGCGCTGACCAAATGCGACCGCGCCGATGTGACGGTCTATGAAAAGGCCGCCGTCGCGGGGGGCAATTCGACCTCGTTCCAGATTGACGGCATCTGGTGCGACTACGGCTCGCACCGCTTCCACCCCGTGGCCGATGCGAACGTCATCGCCGACGTGAAGGCGCTCCTGGGCGACGACCTGCTCCTCCAGCCCCGCCACGGCCGCATCCGGCTGGGCGGCAAGTGGATTCACTTCCCCCTGAAACCCGCGGACGCGCTCCTCAGGCTGCCGAAACCCTTCGCCGCCTCGCTGCTGAAGGACATGATCACCAAGCCCTTCCGCAAGAAGTCGAATGGCGAACGCAGCTTCTCCAGCATCCTGCTGAACGGCCTCGGGCCTACCATCTCGCACAGCTTCTACTTCCCCTATGTCCGCAAGCTCTGGGGCCTCGACCCCGACAAGCTCGCCGTGACGCTCGCCGAACGCCGCGTCTCCGGCTCGTCCGTCGGCAAGATCCTCGGCAAGATGATGCGCATGCTGCCGGGCATGAAGGGCCCCACCACCGGGCGCTTCTACTACCCGAAGAAGGGCTTCGGCCAGATTTCCCAGTCGATGGCCGACGAGGCCGCGCATGGCGGCGCCGATTTCCGCTTCAACGCCGACATCACCCGCATCCGCCACCACGACGGCGAGGTGACGGGCATCTTCGTCAAGGAGAACGGCCGCGAGCGGAAGATCGACAGCGATCAGGTCTTCTCGACCATCCCGCTGACCGCCGTGGTGCGCCTCCTCGACCCCCCGCCACCGCGCGAGGTGATCGAGGCGGCGAAGTCGATCCGCTTCCGGGGGATGATCCTTGTCTACCTGGTCCTCGGCACCGACCGCTTCACCGAATACGACGCGCACTACTTCCCCGAGCTGTCGATCCCGATCAGCCGGATGTCGGAACCGAAGAACTACAATTCGGCGACCGGCCCCAAGGACCGCACCATCCTCTGCGCCGAACTCCCCTGCGACCCGGGCGAAAAGTGGTGGGACATGTCGGACGAGGAACTGGGCCGCCACTACGTCAAATGGCTGGGCGACCTTGGCCTGCCCGTCACCGTTCCCGTGATTCGCTGCGAAACCCGCAGACTGGCGCATGCCTACCCGGTCTACGACCTCGACTACCAGCGCCACTTCGAGACGATCGACCGCTACCTGCTCGGCCTGAAAGGCCTGCTCAGCTTCGGCCGGCAGGGCCTCTTCGCGCACGACAACACCCACCACGCCTTCGCCATGGCCTACGCCGCGGCGGGCTGCCTGAAGGACGACGGGACCATCGACGAAGCCGCCTGGGCCGCGCACCGCCACGAATTCGAAAGCCACCGGGTCGAGGACTGACAGGTGCCCGGGCCGGTCGTCGACATCCTGATGTATCACTCGATCTCGGATCGCGGCGGGCCAACCGCCATCGCGCCCGACATCTTCGCGATGCAGATCAAGGTCCTCGCCGCCTCGGGCGTGCCGGTCCTGACGATGGACGACGCGGCCGAGGGGCTGGCAGGTCAAGCCACGCTGCCCCCCCGGTCGGTCGTCATCACCTTCGACGACGGTTTCCAGGACTTCGCCGACACCGCCTGGCCTATCCTGAAATCCCGGGGCTTCCGCCCCCTCGTCTACCTGCCCACCGGCTTCGTCGGCCGCGCCGAGGGCTGGAAGGGCATCGCCGCCCCGCCCCGCCCGCTGATGTCCTGGCCCGCCATCCGCGCGCTTGCCGCCGAAGGCGTGCTTTTCGGCGGCCATACCGTCAGCCACCCCGACCTGACGGCGCTTTCCGACGAGGTGCTCGCCGCCGAACTCACCGTCTCGCAGCGCCAGATCGAGGACAGGCTCGGCCGCCGCGTCCGCCACTTCGCGCCCCCCTACGGCCTGACCACCCCCGCCACCCGCGCCCGCATCGCGAAAGTCTACGCCACTTCCTGCGGCACCGTCCTCGGCTCCGCCGCACCCGGCGCGAACCCCCACAACCTCCCCCGCATCGAGATGTTCTACTTCCAGGACCGCGCCACCTGGGCCCGCCACCTGGCGGGGCGGGGCACGCTCTACCTCACCCGCCGCCGCGCCTTGCGCGCCGTCCGCGCCGCCGTCATGAAGCTCTGGGCGGCGGTCGGTGCGTGAGGGGCGGAACTCAGTGAACACGTTCGCACAACCGGCGCCAGGAAGGGCAGAGGTCGTTGACTATGTCGGCGCCGCTTTGGTGCCAAAGCGCTTCGGTCCGTCTGTCGCGGTTGCCGTCCCTGCCGCCACCTCACCGCCCCCTTGCCCGGAACAGCCGCGAGAGCCACCCGGGCGGCGCCCGACCGCCCGTCCGTTGCGTTCGTGGGCGGGCGCCAGCGCACCGGCAGTCTGCGAGAAAACCCGCAGGGTTGGAGACCACATAAAGCGCGGACCAAAGCCGTTGCTGCGCCCTCCCGCGGTCGGGCGCCACCCTCTGGCATCGCGCGCGGACGCGGCCACGCGGAACCTGGCCCGCCTGAGCGGGGGTGAAAGTCCACTGGGCGCCCGTCGTTCCCTGCTCGCCCAAACCGCCCGCGGCCTGAACGCCGCGCCCTCTCATGACCTCTAACCGCGCCTTCACCTCGGGCGTCGCCTGGATCGCGGCGGGCAACTGGATCGAGCAGGGGGTCAGCTTCGTGCTCTTCCTGATCCTCGCCCGGCTCCTCGGCGCCGAGGCGTTCGGCGTCATGGCGATGGCCTCGGTCTTCGTCACCCTCGCGGAATTCCTCGTCCGCGAATCCGTCTCCGAAGGCATCATCGCGCTGAAGGACCCCACCGGGGCCGACTACAACGCCGCCTTCTGGCTCCTCGTCGCCTTCGGCTTCCTGCTCTTCGCCGCCGTGGCGCTCGCCTCCCCCGCCCTCGCCCGCTTCTACGGCGAACCCGACATCGCCCGCCTCGTCCCCTGGCTCATGTCCACCGTCCCGATGATCGCGGTCACCGCCGTTCCCGTCGCCATCCTCCGCCGCGAACTCCGCTTCAAGACCCTCGCCGTCCGCGCCATAGCGGGCGTGGTCGTCGGCGGGATCGTCGGCATCGGCATGGCGCTCGCCGGCTACGGGGTCTGGAGCCTCCTCGGCCAGCGCGTCGCCGTCGTCGCCACCAACATCGCGCTCGCATGGGTGGCGGTGGACTGGCGGCCCGGCCTGACCACGGGGCGCGAGAACCTCCGCAAGGCGGCGGCCCTCGGCGGCTCGGTCATCGGGCTCCGCGCGGCGGAACTCGCGGCCGCGCAGGCGCCGGTCCTGCTGATCGGCGCCACCCTCGGCCCGGTCGCCACCGGCCTTTTCTCGGTCGCCTCGCGCATCGTCGATCTTCTGTCGTTCCTCATCGTCACCCCCCTCCGCGTCGCCTCGCAACCGGTCTTCGCCGCACTGAACCGCCAGGGCGGTCGCGCCGACGACCTCCTCGCCAGCCTCGCCCGCTTCACCGGGCTCCTTGGCTTTCCGCTCTTCGCCGGGGTCGCTTTCCTGGCCCAGCCCTTCATCGAGGTGACGATCGGTCCGAAATGGGCCGAGGCCGCGCCGGTCCTCGCCATCCTCTCGCTCGTCGGCGCGAACGCCTGCATCGACCGCGTGCAGCAGTCCTTCTGCCTCGCCGCCGGACGCGCCGCGCAGCAATCCCTCGCCGCCTGGGCGGTTGTCGCCATCGGCACCCTCCTCGGCTGGCTCGCGCTGCCTTACGGGCTCTGGGCGGTGGCGCTAGGCTTCGCCGCCGCACACTGGATCGTCTGGCCCTGGCGGGTGGCGATCACCGCGCGAATCGCGGGCCTTCCATCCCTCCGCCTCGCCGCGCCCCACGCGGCCCCCCTCGCCCTCTCCGCCGCGATGGCCGCAGCCGTCGTCGCGGCCGAATACCTCTTCGCCCCCGGCTCGGCCGGGGCGGAACTGGCGCTCGGCATGCTCACCGGCACCGCCGCCGCCCTCGCGCTCGCGGCACTCTTCCTCAGGGACCGCATCCTCGCGCTGAAGGGCTTCCTCCTCCGCCCGGCCGGCGCCGCCGAGGCCCGACCCGAGGCCCCGGCCCCATGACCGCCCGTCGCCCGCTCAGCGTCGTAATGTTCACGACCTTCTACCCGCCCTACAACTTCGGCGGCGACGGTATCGGCATCCAGCGACTCGCCCGCGCGATGGCGGCGCGCGGCCATGACGTGACGGTGGTCCATAACGAAGACAGCTTCCTGATCCTCGGCGGCAAGCCCCCGGCCACGCCCGACCCGCAGGACGGCGTCCGCCGCATCGGCCTGCGTAGCCGCAACGGGTTCCTCGCGAACCTCGTCATCCAGCAGACCGGCCGCCCGCTGCCCCATGCGGCGCGCCTTCGTGAAATCCTGAACGAACGGAAACCAGACATCGTCTGGTACAACAACGCCTCGCTCATCGGCGGCCCGGGCATCCTCGCCTATGGCGACGGGCTCAGGGTCTACGAAGCGCACGAACACTGGCTCGTCTGCCCCACGCATGTGCTCTGGCGCTACGGGCGCGAGCTTTGCGACGAACGCCACTGCCTGAAATGCCAGATCGCCTACCGCCGGCCGCCGCAGCTCTGGCGGGCGACCGGGCTTCTCGACCGGATGCTGGACCGCGCCGACCTGATCGTCGCGAAAAGCGACTTCAGCCGGGACAAGCACGCCGAATTCGGGCTCCGGCAGGGGATGGAGGTGATCCCCTATTTCCTCCCCGACCTCGATGCCGAAGCCATCGCCCCCTACACCGGCCACCCGCGCCCCTACTTCCTGTTCGTCGGACGCTTGGAGAAGATCAAGGGCCTGCAAGACGTCTTCCCCGCCTTCGACCGCTACCCAGACGCCGACCTGCTGATCCTCGGCGACGGCGACTATGCGGGCGAGTTGAAGCGGCTGGCGTCGGGGAACCCGCGCATCCGCTTCCTCGGGCGAAAAAGCCCCGAGGAGCTGAACGCCTACTACCGGGGTGCGCAGGCGCTGATCGTGCCCTCGGTCTGCTATGAAACCTTCGGGATCATCCTGATCGAAAGCTTCCGCCTCGGCACCCCCGTCATCGCCCGCGACCTCGGCCCCTTCCCTGAAATCATCCGAACCGCCGGGGCGGGGGACCTGTTCCGGACCGAAGACGACCTGATCGCCGCGATGCGCCGCCTGCAGGGCGACCCCGCCGAACGCGCCCGGCAAGGCGCCGCCGCGCGGGCGGCGTTCGAGGCCCACTGGCGCGAAGACCGTGTCATAGCCCGCTACGGCGAGGCGCTCGCCCGCGCCGCCCACCGAAGGGGGGACAGATCTCTGGCTGGGGCGCTGGAGGCAGGCTCGTTCGAGGCGTAGGTCGGGACATGCCCCGCCTCTTTCCTCCCTCCCCGCCCCCCGATTCGCCGCCCAAGGTTAACCCCCCGTCCGCCGCGTCCGCGTACCCACGTCAGACACACGTTCAGGATACGTCCAGGATACGTCAGGCCGGACGGATTAACACAGCGCCCGCAAGCACTTGGCCCCACTCACGGCACCAGCGCCGCAATCCGGTGCGCATGCGCCATCACCCCGAAAGTGATTGTCGTCGCCGGGATCGCGGGCAGGGTTGAGGCGTCGATCAGGTGCACCCGCCCCAGGCCCGCCGGGCGGCCCAGAAGGTCGCTTGCCGCCGCGTCGGGGGCCTCGGCCATGGGGAACGACGCCCCCAAATGAAAGCTCGCCCCCGCCGCCCCGTGCCGGGCCGCAAAGGTCAGCGGCACCAGCCCCCCCAGCCGGAACGCCGCCGCCGCCCGGCCTAGCGCTCGCCCCATCACCGCCCCCGTGTCCGGGTTCGCCTCGGCCACCGCAACCAGCTTCCCCGAACCGCCCAGCCGCAGCCTGATGCGGGCGGAATGGTCGGAATGCAGGAACACCTGCGCCACGACCAGCCGCAGCGACAGCGCGCCGAAGACCAGCCCGGCAAAGGGCAGGCGCCCATAGCTCGCCAGCAGATCGGGCAGGTAGAATTCGTTCCAGGAGTAGACCTGCGCATGCACCAGCCGGGGCGAGACCTCCGGCGCGTCGATTTCGGCGAAAACCTGGGCGAGCGTATGCAGCCGCGCCCGGTCCGGCCGGGAAGGGGCGCGCCAGCAGTGCAGCATCGGCAGGAACGCCTGCTGGCTGTCGCGCAGGGTCACTTCGCCGATCCCGGGGAACGACGCCAGCATCAGCCGCGCCGTCTCCAGCACGCCCGCGCCGATAAAAAGCCTTTCCCCTTCAATGACTTCACCAGAGGAAAGCGTGACCGTCACACCGCCCCCTTCCTCGGCCACGTGCCGCACAACCGCACCGGCGCGGTACCCGAATCCCGGCTGCGCCATCAGTCCCGGAAGGGCCTGCCCGGCCTTCCAGATCAGATCCCAGGGGCAGCCGTGGAGGCACTGCCCGCATTTCCGGCAGCCCCCCGCGACCGCCTGCCGTGACTGTCCGACGGTCACGCCGATCCGCGCCAGCGCCTCGGCCCGCGCGTCGAGCCGCGCCAGCAGCGCCGCCGCCTGCGGCGAAGGCGGCAAGGGCACTCGCCCCGCCATCGCCAGCGCCGGGGCGATGCGCTCCAGCGAGTCCGCCCGGCCAGCGATCGGCAGCAGCTCCGCCACCGCCCGGTAATGCGGTGCCATCTCTTCCGGGCTCACCGGCCAGTCGGCCATGTCGTGCGGGCTGTAGGGCATCACCGCCGATCCCCAGAGGTTCGTGAGCCCCCCCACCGCGTGCGACGCGCGCAGCGCCACTCCCCCGTCCTCCTCGAAGGTCTCCGCCGCCGCCAACATCCCGAAATCCGACCCGTAACGCCGCACCTGTCCCTGCGGCGCGGCGCGTTGCGGTTCCTGCCAGCCCTCGCGGTCCTCCGCCGTCCAAAGGCCGGGATCGCGGCCGGCAAGCGCCATGCGGCGGGCATCGTCCGCCCCGGACAGCGCCGCGCCCCCGTCCAGCATCTTCACCTGCCGCCCGCGCGCCAGCAACGCCGAAGCCGCCGCGACCCCCGAAGGCCCTGAGCCGATGACGATGTCCCCCGCCCCGCGCACGCCCCTCATTCCCGGCGCAGAACGGCGACCGCGCCCTCGCCGAGCGTTCCCCGGAACCACGTCTCCCGCAGCACTGTCCCCGCATCCTTTTCCATCTGCGGGATGCGCCGCATCGACCGGCCGGGGAACCCCACGACGAAGGTGACCGGCCCCGGCTCGGCCAGCGCCGCCCTGTACTCTGGCTCATCCATGATGACGGCCCAGTCCGCGCTGTAGAAATCCGTGAAGGCCGAGGCGGCGAACCCCACCGCATAGACCCTCTCGTCGGGCTTGCGGGTCGTCTCGACCAGATCGAAGGCGCCGGCAAGGTCCTGTTTCGGATGCGCATAGTTCCGCGCCGCAAGCGGCAACGAAACCGCCACCATCGCCGCAGCCGCCAGGGCGAAGACCACCCCGGGCGCCCGCACCGGGTCGATCCGCCGGCCCAGCCAGCTGCTCCACCACCGCACCCCGGCGGCGATCAGGATCATCAGGAACGCGATGTCGACAAAGAAGAATCGCGGCCAGACGCGCATCCCCACCGCCATCAGGATCGCCACCGTGACGGCGATGTGCAGCAAGACCGTGGGTGCGAAGACCGGCGCGGTCCGGCGCAAGGCGACGGCGCCGGTCAGAATCAGCGCCACCGTCACCGCCCCCACCACCGGCACCAGCGGGCTGCCAGACCCAAGTCCCGTGCGCACCGCCTCGACCGCCGTCCATATCGGCGACTGGTATTCCTGCATCACGTCCACGCCCGAGGTGGCCGCGACGCCGCCGATGCTGCCCAGAAGGCTCGGCAGGATCGGCAGATAAACCACGATAGCCGCGACACCGCCGCCGAGAAAGCCCAAGAACGGATTGAGCCAAAGCCCCCGGGGCCCGCCCCGCGCCGCGTGCCACAGCCAGACCAGCCCGAAGGCGACGTAAAGGAAGGCGCCCGTCAGATGTGTGAAGACGGTGAGCGTCAGCGTCAGCCCGAACCACGCCCATGTGGACAGGCGCGGCTCCTTCAGCCCCTTCAGGAACAGGATCAGCCCCCAGGTTCCGAAGAACGCCAGGCCCGTGTACCCCCGCGCATTCTGCGAAAACCAGATGTGATGGTAGCTGACGGCGAGCAACAACGCCGAGACATGCGCCAGCCCGATCCCCCCGACCCGCCGCGCCAGTTCCCAGGCCGCAGCGATCGAGGCAAGCCCGAAGACCAGCGCCGTCATCCGGATCGCCCAAGGCGCCTCGCCAAAGACCTCGCGGAGACCTTTGGCGAAAATGTCGTGGAAATAGTGATGGTTCATCGAATAGTCGGTCATCATCTGCGACCAAGGAAGGCGCAGATGGGTGACGACCGTGGTGATCTCGTCGAACCAGAGTTGGCTGTTCAGCCCAGGTAGGCGGAAGGCGAGCGCGACCAGCAGGATCGCGGCAAGGACCAGATAGTCGCGGCGGTCGGCGTGCATCGGGCGCGTCAGGCGGCCAGCGCCGCGCGCTTTTCGGCGATCACGTCGGTGATGATCTCATCCAGCCCCCGGCGCGGCCGGAAACCGGTGAAGCGTTCCAGTTTCGAAACATCGGGCAGCCGGCGCGCCATGTCCTCGAAGCCTTCGGGATAGACCGAGGAATAGGGCACCAGTTCGATCTTCGACCGCGACCCGGTCATCGCAATGACCCGCTCGGCCAGGTCCCGGATCGTCACTTCCTGATCGTTGGCCACGTTGAAGACCTGCCCCAGTGCGGCGGGCGAACCCATCAGCCGCATCATCGCCTCGACCACATCCGCCACGTGCCCAAAGCAGCGCGACTGCTCGCCCGTGCCATGCACCTGCAACGGCCGCCCCTCAAGCGCCGCCTGCACGAAGCTCGGCAGCACCATCCCGTAGCGCCCCGTCTGGCGCGGGCCGGTGGTGTTGAAGAACCGCAGGATCACCGCCGGAAGCGCCGTCTCACGGACATAGGCGAGCGTCAGGAACTCATCGAGCTGCTTGGCCGAGGCATAGGACCAGCGCAGGTTCTTGGTCGCGCCGATGGTCAGGTCGTCGTCCTCGGCGAAGGGGAATTTCGACGCCTTCCCATAGACTTCCGAGGTCGAGGCGACGAAGGTCAGCTTCCTGCCGGCAACGGCCGCCTTCAGCACGTTCTCGGTACCGTTCACGTTGGTCAGGATCGACCGGCTGGGTTCGTCCATGATCAGCTTGACGCCCACAGCGGCGGCGAGGTGGAAGACCGAATCGGCGCGCGCGACCAGGTCGGCGACCAGCGGCGCATCGAGAATCGTGCCCTCGATCACCTTCAGCGCGCGCGAGCGGGCGACTGCGGCCAGGTTTTCGCGCCGCCCGGTCGAGAAATCGTCAAGGACGGTCACGGCGTGGCCCTCGGCGATCAGCCGTTCGGTCAGGTGCGACCCGATGAACCCCGCGCCGCCGGTGATGAGAACCTGCATGTGACCTCGCCTGAACCTGCCGCCGCTTGGCGCGCGGCGGATACTACCACAACCGGGCGGAGAGAAGGCACCCCGTCCGAAACGGGTTCCGTCCATGCCGCAACGCAGCTAGGCTGCCTGAGCGCAGGATGGGTGGCAAGTGTCGCGATCGTCGGAACGGCTGAAGTCGCTGGCGGGAACACGGGTCGCGGTGACCGGGGGTACCGGCTTCATCGGCCGGCGGGTAGTGGCGGAACTTGTGTCGCACGGGGCCGCCGTCACCTCCGTGACGCGATCCGGCCGCAGGTCCGACCGGCTGGCTGCCGCAGGTGCCCGGGCGGTGGTCGCCGACCTTGCGCGCGCCGACTCCCTCCGCCAGGCCCTCGATGGATGCGCGGCCCTCCTGCACTTCGCCTACGATGTCAGGGCCGACGCCGCTTCGAACCTCGCAGCCTTCGACGGAGTGCTGGCGGCAGCGAAGTCGGCGGGCGTGCCGCGCATCGTCCACGCCAGTTCCATCGTCGTCTATGACGCCTGGCCCCACGGCCCGGTCAGCGAAGACGCCCCCTGGGGTGCGGCGGGCGGCGGCGCCTACCGCCAGGCGAAGATCGCGATGGAAAAGCGGCTGCTGGACAGTCAGTTCCAGGCCGCGATCCTGCAGCCGACGCTGGTTTACGGCCCCGGAAGCCTCATTTGGACCGAAAACCCCCTCCGCGCGCTGAGATCCGGCGGGCTTGTCCTGCCCGACCCCGCTGGCCTTGCTGCGCTCGTTCATGCCGACGACGTGGCGCTCGCCGCAGCCCTCGCCACCGCCTGCCCCGACCTAGGGCGCGAACGCTTCATCGTCACCGCCCCCCCCGTCCCGTGGGAGGACTACCTGACCGGGCTTGCCCGCGCCGCCGGCGTTCCGCCGCCGGTCCGCAGGCCGCTCCAGCCGATCCTCGACAGCCTCGGCCCCGAGCCGCCCCCGAACGACTCCGCCGGCCCGCCCCTCACCGTCCGGGTCAGCGCGGCCCTGCGCGGGATCGTCGGGCACGAGCGGTTCGAGGCGGCCACTGCCGCGCTCACGCGCCTGCGCCGGCCGAAGGGCCCGGCCTGGCCCGACCGCTTCCTGCTTCGCCTCTACGCGGCGCGGCCCGACATCTCGGCAGCCCGCGCAAAGGCCCGGCTGGGCTTTTCGCCACGCGTAAGCCTCGAGCAGGGATTGGACGGGATCGCGCGGCAATTCCGCTGACGGCGGACCGTTGTACCTGCGCGGCGCACAATGCGTTCGGGGCGATTGCGCGAATCTCCCGGGTAAGGGATTTCCGCCTCAAAACTGGCCAAAGGCTGTGCTAAGACATTCCGCCGTGAGGGCGCCCCTGCGAGGATCCACGATGACGAGCGCGTTTTCCCTTTTCGCCACCCTCAAGGAACGCATCGCGTCGCGTCAGGCGAATGTGGGTACTCTCGGCCTTGGCTATGTCGGCCTGCCGCTGGCGCTGACGATCGGCGAACAGGGCTTCAACGCCACCGGCTTCGACGTGAGCGCCGCCCGCGTCGCCGACATCAACGCCGGCAAGCGGGTGATCTCGTACTTCGAAGAGGACCGTATCTCAAAAGCGGTCGCGTCGGGTCGGTTCGGCGCGACCGGCGATTTCGGGCGACTTCCCGAGATGGACGTGATCCTGATCTGTGTGCCCACGCCGCTTTCGGCGAAACGCGAACCCGAGCTTTCCTACGTCCGCAAGGCCGCCGAGACCATCGCGCAGCGGCTTCGCCCCGGCCAGCTCGTCGTTCTGGAAAGCACTGTCTGGCCCGGTGCAACGACCACCGTGTTAAAACCGATCCTCGAGACGTCTGGCCTAAAGGCCGGGGTGGACTTCTTCCTCGCTTTTTCGCCCGAACGCGAAGACCCGGGCAATCACAGCTTCTCGACGAGATCGATTCCGAAGATTGTGGGCGCCGACGATGCGCATTCGCGGGAACTTGTCGACTTGCTCTATTCGGCGATCGTGACCAGGACCGTCCCCGTTTCTTCCGCCGCTACGGCCGAGGCGGTGAAGCTCGTGGAGAACAGTTTCCGGACGGTCAACATCGCGCTGGTGAACGAATTCAAGGTGGCGCTCGATGCGATGGGCGTCGATGTCTGGGAGGTGGTGAAGGCCGCCGCCACCAAGCCCTTCGGCTTCATGCCCTTCTACCCCGGCCCCGGCATCGGCGGCGACTGCATACCCGTATCGCCGGTGTACCTGTCCTGGCGGGCCCGCGACGTAGGGTCGGAAACCCCGCTGGTCGATCTGGCGCACGGCACCAACGAACGCGCGCCGGAAATGATTGCGCACCGGGTCGCGGCGGAGCTCGGGCGGCGCGGGCGCGCGGTCAAGGGCGCGCGGGTGCTGATCCTGGGGATCGCCTACAAGAAGAACGTCGAGGACACGCGCGAAAGCCCCGCGCTCTACATTCTGAACGAACTCGAAGCGCTGGGGGCGGCCTGCGACTACCACGACCCCTATTTCCCGGTTATGCCCCCGACCCGCGACCACGCGGCGCTGGCCGGGCGGAAATCGGTGCCGCTCGATGCGGCGAAGGTGGCGGGCTATGACGCGGTGCTGGTCACCACCGACCACACGGGCGTCGACTACGCGGGCGTCGCGGCTGCCGCGCGGCTGATCCTCGACACACGGAACGTGTTCGACGGGCAGGGTATCGCGGTAACGGGCGGGCGGCTGGTCAAGGTCTGAGGCGGCTTATCCCTGACCCCGGCCGGGGCGCCCCGGAGCCTTTCAAAGGCTCCGGTTCGATGTCTTCCAAAAACATCGGCCACCGCCCCCCGTCCCGCGGATGCCTCAGGCCAGCCAGGCCGACAGGTCGCGCCCAATCATCGGCTCCAGCCGCCGGATTTCCGGCCCGAGCCTGTCCAGCAGGATCGCCTTGGCGTCCGCCGGCATCGCTTCGTCCTTCTTCATGTTGATCCTGGCCAGGCGGTCGCGGATTCTCCACCGCACTTCCCGAGGCACCACCAGACCGATCGCCCGGGTGATCGGGTTCGACTTCATCAGGAAATCCTGGAAGACCTTGCTCTTCGGTCGCCCACCCGCGTTGATCCCCGCCTCCATGTCCGGGCGGAAGCTCGCATCGGCCCCGATATGGGTCAGGATGTCCGCCATCAGCCGCGCCGGGTCGGCCAGGAAGTCGTCATAGGTGCGGATCAGGATCTGTTCCCTCGGAAAAAGCCTGAAGTATCGTTCAAGCTGCTCGGCATAGCGCGGAAAACGCGAATAGCCGAACAGCGGCTGCCAGCCCTCCGCCAGCCTCTCTTCCTCCAGCGCCAGCGCCTTGGCGAAGTCCTCGACCGTCTCGATGCGGAACTTCGTTGCGTACATAAAATGCGACCATGCCTGGTCGACCGGGTTCCTCAGGACGGCGACCATTCGCACGTCCGGAACGTGGTGGCGGATGCGTTCGGGTGCCTTCGGGACGTAAAGATAAAGCGGCGAGGCCTCGCCCAGAAGTTGTCCCGATGCTGCGCCCGCAAACAGCCCGTTATAGGCCGGAAGGGTGGTGATCGAGTTGTTGATGAACTCTGCGCCCGGGCCCTTGACAGAAAGCGCTTCGCCCTCGAAGGCGAAGAAATTCGGCTCCTTGCCTGCCGGCATGAATATCCGCGGGCTCTTCCGCAGGAATGAGTGGATCGCGGTGGTCCCGGCGCGCGCCGCGCCGATCACCAGGAAGTCAGGCATCGGTCCCAAAGTCCCACCCCCTAGCCCGGTTCGCCGGCTCCCGCGCCCGGCGCGGGCGTCGAATCTCGCCGCGTTGCAGCGTCGCCGATTCGGCCGGCGATTCGAAACCGCCCTTGCGGCAACCCCGCTGTGCCACGCGAGTCCCCGCCCGGGAAGCTGATCCTCTGGAAGTGTAAAGGATTTGATCCGAAATCGCGACGAAATGCACCTTCGGGACCCCATTGGTGCGGAAAGCATGACCTGACATCCGGTTTCGAAGCGAAGATGATTTGGTCGGCCCTTTGGGGTGCTGTATAGTCCGGCCTTGGGTGGAGACGGCAGTGCATTTTGAGCGCGGGGATAAGTGGTGACTGATAAAGTGTTGGATTCCGGTATCCCCGTGGTCGTGATCGGCGGGGGGCCGGCGGGCCTTACGGCCGCGTACGAGCTGCAGAAGCGCAGCGGACGCTACACTCCTCTGGTCTACGAAGCCTCCGACATGGTCGGCGGCATCGCTCGGACGGAATCGCACAACGGCTACCGCTTCGACATCGGCGGGCACCGCTTCTTCACCAAGGTGAAGGAAGTCGAGGAGATGTGGCACGAGGTGCTGCAGGACGACTTCATCACCGTCCCGCGGCTCAGCCGCATCTACTATCGCGGGAAATTCTTTGACTACCCCCTGAAGCTCGTCAACGCGCTCCGCAACATCGGCTTCTACGAGTCGGTGCGCATCATGCTCTCTTATCTCAAGTGGCAGGTCCGCCCCTACAAGAAGGAAGAAAGCTTCGAGGAGTGGGTGATCAACCGCTTCGGCGGCCGGCTCTACATGCACTTCTTCCGCAGCTACACGCAGAAGGTCTGGGGCATCAACCCGCGCGAGATTCGCGCCGACTGGGCCGCCCAGCGGATCAAGAACCTCTCGCTCTTCAAGGCGGTCTGGAATGCGCTGACGGGCTCGAACGACACCACGAGCCTGATCGAAGAGTTCCAGTACCCCCGCCTCGGGCCCGGGATGATGTGGGAGAAGACCCAGGAGCTGATCGAGGAGCAGGGCGGCAAGGTGGAACTCCGCTCGGCTGTCGTCGGGGTCAACCGCCAGGGCAACCGCGTCACCTCGGTCGACGTGAAGCATTGGCACGAGGATGGCCGCCCGCCGGTTGTCGAACGCGTCGAGGGCGCGCATTTCATCAACTCGATGGCGCTCCGCGACCTCATCCACTCCTTCGACCCGCCGCCTCCGCCCGAGGTGGTCGAGGCCGCGAACCGGCTCCGCTACCGCGACTTCCTGATCGTGACGCTGGTCCTCGACCACGCCGACCCGTTCAAGGACAACTGGATCTACATCCATTCGCCGCACGTGAAGGTCGGTCGAATCCAGAACTTCCGCGCCTGGTCCAAGGAAATGCTGCCCGACCAGAACACCGCATCGATCGGCATGGAATACTTCTGCCAGGAGGGCGACGGGCTCTGGACGATGACCGACGACGAGCTGCGTGCGCTGGCCTCGAAAGAGCTCGAAGAACTCGGCCTCGCCAAGGCGAATGACGTGATCGACGCCGCGATCATCCGCCAGCCCAAGGCCTATCCGGTCTACGATGGCGAATATCGCGCCGCGCTCGACATCATCGAGGGCTGGATCGGCTCGCTCGAGAACTTCCAGACCGTCGGCCGCAACGGCCTGCACCGCTACAACAACCAGGATCATTCGATGCTGTCGGCGATGCTGGCGGCGCGCAACATCCTGGGCGAAAAGCACAACGTCTGGACGGTGAACGTCGAGCGCTCGTACCACGAAGAGTTCGAGGTGAAGCGCGAAACCTCAACCCACGCGGCGCTCGCGGCCGAGTAGGACATCGCGGACGGTTAGTCCCAGAGCGGGGCTCGCTTCATGATTGGGCGGGCCCCGCTCTCATGCCGGACCGAACGGGAGACAACGCCACCATGTCGCCAAGCACGCAGGGACAAACGGGCACCTATGCCCTGTGGGCCCTGATCGCGGTGCCGGGCGCAATCGTCGTCGGGGCGGGCCTCGCGCACATCAAGCTTCCCTTCGTCAACGTGACGGGCGTTCTCGGTGGACTCTTCCTCGCGCTCACTCTGACGGTCACCCCCATCCAGCGCCTTTTCGGCCCCTTCTCCTGGCTCAAGGACAAACGCCGCTACCTCGGCGTCGCTTCCGCCGCTTATCTCGCACTGCACCTCGCAGTCTGGCTTGCCGAGATCACGCCCGACCGCTTCATCGGATCGTTCACCCGCCCCGAGCTTCTTGTCGGCTGGGTAGCCGGTGTGATCATGGTCCCCCTCGCCGCCACGTCATTCGACGGCGCCGTCCGCGTTCTAGGCCCGCGCTGGAAGGCGCTGCACCGCTGGGTCTATGCCGCCGCCGCCTTCACCCTCGCGCACTGGTACTTCTCCGGCGAGTTCATCAGGACCTGCATCGCTGCAGCCCTCGCCGTCATCGCGGCCGAAGCCATGCGTCTGATGAAGGCCCGCTCCCGACGCATTGGCGGTTGACGGGCTGGCATGTCAGTTCCGCTGGGCGTAAGAAAAGGGCCGAAGGGCGGCTGACCAGACCGTCCGCCGAAGCCCGGGGGCCCGAAGCCATGCGCGAACCGATCGTTCTCAACCCCGCTGACAACGTCGCGATCCTGCCTGAACGCGCCGCTGCGGGCACCCGGCCGCTCGGATCGGGCGAGGTTCTCGCGGCGTCGGTCGCAGCAGGCCACAAGCTTGCGCGCAGGCCGATCCCGAGGGGCGCGGACGTGCTGAAGTTCGGCCAGATCATCGGCCAGGCCACGGCGGACATCGCAGCAGGCGAACATGTGCACGTCCAAAACTGTGCCTTCTCTGACCACGACCGCGACTACAAGATCGGCGCCGATCTCGCCGCGGCCCAGGCCGCGATACCATCGCTCCCCCCCGCCACCTTCCGAGGCTACCGGAGAGCGGGCGGCGACATCGGCACCCGCAACTACGTCGCGCTTTGCGCCACCGTCAACTGCTCGGCCACCGTGATTCGCCGCGCCGCCTGGGAAATCGAAACCTCGGGCATGCTCGATGCCTATCCCAATGTCGACGGCGTCGTCGCCTTCGCGCATGGCACAGGCTGTGGCATGGCATCCGACGGCAAAGGCTTCGATATCCTGCAACGCGTGCTCTGGGGCCACGCCACGCACCCCAACGTCGGGGCAGCGGTCTTCGTGGGCCTTGGTTGCGAGGTGATGCAGGTCGCGCGGATGAAGCAGTCCTTCGGTGCGGCCGGCGCGGCCCGCTTCCACGGCCTGACCATCCAGGAAACCGGTGGCACCCGCGCCACCGTCGCCGCGATCAGGGCCAAGGTCGCCGAGCTTCTGCCCGAGGTGAACATGGCCACGCGCGAGGATTGCCCCGCCTCGGCACTGAAGCTCGCGCTGCAATGCGGGGGCTCTGACGGCTTTTCCGGCATCACAGCCAATCCCGCTCTCGGCGCTGCATCCGACCTGCTTGTGGGCCTCGGCGGAACCGCGATCCTGTCCGAGACGCCAGAGATCTACGGCGCCGAACAGCTTCTGCTGCGCCGCGCCGCCAGCCCCGGGGTCGCCGCGCAACTCATCGACTGCATCCGCTGGTGGGAACGCTATACCGAAATGAACGGCGGCAGCATGGACAACAACCCAAGCCCCGGGAACAAGCAGGGCGGGCTGACGACCATCTTGGAGAAGTCTCTTGGCGCCGCCGCTAAGGGCGGCACGACGCCCCTGACCGCCTTCTACAACTACGCCGAGCGGGTCACCGCTCCGGGCTTCGTCTTCATGGACACACCCGGCTACGACCCCGTCTCGGCCACCGGGCAGATCGCCGGGGGCGCGCAGGTCGTCGTTTTCACCACCGGCCGGGGTTCGGCCTTCGGATCGAAGCCCGCGCCGACGATCAAGGTCGCGACCAGCGATTCGCTTTTCCGCTCGATGCCCGAGGACATGGACATCAACTGCGGCGACATCCTGACCGAAGGCCGGTCGATCGCCGAAAAGGGGCAGGAGATACTGAGTCGTGTGCTGGAAGTCGCCTCCGGCGCGCGATCGAAATCCGAAGCGCTGGGCCTCGGCGACAACGAATTCGTGCCCTGGCAGGTCGGCGCGGTGATGTGAAGCGGCCATCTTTACATTAAGATTTGGCCCCAAAGCCCTGCGATAGTGATAGAATCAGCGCGAAGCGGATTCTGCGCTTCGTCCCGATTGATTTTCTGTGCGCAGTTGCACAACTCGCCAGAGCCAATTTGGGCAGAATGGAAAAGCCGACCAATCCCGCCGATCCGGAAGTTGGGGGCCCCC
>JBJXFU010000051.1:0-2536 GCA_046155885.1 Paracoccaceae bacterium
TGCCGACTTTGGCCACGCGGCCCACGTCATTGCGGCCAAGGTCCAGCAGCATCAGGTGTTCGGCGCGTTCCTTGGCATCGGCCAGAAGGTCGGCCTCGTTGGCGCGGTCTTCTTCGGGGGTCAGCCCCCGTTTGCGGGTGCCCGCGATGGGGCGCACCGTGACCTCGCCGTCGCGCAGGCGGACCAGAATCTCGGGGCTGGCGCCGACCACCTGGAAGCCGCCGAAGTTGAAGAAGAACATGAAAGGCGAGGGGTTGGTGCGGCGCAAGCTGCGGTAGAAGGCAAAGGGCGGCGCAGTGAAGGCCTGGGTCCAGCGCTGCGAGGGCACGACCTGGAAGATGTCGCCCGCGCGAATATAGTCCTTGGCGCGCTCCACGGCCGCCTTGTAGCCGTCGTGCGTGAAGTTCGAGCGCGCCTCGCCCACCGGGGCCGCGTCGCCCAGATCGCGCGCCATGCCGGGGGCGCGGTCCAGATCGCGCAACGCGTCCATCACCCGCTCCGCCGCCTGCGCATATGCCGCGCGCGCCGACAGGCCCGAGGCTGCCCAGGCCGGGGCCACCACCGTGACCTCGCCCTTGACCCCGTCCAGCACCGCCACGATGGAGGGGCGAAAAAGTACCGCATCGGGCAGGCCCAGGGGGTCGGGATTCACGTTCGGCAGGTGCTCGACCAGCCGGATCATGTCATAGCCGAGATAGCCGAACAGGCCCGCCGCGATCGGGGGCAGACCCTCGGGCATCAGGATGGCGCTTTCCGCGATCAGGGCGCGCAGGCTGTCCAGCGGCGGGCGGGGATCGGGACGGAAGGCCTCGGGGTCAAAGCGGGCCTCGCGGTTCACTTCGACCTCGGTTCCCCGGCAGCGCCAGATCAGGTCGGGCTTCATCCCCACCACCGAATAGCGCCCGCGCACCTCGCCGCCCGTCACCGATTCCAGCATGAACGTATCGGTCCGCGCCTCGCCCAGTTTCAGCATCAGGCTGACCGGTGTGTCGAGGTCGGCGGCTAGGCGGGCCGAGACCAGCTGGTTCTGCCCCTGGCCCCAAGCGCGTTCGAAGGTCGCGAAGTCGGGCGTCAAGGTCGCCATGTCATTGCTGCATCTGGGCGTTGACGGCGGCGATTGCGGCCTCGTCCAGCACGATGCCGCCGGTCCGGGTCTGTTCGGCGGTGAACAGCGCCAGCGCATCGGCGGCGAGCGCGGCCTCGACCTGCGCCGCGATGCCATCGCGCAGGGGCGCGCGGTCGGGGTCGGCGGCGTTGGCGGCCTGGACCCCGTCCAGCCGCACAACCCCGGTGAAGCCCGGCCCCTCGATCACGCGGACCTGTCCTGCCTCCATCTCGAACACGGCCTTCAGCAGATCGGGCGGCGCATCCTCGACAAAGCCGTCGCGGGCGATGGCGGGCGTGGTGCCAAGGGTGCCAAAGGTCGCCATCTCCTTGCCGCCCTCGACCTCGGCCTTGATGGCGACGGCACGGTCGGACAGCGCCTTGGCCAGGGCAGCGGCACGCGCGGCGGTGATGACGGCAGGCTCGGCCTCGGCCAGAGGGATAGGCGCGGGGGGCAGGATCTCTTCCAGACGCAGTGAGGCGATGCCGCCGTCGTCCAGGTCGATCAGCTTGGGAAAGTCGTCCGGCTGCACGGCGGCGGCGGCCTCGCGGAAGGCGGGATAGCCTGCGATATCGGCGTCGCTGTCGGGATAGAGATCGACCGTGCCCAGCGTCATGCCCTGTTCCTTGACCAGATCCTCCAGCGAGGCACCCCCGGCCAAGGCGTCGTCGATCCCTTCGCGCCGGTCGGCAATGGCGCGGCGGGCGGCATCGGCGGCCAGTTCGGCCCGCAATTCGTCCTTGGCCTGGTCAAAGGTGGTTTCCTGCGCCATGAGAATCCCGTTCATGCGGTAGAGCGCGGGTCCGAGGTCCGAGGCGAAGGGGCCGACGACACCCGGTTCGGTCAGGGCAAAGACCGCATCACCCGCCGCGCCGAGATCGGACTTGGCCACGTCGCCCAGATCGACATCGGCCAGGGTCAGGCCACGGTCGATCACCAGCTGGTCAAAGGTCTCGCCCTTGTCGAGCCGTTCCTTGCCCGCCTCGGCGGCGGCTTGATCGGCGAAGACGAGGCGCTCGACCAGGCGGCGCTCGGGGATGACGAACTGGTCGATACGGCTATCGTACAACTCTCGCACCGCCGTCTCATCCACCTCGGTGGTCTTGGCAAGGTCGGCGGGCAGCAGGGTCACATAGGTCAGCCGCCGCCCCTCGGGGCGGGTGAAGCTGGCGATGTTGTCGTTGTAATATTTGGAGATTTCGTCGGGCGTCGGCGCCGCAACCGGGGTCGGCAGATCCCCCTCGGCCAGCCGCAGAAGGGTAAAGCCGCGCCGTTCGGCGACATAGGCGAACAGCGTGTCGGTCAGCACGGCGGGGGCCGCAAAGCCGCTGCTGACCGCGCCGGTCAGAACCGTGCGTGCCAGGTCGTCACGCATCTTGGCCTCGAAGGCGGCCTCGGTCAGGTTGTTGCGCTCCAGCGTGAAGCGATAGG
>JBJXFU010000053.1:0-5469 GCA_046155885.1 Paracoccaceae bacterium
CGGCCGCCTCGGCATGGGTGATGCCCAGGTGGCGCAACTGAACCTGGGCCTGCGTCCAGGCCAGCGTTGCTGCGCGCGCGAAGGCGGACGGGTCGCGGTGCCGGTCCACCTGGTCCAGAAGCGCCTCAGGCGTGTCGGCGAGCATCGTCCAGAAGGTCACCCGCGTCACGCCCCCCGCAGGGATGCTGACGCGGCGCCGGATGGCGCCTATCGTTAGATCAGTTCCCGCGCGTTCTGCGCGGCGCCAGCGTGAGCGCCGGACCGGTTCCGCGCAATCGCCTCCGCCATGGCGATCACTTGCCGCGCCTGGGATGCGGCAAGCAATCCGTCGTGGTTTCCGCAGTCGAACCGCATGCCCGAAAATCGGAACGCCGTCAGCGGCAGGGACTTGGTCGCGATCGAAATGGCGTCGGTCAGCTGCACCTCGCCCCCGGCACCAACCAATGTTTGCCCGAGCGCGTCGAAGATCGCCGGATCGAGGATATAGCGCCCCACCGCTGCCATCGATGATGGCGCCGTCCCTGCCTTCGGCTTCTCCACCATTCCCGAAACCGCGATGCAGCGGTCTATCGGCAAACCGCGCAGACGGAAGATCCCGTATTGCGAGGTCTCGTCGGCCCCAACCTGCATCGCGGCTACCATCTGCCCGCGGGTGTAGCGCCCGGCCATTTCGGACAGGCATTCCGTGCCCATGATAACATCATCGGGAAGAATCACACCGATGGGTCCGGGCAACGCCAAGTTTGCGCAGCATAGTACCGCGTGGCCGAGTCCAAGGGGCCTGTCCTGATACACATACACGACTTCCGGCATGGCTGCCGGGTGCGGATCGTCAACGCCGATTCGCCGCCGCGCCGATTCCGGTTCCGAATAGGCAGTGTCCCCGGACAGGTAGTCGCGGATCGCCGTCTTCGACCGGCTAATGACGACGATGATCCGCTCCGCGCCCGCTTGCAGCGCATCCTGCATGGCGAAGTCGATCAGGACGCGGTCGTAGACTGGAAGCAGTTCCTTCGCGGTGACGCGCGTTGCGGGCAGCAGGCGGGTGCCCCTGCCCGCAGCCGGAATGATGACGGTTCTCAGCGATCTGGTCATCGACATCCGTTTCCTCGCTGCGGGACCCGCGGCGGGGAAGCAACCACAGAACGGCGGCGCGGGTTCCGTGTCGTCGTCGTCTTCTGGGATAGGCCGGATTGGCGCCAGGCTGGATTGATCGCGGCGGCCCTTTGGACCGGCCCCCGGACCGCTCCCCAGGCGCACCACCCGAAGCTTGGACCCGCTACTGGCCTTCGGTCTCTGCGTGAAAAGCGCCGATGCCATCGGACGATCCAGTTTCGGTATCCACTAGACCGGCAGCAGGCCAGACGCCTTCATCCGGACCGGCAATCGTATTCATTCGGACCTGAACGGTGTCTGGTCCTGTCTGTCGGGATGGTTATTCTCGATACCACGACCGTAAGTCCTGGCAAGGTCGTTGCTCCTGCACCTTTCGCTTCAATTGCTTGCTGCAGCCCTTCGCCACCTACTTCAACCGCGCCTTCAGGGAGAGCTGAGGGGGGAGAACCGCACCGGTTTTCTTGCCGAGCGCCTTGATCAGTTCCCCCTGACGCTCGCCGGAGACGGGAAGGTATGCGCTGATCGTCGTGGCGAGGTGGTCGTGGCCGAGGTTCTGGCTCCAGGCCTTGCGCTCCTCCATGGTGGTGCAGACCTGCTCCATGAGCCGCCCGATGGTCTTGCGGAATCCGTGCGCACTGAACGCGGGAAGGTTCGCGGCCACGAAGGCGGCCTGCACGACCCTGTTGAGCGCCTGCCCGTTCGCGTAGGGCTCGCGCGACAGCCCGATTGCGATGAAACGCCCGCCGCGAACGCCCGTGTCGATCTTCGGGAACACAGCGTCGGTCGGGCCGTAGAGACGTTCCTGCCGCAGATACTCGATCCAGTCCGCGACGCATGTCCGGTACATCGGATCGACCGGGAAGAACCAGGTGTCAAAGCTCTTGCCGTTCTTCGTCCGGACCTCGCGCGCATCCTGGTGCACCACGTCCTCGATCAGATCGACATGCTTGTGACGCATGGAGGCCGCAGCGCTGTCGCGGGCAGCCGTGAGTATCAGGAAGGCGAAGATGGCCCTGTCGCGGCGCTGGACCTCCGTCCCCTCGGGCATCTGCCTGAACGCGTGGGCGCACTGCTCCAGCGACGGGTAGGGGCGCGGATGGGAGGTATGCGCGATCCGCGCCTCGCGGGCATTGTTGTTGAAGTAGGCCGCGTCCGCATAGGTGATCCGGGACCGGTACCCGGGCTGGGTCGACAGCCACTCGACGAAGCCCTTGACGAGACGCAGCGTGGAATCCCGGGTCGTCGGGTTGAGCGGAAGGCCGGTCCGCTCGCTCTTCCTCCGGCCGAGATGCGTCTTGAAGGTCGCGGCCCATTCGCGATGGAACGCCGTGAAGGGCTTCACACCGACGGCCTCCTCGAAGGCGCGAACGGACGCTGAGACCTTGTCGAGGGTGGCCTCGTCCTGGCCTTTCGCCTCTCTCAGGAACATCAGGTATTCGCGCTTCGCCCGCTCGTTTTCCGCGATGAACTTCCGCATGGTGCCGCTCTGCCTCCGAAGTGATGGTTTCAATGGTGCTGGATGGGTTCTCTTAGGCTTGCGCCTCGGCGTTCGTCAGCTCCGGGTAGAGAAGGACCCAGCGCGACAATTCGGCCCGGCTGACGATCCTCCCGCAGGGACCATCGCAGCGCTCACAGAAGGCCTCGATACGACCATGAGCAGGCGAACTCGCAGAGTAGCTGCAGAGCCCGAAGGCGGCCCGGACGGGTGCCTTGCACCGCAGGCAGTAGAACTCGCCAACCTGGAGCGGGCGTTTCGTTCCGGCCTCGCGGGTGGCGAGGAAGTGCTTCGCCTGCCAGCCGAGGACCAGGAACGGGCGCTTCTCGGCGAGGACCGGCAGGCCCGCGGTGACCCAATGGCGAACGGTCTGCGGCGTCGCACCGACCGCCTCGGCCAGTTCGTCAACTGAGTAAGCCCGGTCAGCCTTGATGCGCGCGGCCTTGTAGCGGCGGGCCATCAGCCGCACCCGCTGGCTTGCGGATCGACCCGCCGGGCTTCCGCCCAGGCGTTCAGATCGGCGCCGCGATAGACGACCTTGCGCCCCAGCTTGTAATAGGGGGGGCCGATACCCTGATACCGCCATTGCGCCAGCTTGGCGCGGCTGCCGATGCTCTCAAGTTCCGGATCGCCGAGCTGATAGGCCCGGTCCTGCTCGAACAGGTTCGCCATTTCCCAATCCCTTCCGCGTGGACTGGATCGCAGTTAATGGCGTTCAACTAGCGGTGGGAACAAACCATGAAAGTCAGGTTCAAGGAGGTCAGAAGGGGTTAACGTCCGGACCTTTTTGCAGGGCAGCCAGGATCTGCGCATGAGGATCCATGGGAGCGCCCAAACGAATAGGCCCTGGGCCCTGCATTGCGGTGGCGAGAGCGTTGATGGCGGGCGACCGCAGGTCGTCGTCCGTCAGTTCGCCAATCGCCCATCTCGCCGCGTTCCTGACATTCGCTCTGATGCCCAAAGCATTGTAGATGCGCTCAAGGGCACGACAGTAGTCCGTTGATGGATGGCCGCCGTCGCGCGCCGTGCCGAAGGTCGGTCGGGCATGTTTTTCCCTGGCGTAGAGGCGCGCCACGCGCAGCGCGATGGTTCTGGCAAAGTGGTTCGGAGGGCGACTGCTACCGCTCCAGAACTCCCTCTCCTGGTCCTTGAGTTCGCTGAGCCGGGCTTCAAGTGCTTCCGACAAGTCGATAACTGTCCAGATTGAACTCCAGAACAGGCCCGCTTCAGCCTGCATCTTCCGAACCAGCAAGGAGACAGTGGTGACCATTTCGGCTGCGTGCGCTCGGACGGCAAAGTAATCGACCGCGAAGCTGATCCGGTCGACCCTTCGCCTGATCGCGGCATCATGGTCGACCTGCCCCGGGTAGAGAGCTCGAAAGGCGGCCCTGAGATGCTCGAGCCCGCCTTCAATGGCCTGGAGCTCGTCCAGGAACTCCGCCTTCGAGTCGTGGATGTTCGGCTTCCTGATGTCGATCGGGAGACTGAAAGACTCCAGAATGGTCGCCGCGCTCAGGGGCCGTCGCGGCCCGAGCAGATCATCAATGGCATGCCGGACAACCTTGTCGCGCTCTTCTGGTGTCAGAAGGTGCGTTTTCGGCTCCCCTTTTTTCACGTCAAGCATTCCTCTTTCGCACGGCGGAGGATGAGCCGGCACAAGAAGGGGGTCAAGGGGTAACCCTTTCGACATTTACTTTTCCGCCACCCCGCCCCTTTCGACCGGCACGGCCAGACCCTCACACCCCCGTGACATGGCGCGCCCATTGCTCTATGAGCCCCCGGCGGCGCTCCAGGAGGTCGGATCTCGAGTAGGCCCGCTCGACATCCGACCCGACTTTATGGGCAAGACTCATCTCCGCAACTTCGCGGGGCGCGCCCGCCACCTCGGCCGCCCAGTCCCGGAAAGCGCTGCGAAAGCCGTGGACCGTGACCTCCGCGCCCCCCATCCGGCGCAGAAGCATCAGCATCGCCATGTTGGACAGGGGCCGGTGACGCCGTTGCCCCTCGAACACCACCTCAGAGCGCAAAGCCTTCAGGGGTTCAAGGATCGCGATCATTGCTCCGGTAAGCGGGACGCGATGGGTCTCTCCTGCCTTCATCCGTTCCTCCGGCACCGTCCAGAGCCGTGCCGCGAAGTCGAACTCCTCCCAGCGGGCACCCAGCACCTCGCCGGTGCGCGACCCGGTCAGACATGTGAACATCAGCGCCCGTGCCGCCACGCCGGGGCGCTCCGCCAGCGCCGCATAGAAGGCCGGCACCTCGCGCCAGTCCATCGCCGCGTGATGCTTCGGCTTCGCCTTCACCTTGGGAAGCACATGCGCGGCCCGGATCGCGACCACCGGGTTCTCGCCCGTGCGGAAGCCTTTCGAGCGGGCAACGTCCAGAATGGAGCCGATCCTCTGCGCGACCCGGCGCGCCGTCTCGGGCTTCGCCGTCCAGATCGGCGCGAGGCAGGCCAGGACCTCCGGCTGGCCGATCTCCGACACCGGCAACCTGCCGAATCTGGGAAAAGCGTACTCTGCCAGCGTACTGAGCCACTGCGCGCCATGCTTGGCGTTCCTCCACGTCGGCAGGCGCTCGGCATGGACCTGCCGTGCGATCTCCTCGAAGCAGGGTACTTCCCGTTTCCCGTGATACCTCGGGTTCAGCCCGGATTTCGCCAGTCGCCGGTGATCGAGCGCCTTCTGCCGTGCTTCGGCCAGAGTCACAACGCTCGCGCCACCAAGACCGTAGTCTGTCCGCAGCGGCCCACCTCGGCGGTTCCGATGCCCCTTCACGACCACTCGCACGATCCAGCGCCGGGCTCCCGAGGGATCCACAACGAGGTAAAGCCCGTTCCCATCGCCGTGCCGCCCGGG
>JBJXFU010000054.1:0-5350 GCA_046155885.1 Paracoccaceae bacterium
GCCGGGCGCGCCTTCCGCCGGACCCGTCGCCGGGGACGTGCCGCGAGGCCGCGCCATGCTAGCGCCCTTCATAGGCCGCTCATCCTTGCGGGAACGGCGAATGGGACGGACTCATGCCCAACCCACCGCGACGCGAGGCGCGCAAGGCCCTCGCCGCTGCCGCTGTCGAGCGCGTCGCGCAAGTCGCGCAGCATCGCGGCGACGGCGAGGGGGGGCGGGCTCGGCTCGCGGACCGAAAGGATGCGCGAAAGCGGGCCCGCCGGCGCGAGCGGCGTCCCAGGGGCAAGACTGATCTCCTCGTGCAGCTTCTCGCCCGGCAACAGCCCGGTCGTCACCACCGGAAGGTCGCGCCGGCCCGAGGCGCGGATCATCCGTTCGGCGATGTCGAGGATGCGGAGGGGCTGCCCCATATCGAGAACGAGGAATTCGCCCCCCCGGGCGAAGCGTCCTGCGGAGAGGACCAGCTCCGCGGCGTCTTCGGCGGTCATGAAGTAGCGCGTCACCCCGGGGTCGGTGACGGTCACCGGCCCTCCGAGCGCGATCTGTTCGGCGAACCGCGGCACGACGGAGCCCGACGAGCCGATGACATTGCCGAAGCGGACGATCGAAAAGACCGTCCGGCCCGGGCGCCGGGCAAGATCCTGGACGACGATTTCCGCGAGACGCTTCGAGGCGCCCATCAGCCCGCCGGGGCGGACCGCCTTGTCGGTGGAGATCAGGACGAAGCGGGCGACGCCCTCGTCGTGCGCCCGGCCGGCCAGTACGGCGGTTCCCAGCGTGTTGTTTCGGAAGACGGCCTCGGGCTGTTCCTCGGCGATCGCGACATGCTTGTAGGCCGCGGCGTGCAGGATGGTGTCGACCGCGTTCCGCCGGATAGCGCGGCCGACCGTGCCGGCGTCACCCACCGAGCCGAGGACGGCAGTCAGTTCCACCGGCAGGCCCGCCGTCCGCAGGCGCAGCTCGCGCAATGTCTGGTCGAGCGCGAGTTCGGAGGCGTCGAATAGCACCAGCCGGCGCGGGCCGAGCGCGGCGAGAGTGCGGCACAGCTCGCGGCCGATGGTGCCGCCGGCACCGGTCACCATGACGCTTTCCCCGCCATAGGCTTCCTCGCCCGGTCGGCCGGGAAGCCGGCGCCGCGCCGGGGCGAGCGGGTAAAGCCGCGTGGCGGCGCCCGCGGGATCGACCAGTCCGACATGCGCCGGGCAGCCGAAGACGCCAAGGCCCAGGGCTGAGAAGCGCCGTGCGAGTTCAGCGAGTTGCTGGCCGGTGAATTCGGGCCCGGCGAGGATCGCCGTCCCGGCCCGGAGCCGCATGGCCGACGCCGCCGCCTCGGCAAGCGGGACCGTGGGCAGGCCGGCGGGCGGCGCCTGGCCCGGCAGGGCGACCGCAGCGACGACCTGCGTGCCGGGCATTCCGGCAAGCCCGGCATGCACTGCCTGCGCGTCGTAGCCGGAACCGCAGAGAAGAACGCGTCCGAACCCGCAAGGCGCGGCCGGACAACGGGACACGACCGCTGTTCCCGCAGTGACGGTTTCCGTTTCGCGCTCGAGGACCTGGCGGTTCACTTTGGCCCCCTTCGGGCGGCCCGGGCGGCAGGGCCCCGACCCGCGAGGTCCGGCCGATTTCGGGCGCATGCCGCCTGTGCTCCCCCGGCAACCGTCAGACACGGCGAGCGCGGCAGCCCCGGCGCCCGCCGCCGGGTCGCCCTTAGGGGATACCTGCGGCGTGACACCGCGACTTCGGGTGCCAGTGCGTCCGGCCGGGGGCCGGAACGGGGTTCGGAAAGAACGAGGGATCGGGCGCAGCACCGGACCCCGAAGACGCGTCCGCCCCGCTCCGGCGGGCGGATCGCGGCCGCTCCGGGACGGTCGCCCGCGACGGCTGCGGCGGCTCCGGCCGGGCGGGTCGCAAGCGTTTGACCAGCCGGCTTGCCACCTTGCGCCGGATCGCAGCCCGCTTTTCCGTCCGCCGTTGCGACCCGGCGCGGACAGGCCCTTCCGCGAACTCTGCGCGCAGGATCGGCGGTCGGCCTTGCGGCGTTTTCCGGTCTTCCGGCAGGTCCTCGGCCCGCCGCCCGCTCCGCTCCTCGAAACCTGGCGGTGGAGTCCATGTCAGGGGTCGCGAGGCTTTTCATACGCACTCCACTCGGGTGGTTCCGCCGGGCCGGGCGATTCTTCCCGGGGCCGTTCTGGCCGATGCCGGGATGGTGCGACCGGGAACGTCTTTTTTTGGTTAACCGGCAACGGCCGAACCGCCCCGCCGCGCCGGGGCGCGCTGCGGTGGACGGGCCGGGCCGCGAGATCGGCCGAAACCCGCCGGCACAGCCACGCGCATGCCGGATCGGACCGGTCGAACCCGGCCGCGCCGCAAACCCCCCGCCACCGTCGCCGCGATGATCGCGAGGTCGAGGCTCAGGCAGGAACGCCGGGCGTAGAACCTGTCATAGGCGGCCTTCGGCCGTACGCAGCGACGGCCGTAGGTCAGAGCCGCCTCGGACTCGGTTCGGCACGGCGCCATGATCGCCGCTTCGCGCCGGTGGAACATCACCGTGGCGAAGCCGGTGACGCCAGGCAGGGTGGCGAGAACCTCGCGGTAAGTTTCCGGGAAACGTTCGACCACCGCGCGGACCGGGGGGCGCGGGCCGACCAGGCTCATGTCGCCGCGGATCACGTTCCAGAGCTGCGGAAGCTCGTCGAGGCGGAGCCGGCGCAGCACGCGGCCGGCTGCGGTGACACGGGCGGCGACATGGCCGCCAGTAACCCCGGGGCCGCCCAGGGCGGGGCGCATGGTGCGGAACTTCCAGAGGGTGAAGCCGGCGTCGGGGCCGCGCATGCGTTCGGAGGCGAAGAAGACCGGGCGGCCCTGGACGGCGAGGAGCAGCAGGGCGATGGCGGCCATGAGGGGGCCGAGGGGCAGGAGGAGGACCAACGCGGCGGCGAGATCGAAGCGGCGCTTGGCCCGTGCCCGGTCGGCGGCGGTGGAAGCAGAGGGGGTGCGGAGGCGGATCATCGGGACTGGCTAGCCCGACATGGTAAACGACTCGGTCAATGGCGGGGTGGCGCGGCCTCCGCCGCCCGGTTGCCTAAACTCGGCCGAGCCGCCATGATCGGGCGGCCCGAGGGGCGGAGGAAGGGCATGCGGAAGTTCCTGGTCGTCCTCGACGACACACGCGAATGCCTGAACGCGATGCGCTTCGCGGCGCTGAGGGCGGCGCATACCGGGGGGGGGGTGACCATCCTTTCGGTGATCCCGCCGGAGGATTTCCAGCACTGGGCCGGTGTCGCCGACATCATGCGGGCCGAGGCGCGGGAGCGGATCGAGGCGCATTTCGAGGTTTTCGCAAAGTGGATGCGCGATCGGCAGGGGGTGAACCCGGAACTGGTGATCCGCGAGGGCGAGCCGGTGAAGGAGATCCTCGGGCTGATCGCGGAGGACACGGCGATCGGCGTGCTGGTGCTCGGCGCGGGGACCGACAAGGGGGGGCCGGGGCCGATCGTCACGGCGATGAGCCGGAATTCGGGGAGCCTGCCGATCCCGATCACGCTGGTGCCCGGGGAGATGTCGAAGGAGCGGCTGGAGGCAATCACCTGAGGGGAACGGCCGGATCGGCGGGTGCGGTGGGGCAAGCCCTTACATTCGCTGCGGTAACCATTCCCGATCGGGCGTTCGCAGGGCGTCACCATCCGAATGGCACGCGTATCGCAACCTGCCATGTGCAGGGCTGGCCGGCGGGGTGGTAGAGCAGAATCCGATCAGATTGAACGCCCAGTGTTTCCCTGCATGATCAGACGACCCTCCAATGGAGGGTCGGCCATGCCGGTCGGGCGGGGGCGCAAGCCGCAGCCCGAGGGGTGTGCGACCTGGCCCGATCCGCGACTGAGGGGCGCAGCCGCCCCCCGCAGGGCGGCTGCGGCCCGAATAGGCACTCGCCTATTCGGGCAAGCAAGGATGCGGCGCGATTCCGGCAGATCGGACGATGCTCTAACGTCTTCGACCTAAGAGCCGACATGCACCAATCGAACGGGATGACCCGCCGGTGACGCCCCCCCTGCCCTCCCCCCGTTCCGGGGAGAGGGAGGCGCCCGGCCCGGGCGGCGCGGATCGTTAGCGCCGCCCGGCGCGCCCGGCGCAGTGTTCGGCCGCCACCTTATACCGACGGCCCCCTCGGCTGACTCTTTGGGGATTCCCAAGGCTGACGAACTCTGACTCAATGCTGGTTCGAGGCATGGAGGTGGGGATGGCTGGGATTGCGATCACGCGGGTAGACCTGACGGCGGTTGAATTGCGTCGGGCGTCTGGCAAGACGAAGGACGTGCGGGCGGCGCGGCAGATGCTGGCGATCGCGCTGGTGCTGGAAGGGGTGGATCGCGCGACGGCGTCGAAGTCTTGCGGGATGGATCGCCAGACGCTGCGCGACTGGGTGCATCGGTACAATGCCGAGGGGCTGGGCGGGCTGGTGAACCGAAACGTGCCGCACCGGCCCCGGCGGTTGGTACCTGAGCAGTTGGCGCAGCTTGCGGCCTGGGTCGAGGCCGGTCCTGATCCGGCGCGCGACGGCGTGGTGCGCTGGCGGCGCAAGGATTTGCAGGCCCGCATCGAGGATACGTTCGGCGTCGTGCTGCACGAGCGCAGCGTCGGCAAGCAATTGGCTGCCTTGGGGTTCCGGCGGCTGTCGGTGCGTCCGCAGCACCCGAAATCGGACCCTGAGGCCCAAGCCGCGTTCAAAAAAACTTCCCCGACGCGGTAGCCGCCGCGATCCCGGCGCGGGCACGGGACAAGCCGCTGGAGGTCTGGTTCCAGGATGAAGCGCGCGTCGGCCAGCAGGGCACCCTCACACGCATCTGGGCGCGGCGCGGCACCCGACCCCGCGCGCCGCGCGACACCCGCTATCAATGGGCCTATGTGTTTGGCGCGGTCTGCCCGGCACGCAGCACCGCGGCTGGGCTGGTCCTGCCTTTCGTCAATACCGAGGCGATGAATGCCCACCTGGCGGAGATCGCCCGCAGCGTCGCCCCCGGTGCCCATGCCGTTCGCCGCCACGCTCGAACCGGTGGCGCTGTGGCGGCTCACCGTCCTCGACGGTGCAGGCTGGCACGGGGCGAGACACCTCGCCGTCCCCGACAACATCACGCTCCTGCCCCTGCCGCCCTATGCCCCCGAACTGAACCCGGTCGAGAACGTCTGGGCCTATCTCCGCGCCAACAAGCTCGCCATCACCGTCTTCGACACCTACGACGACATCGTCGACGCCTGCTGCACCGCCTGGAACTTCTTCGCAAACGACCCCAAGACAATCGCCTCCATCACCTCACGGGCCTGGGCACAGGTCAGTTGAAGGGGCCGTTGGTAT
>JBJXFU010000067.1:0-3451 GCA_046155885.1 Paracoccaceae bacterium
CTACGACCCCCCCAAACGCTGAACCCGCTCGACCGCCAGCCACCGATGGCGCATCCTCGCTACGCCCGCTACCGACCCGAAAGGCCGCCCCGATGCCCGACGCCCCGACCCCCGCCAAGTCCGAACCCGTCCTTCAGGTCGAACGCCGCGACTACACCCAACTCGCGCCCGACGGCCGCGCCCGCGTCCAGCCGATGCGCGGCTTCGACCCGGTCTATACCGACATCGTGGACTACATCGTGCGCTGCACCCACCGCATCTGGGACGAGCGCGACGTGGGACTGATCTACAGCCACTACACCCACAACTGCGTCGTCTATGGAACGATGGGCACCGTTTACAACCGCGAGGACATGGTGCGCGACACCATCCAACGGCTGGTCAGCTTTCCCGAACGGCGCGGGATGGCGACTCAGGTGATCTGGCGGGGTGACGAGAACGAGGGCTTCTACACATCGCACCTGGTCACCGGATCGGGGCGCTACACACAGGACGGCCACCTCGGCCCGGCGAACGGGCGGCCCTTCGTGTCGCGCACGGTGGCCGACTGCATGGTGCACGAGAACAAAATCTACCGCGAATGGATCGTCGCCGATACGCTGGCGGTCCTCTTGCAGATCGGGACGGATCACCGCGCCTATGCCGACAGCATCGCTGAGGGGCTGCACGCGAAGGGGCAGGTGTCGCACGACGTCGGCGAAAACCGCCGGATGATCGGGCAATACCCGCCCGAGGCCGAAGCGGACCTCTCGATCGCGCACAACTCGGTCGAGGAGTGGACGCTTTCCTGGATGCATGAAGTCTTCAACCGCCGCATGTTCGGCAGGCTCGCGGACGTCTTCGCCCCGAACTGCCAGTACCACGGGCCCCTGATGAGCGAGCTCTACGGTCAGGCCGCCGTGATCCACCAGACGCTCGGTCTGATGGGCACCCTCCCCGATGGCGGCTTTACCCCGCAGCATGTCTGTTCGGTCCCGTCCGAGGAGGGCGGGCAAAAGGTCGCGGTGCGCTGGATTCTCGAAGGGCATCACCTCGGCCACGGCATCCTGCGCCACATCGGCCCGCCGAAGGGGCAGCGGCTCCAGATCATGGGGATCAGCCATTTCCACGTGAAGGACGGGAGGATAACCGACGAATGGCGCCTCTATGACGAGCTTGCGCTGATGGTTCAGTGCCGGCTGGCGGCGCTGCAGGACAGGGAATGACGGCGCAGAAGGAAAAGGCGAAGGACAGCCCGCCCGAGGACGAGGCCTGGCTCCGATCGGCGCTCGCGCGGCACGGGCTGACGCTCCGCCCCGAGGACGCGGCGGCGGCGCTGGCGACCGCACGGTTCCTTGCGGAAGCCGCGCAAAAGGTCCGCGAGGCAGGCAATTGAGTGCGCCACCCGTCCCCTCGATAGCCGAGGCTGCGGTCGCGCTTCGTGCGGGGCGGATGTCCGCAGTGGAGTTGCTGGCGCTCCACCGTGACAGGATCGCAGTCGTTGACGGGCGGGTCCGTGCGGTCTGGACCAAGGACGCGCGCGCTGATGCCTTCGCCGCACAGGCCGACGCCGAGCTCGCGGTGGGGTTGGATCGCGGGCCGTTGCACGGCATCCCGTTTCTGATCAAGGACATGGTGGATGTCGAAGGCCTGCCCACGACCAACGGTTCCCGCGCTTCGGACCGGGTGCCCGCCGCGCGGGACGCCGAAGCAGTCGCCCGGCTAATCGCGGCGGGAGCGGTGCCGCTGGCCAAGGTCGCGACCTACGAATGGGGCTTCGTCGGCCCGGAACAGGGCCTGGAACATCCTCCAGCGGCTAACCCCTGGAATACCGCCCACATCACCGGCGGCTCTTCCTCCGGCTCAGCGGCGGCGGTGGCAGCCGGCATGGCGCGGATCGCGGTGGGCAGCGACGCCGGCGGGTCGATCCGCGCCCCCTCGGCCTATTGCGGGGCGGTCGGGATCAAGCCGACACGCGGGCGCATCCCCGGCGGGGGGTTCTTCGCCCTGTCCCACGCGCTCGACACTCCGGGGCCCATCGCCGCGACGGTGGCCGAGGCCGCACTGATGCTGGACGCGATGGCGCCCGAGGCCCGGGCCGCCTCGTGCCTCGGCGAGGGCGTGCGCGGACGGACGCTCGGATACGCCCGGGACTGGTTCGCGGCCGACCTCGCGCTCGATCCGCGCGTCCTGAAGGCGATGGATGACGCGGCCTCTGCCCTTTCCCTCGCCGGCGCCAGGATCACAGAGGTTCAGCTGCCCGATTACGCGCTGATGGAGGCGGTCGGCGCTGTGATGATCCAGGTCGAGGGGCTGCGACAGCATCTGCCCTCGCTAAGGGACCGGGGCAGCCTGTGGGGAAGGATGGCAACACAGACAGTGCAGGCAGGTGCGGTACTGACCGAGAAGGACCTCGCCGCCGCCGAATCGCTCATCCCCGGCCTTGCCGAAGCCGTGACCCGTGCGATGGAGGGCTGCGACGCGCTTGTCACGGCGACGACCCTGACCCCCGCGCCGCCTTTCGCGGCCATCGACAAGGGTGCCGTGTGGACGCCGATGCGGACGCTGCCCTTCAACGTCACCGGTCACCCCGCGCTTTCGGTTCCGGCGGGCTTCGCGGGCGGCCTTCCCCTCGGCCTCCAGATCGTCGGCCGGCACGGCGACGAGGCCGGGATCTGCCGGATCGCCGGCGCCTTTGAGGCCTCGACGGATCACGGGGCGGTGCCCGTTCCCCCGTAGGGCGGGGTTCACCCCGCCATCCCCGGACCCGACGAACCGCCCGTCCTTACGACCGCATCCGGTCCAGCCTGATCTGCGCCGCCCGCCGGTGCCCTTCGAGCCCCTCCGACGCGCTCTGCCGGACCGAGGGCGGCGCGACGGCCCGGACCCCGCGCACGTCCAGCCACTGGTGCGTGGCGACCTTGACGTACGACCCGACCCACAGCCCGCCCGTATAGCGGGCCGAGGCCATGGTCGGCAGCGTGTGGTTGGTGCCGATGCACTTGTCCGAGTAGACCACGCTGGCCAGTTCCCCGATGAACAGCGACCCGTAGTTCCGCAGCCGCGCCGCGAAGGCCATGGGATCGGCGGTATGCACCTGAAGATGCTCGGCCGCGATATGGTCGGAATAGGCGATCATCGCGACTTCGTCCTCGGCCACGGCGATCTCGCCCCGCGAGGCCCAGGACGGACCGGCGACCGAGGCCGTGGAAAGGGTGGCGAGCTGCCGCTCCACCTCGGCAAGGACGGCCCGCCCAAGCGCGGCATCCGTGGTGATCAATCCGACCCTCGTCCGCACGTCGTGTTCGGCCTGCGCCAGGAGGTCGGTCGCGATCATCCAGGCGTCGCCCGTCTTGTCGGCGAGGACGTAGATTTCGGACGGTCCGGCAAGCTGGTCGATCCCCACGGGGCCGAAGACCTGCCGCTTCGCCTCGTTGACGAAGGCGTTGCCGGGGCCGACGATCTTGTCCAC
>JBJXFU010000077.1:0-8787 GCA_046155885.1 Paracoccaceae bacterium
AGGCGCGCGAGGCGGCGCGGGACGGCATCGCGGTGACCGCCGAGGCTGCCGCGATCGCCGGCGCCGACGCGGCTTTGGCGGGGACGGCCGGGGATGCCGCGCTGGCCGCCTGGCTGCCCGAGGGCGCGCCGATCCTGCTGAGCGATCCGGGCGCCACGGGCCCCCTTCTCGCCGCCGCGCCCGATCTGGCCGCGCGCGCGGTCACCGTGCTTGGCCTTCTGCCGCAGGACCGGGGCCGTCTGGTCGAGGTCATCCCGACCGAGGGCGGCGATGCGGCGGCGGGCGCGGTTCTGGCGCTGCTGAAGCGGATCGGGCGGCTGGCGGTGCTGGCGCGGGGGCCGGTCAGCGATCCGCTGCGCGCCGCGCTCTGGGCGGCCGCCGACCGGGCGGTGGAGGAAGGGGCCTCGCCCCCCGGGGTCGACGCGGCGCTCGCGGGCTGGGGCTTCGCCGAGGGACCTTTCGCGATGCGCGACCGGATCGGGCTTGACCGGGCGCTGCCGCCGCCCGGCGGTTCTGTCGCCGAACGGCTCTGGCTTGCGCTGATGGAACGCGGCCGGACGGGCGCGGCGGCGGGGGCGGGGTTCTTCGCCTGGGCGCCGGACGGTCATGACGGCGCCGGCCATCGCCGCCCGCAGTCGGACGAGACGGTCGCGGCCCTTCTGGACGGGGCGCGCGCGGCGGCGGGGAATGTTCCCCGGGCGGTGGGGGCCGACGAGATCGCGATGACCGCGCTTGCGGCGCTGGCGGCGACCGGCGCCCGGCTGGTCGCGGCGGGCGCGGCGCTGCGCCCCTCGGACATCGACGTGGCGGCGGTGGCGGGCCTTGGCTTTCCGCGCTGGCGTGGCGGGCCGATGCAGGCGGCCGACGAGGCGGGCCTGCTGTCGATGCGCAACCTGCTGCGCGACCTGGCGCGGGGCGAGGGGCCGGTTTCCGGCGCGCTGTGGGAACCGGTCGCGCTCTGGGACGAGCTGATCCGCGAGGGGCGGGGCTTTGGCGATCTGAACGGCGGGTAGGGGCTTGGCCGGGCGCCCGCCGCTATCCCAGCGCGATCCCGACGACCACCATCATCAGCCCCAGCGCCGAGGCGAAAAGCGCCAGCAGGTTCAGCGGCACGATGCGACCCAGCCTGTCGCGCAGCGCCGCCTCGTCCAGCCCGGACCGGCGCGCGCGCAGCATCGCGGTGGCGCACCAGACCAGCAGCGCGACCCCGGCCAGCGTCACCGCCGCCCCCGTCCAGACCAAGAGCTCCATCCCGCACCTCCTGCCCGCGCCCCGGCGCCCGCCTCTTCCGCGCATATCGCCCGCCGGCGCCATTCCCGCAAGGCCCCCCCTGGGCCCCGGTTTCCGGCAGCCGCGCCCGGCGCCCGGCCCGGCGCCCAGCCCGGCGCACTACCCGGCGCCCTGCGGGACTTGCGGTGGCGGAAGGGTTCCACTAACCGGTGCCCTCGCCCCAGATGCCGCCCGCCCATGCCGGGAGACCGGCCGAAACGAGGATACCGCCATGCCCGATGCCGCCGCCGACACGGCCTATTCCGTCACCGCCGACGAACTGCGCCAGTTCATCGAACGCTACGAGCATCTCGAGGCCGAGAAGCGCGACATAGCGGACCAGCTGAAAGAGGTGATGGCCGAGGCCAAGGGGCGCGGCTATGACACGCGCGTGCTGCGCAAGGTCATCGCGCTCAGGAAGAAGGACAAGGACGAGCGCGCCGAGGAAGAGGCTGTGCTGGAGATGTACCTGGCGGCGCTGGGCATGAACTGAGGCGCGGGGGGGGGGCGGTCCGCGCCGCGCCGGACCGGGCTCAGAGCCCGATCACCTCGACCCCCGGAAGATAGGCCACCGCCTCCATGTCAGCCTCGTAGGCGCGCGAGATTTCCTCGACCAGCGACTCGCTCCAGCCGGGGAAGGGCAGCGCCACCTCGACCGCCTCGGGCAGCGCGAACTTGTCGAGGAAAGCGCCCGCGATCTTGCGCCTTTGCGCCTCGGAGCGCGGCGGGTGCTGGACGGTGTAGGCTTCCATCCGGCGGAAGCCCTCGGGCGACATCACCTGCGCCAGAAGGTCGTTGGCGCCCTCGACCGGCGCGTCGCCGGGCAGCGCCGCCATCCGCCGCAGGATCGCGGGCCAGAGGATCGGGCTGTCCTCGTTGCACCAGACGACCAGCCTGAGGTCGCGCATCGCCGCCACCGCGTCGGCGATCGCCGGTTCCCAGCGGAGCTGGGCGGGATCGGCATCGCTCAGGACGCTGGCATAGCTCGCGCCGTTGATCTGGCCGATCAGCGCCGGAACCAGCGTCGCGGGGTTCCTGACCGCCATGTGGAACTCGCAGGGCGTGTCGGGAAAAAGGTTGGCGATCGCCGCGAGCTTGCGGCCCATCCCGGCATGGAAGCCACGCGGCGAGATCACCCGGCTGGGGATGCCGAGGAAGTATTCGTGGCTGAGGATGACGCGGTCCGCCTCGCTGCCTTCCAGGATCGCGTCGAGCAGCGTTTCCTGGGTGGCGAGCGTCGCGGGCGCGCCGCGCAGCGCCATCAGGGTTTCGCGCAAGACCGGGCGGTAGCGACCCGGCGCCGGCACCGCCACGCCGCGCTGGGCCAGCGCGCCGCGGTTCTTCAGAAGGCTCCGGATCAGCCGGTCCTCGTCGGTGCATTGCGATCCGACATGGTAGACGATCTTCATTCCGCCCCTTCGCGCATCCGCCCGCCGCCGCGCTCCGCCCGGATTCCGGGTGGGCCGGCGCCGGCGGATCATAGGCGGTTTTGACGGGGGGAAAACCTCGGGTTGCGTCGGCCCGGCGGTTTTCCCCGGCGCGAGGTTCCTTCGGCGCGCCATCCCCCGCCACCGCCCCCGCCACCGCCCCCGCCACCGCCCCCGAGCCGCCATCGGCCGCCACCCGCATCTTCCGGCCCGCCGCGCGATTTCTGGACAGGGAACGGGGCTTCGGCTAGGCCCTGCGGCCATGAGCGATGTCCTCTCAGGCCGGCCCCCGGGGCACGGGCGCGCCGGCGATGCGGCGGCGGCGGGGCCGGGCTGGTCGGTCGCGGCGCTGCTGATCGCGTTCCTCGTGGTGGCGCCGGTGGTCGCGGTGGCGGGCATCGCGCTTCTTCCCACCGAAAACATCTGGCCGCATCTTCTGGCCACGACGCTGCCGCGCTATCTCGGCAATACGGTGCTGCTCGCCCTTCTGACCGGGGCGCTGGCGGCGGCGGCGGGCACTGGTGCGGCCTGGCTGGTGACGATGTACCGCTTCCCCCTGTCGCGGCTGCTGGAATGGCTGCTTCTGCTGCCGCTCGCCATCCCCGCCTATGTCGGGGCCTATGCGATCACCGATTTCCTCGACTATTCCGGCCCGGTGCAGTCGGCGCTGCGGGCGGCCTTCGGCTGGATCTCGGCGCGCGACTACGCGTTCCCCGAGATCCGGTCGCGCTGGGCGGCGGTGGCGGTGCTGACCGCCTCGCTTTATCCTTACGTCTACCTCCTCGCCCGCGCCGCCTTCCGCGAACAGCCGGCCGGCGCCTACGAGGTGGCCCGCTCGCTCGGCACCGGCCCCTTCGGCCTTTTCTGGCGCGTCGGGCTGCCGCTCGCCCGGCCGGCGATCGCGGCGGGGGCGGCCATCGTGATGATGGAGACGGTGAACGACTTCGGCGTCGTCGACTTCTTCGGGGTGCAGACGCTGACCACCGGGGTCTTCACCGTCTGGCTGGAAACCGGCAATGCCGGCGGCGCGGCGCAGATCGCCTGCGTGATGCTTGTCGCGATGTTCGTCCTGGTAGCGGCCGAACGCGCGGGCCGCCGGCGGCTGCGCTTCCACCAGTCGGCCCGGCAGGTCCGGCCGGTGGTGCCGGTGCCGCTGACCGGCCCCGCCGCCTGGGTGGCGCTGGCGCTTTGCCTGGTGCCGCTTCTCGCCGGGTTCGTGCTGCCCTTCGGCGTCATCCTTGGCCATGCCGGCGACGCGCCCGGCGTCTGGGTCAGCCCGGGGCTCGGCGCGGCACTGCGCAACACGCTGCTGACCGGGGGCGCGGCCGCAGCTCTGACGGTGGGGGGCGCGCTGGTCATGGTCTACGGCGCACGGATGAGCGCCCGGCGGCTGCCGCGCCTGGTCATGCCGCTGACCGCCATCGGCTACGCGGTGCCCGGGGCGGTGCTGGCCGTCGGCACGCTGATCCCGCTGGCCGCGCTCGACCACCGGGTGGCCGATCTGGTCCTGGGCCTGACCGGCCATGACCCGGGGCTGATCCTGACCGGCTCGGCCGCCGCCATCGTCATCGCCTATTCGGTGCGCTTCTTCGCCATCGCGCAGGGCGCGGCCGACGCGGCCTTCGGCCGCGTGCCGCCCTCGCTGCCGCTGGCCGCTCGGTCGCTGGGCCGGACGGCGGGGGGGGCGCTCCGGGCCGTGTACCTGCCGCTGATGCGCGGCTCGGTGGCCACCGCGCTTTTGCTGGTCTTTGTCGACTGCGTGAAGGAACTGCCCGCGACGCTGCTTCTGCGCCCCTTCAACTTCGAGACGCTGGCAACGCGGGTGCACGAGAAGGCGAGCCTTGAGAACATCGCCGAGGCCTCGCCGCCGGCGCTTCTGGTGATCGCCGTGGGGGTCATCGCGGTGGCGGTGCTGGCGCGGGCGCAGATCGGCGGGCCGCGCCGGGGCTGAGGGGGGGGCTGCGGCGGGGCTGCGGTCGGGGCTGCGGTCGGGGCAGGGGGTGACGGCGGCGTGTCCTCGATCGGACACAAGAGCCACCATGGCTCCCACCCCCCACCGCCCCTCTTGCCCGGAACAGCCGCGAGAGCCACCCGGGCGGCGCCCGACCGCCCCTCCCCATTTGCGTTCGGGGGCGGGCGCCACCGCAACGCCGGTCTGCGGGAACACCGGCGGGGTTGGAGGCGCCATAAAGCGCGGACCAAAACTGTCGGCGCGCCCCCCCCCGCGGTCGGGCGCCGCCCTCTGTCGGGCGAAGAAGGCGGAAAGGCGTTTCAGACCGGCTGCCGCCCGCTCCAAGGGCAGGGCGGGCGCGGACTTGCGGGACCGCGCCGCCGCCGCTATGTCCGGGGGCGGGCCCCTGTAGCTCAGCCGGTAGAGCAGCAGTTTTGTAAACTGACGGTCGGCGGTTCGATCCCGTCCGGGGGCACCATGCCACTCCCCTCCGCCGGAACCGGACCGTTGCAGCCCGCTTTCCCTTGCAGGAATTGTTCGATTATTGAAACTCTACACGCGGAATGGCGCCGCAAGGCTTTCCGGAAGTTCGAATTCCACAAGCGTCCGACCCCGGGCACCGGCCGACATCTTGCGCGCAGTCTTCGCCACGATACCGGCGATGTCCAGTTCGGAATGGCTGGCGGCGAAGGGTGCGAAGTACCAGCGCAGGAAGACGAAGCAGATCACATCCTCCAGCGCCTGCACCCCGGGGTCGCGCTTGATCCCCTCTTTCCGCAGCATCCGTTCCGCCGCCGCGATCTCCTCGGCCCCGTATCCCGCGCCGCGCATGATCCCGGCGATCCGTTCCGCGTGCCGTCGGCCCTGTTCGCGCCGCCAGTCAAGGTAGCCGGCCTTGCCCTCCGGGTAGGCGGCGCGGGGCAGCAGCCAGCGTTCCACATGCTGGCCGCGCGCGGCGATGCAAAGCGCCTCTGAGGCATCGGGGAAGAGCCGCGCAAGTTCGGCCGTCATCCGTTCGCCATAAAGCAGCGCGGCGGGGCGGCCGTCCTCGCGCGTCGGGTCGGCGGCGTTGGCCGCGTCGATCGCGGCAAGGGCGGGGGAAAGGCGGGACATGCGGGCATCCTCCCGGGCGGATTGGCGGAAACTTACCGGGAAATCCGGCGGGCGGACAAGGCGCCCGCGAACCCTCCGCCGCCCGCGCGTCGTCCCTGGGGCCCGTCTCTATGCGCTCCGCCGCATCCGCCTCGCCCTCATCGCCTCATGCGCCTCGGGCGTGCCGTCGTGGAACGATCCGAACCAGCGGTCGAGCGGAACCATTCCGTCGGCATAGTTCACCTCGAAATACTTGTGGTGCAGGTAGTGCGCGTAATAGCTCGCCTCGAAGCTTGCCTTCTCGCCCAGTACCACCCGGTCGAACCCGGTATGCCCCTGCGCCGGCGAGACACCCAGCCGCGAGGCGAGGTTGATCATGTGCACCGGGTGGGACGGGACCACGAAGAACAGAAGGATCGTCGAGAAATAGATCAAGTGCTCGATCGGGTGCATCGACAGCCCCGACCAGGGGCCCGGGTTGATGTTGCGGTGATGCAGCTTGTGCGCGACCTCGTAGAGGGGCGAGAAATGCAGCAGCCGGTGGCAGAAGTAGAACCCCACCTCGTGGATCAGCGGCACGAGGAAGAACACCGCCACGAACCACACCGGGTTTTGCCCGAACGTCACCATCGGCGCCCAGCCGTTCGCGTAGGCCCACAGAAGCAGGACCTCGTAGGCCGTCCAGATCGGCACGCCGCTGACCAGCGTGTAGAACATGTTGTCCTTCGTCTGGTCGCCGAACAGGAACCCCGGCGACGCTTCGCGCGGGAACTGGCGGTTGTACTTGAACTGCGCCCCCTGCCGCCGCCAGGTGTAAAGCCAGAGGTGCCAGGCCCCGTAGACCAGCACCGCCAGCACCTCGTTGCGCACCAGAAGCGCCAGCACCCAGCCGGGTTCCACCGTCCTCGTCGTTTCGGGCGAGGGCGAGAACCATGTCCAAAGCCCAAGGGCCAGCCCCGCGTAAAGCACGTTCCAAGGCAGGAAATACCCCGGAAACCCGAACAGCCACTTCGCCAGCCGGCGCGGGTCCGTCGGCCAGTCGAAGGCCGGCCCGTAGGAAATCGGCCGGTCCGGCACCCAGTTGCCCCGCACGTCTTCCCGCCCGAAATCCCGGTCGTCCATCGGTCCGGCCCTCCCCGTCGGGGCAAGACTGGCGCATCGCCCCCGTCCGATCAAGCGGCGACACGGCGCACCCCGCCAAAGCCCCCTTTCATGGCAAAGCCCATCCCTCTATATCCCCCGCCCATGACCGAGCTTTCCCTGATCCGCAACTTCTCGATCGTGGCGCATATCGACCACGGCAAATCCACCCTCGCCGACCGGCTCATCCAGATGACCGGCACGGTGGCCGAACGCGACATGAAGGCGCAACTCCTCGACAGCATGGACATCGAGCGCGAACGCGGCATCACCATCAAGGCCAACACCGTCCGCATCGAATACCCCGCGCGCGACGGCAGGACCTACATCCTGAACCTCATCGACACCCCCGGCCATGTCGACTTCGGCTACGAGGTCAGCCGCTCCATGCGCGCCGTCGAAGGCTCGCTCCTCGTCGTGGACGCCACTCAGGGGGTCGAGGCGCAGACGCTCGCCAACGTCTACCAGGCCATCGACGCCGACCACGAGATCGTCCCCGTGCTGAACAAGATCGACCTTCCGGCCGCCGATGTGGACGCCGTGATCCACGAGATCGAGGACGTGATCGGCATCGACGCCCACAACGCCATCCCGATTTCCGCCAAGACCGGCCAGGGCATCCCCGAGGTGCTCGAGGCCATCGTCACCCGCCTGCCCGCCCCCAAGGGCGAACGCGCCGCGCCGCTCAAGGCCATGCTCGTCGATAGCTGGTACGACGCCTACCTCGGCGTCGTCGTCATGATCCGCATCATCGACGGCGTGGTCCGCAAGGGCGACCGCATCCGCATGATGCAGACCAACGCCGTCTACGGCATCGACAAGCTATCGGTCCTCAAGCCCCAGATGGTGGACATCGACGCGCTCGGCCCCGGCGAGATCGGCATCTTCACCGCCTCGATCAAGCAGGTCCGCGACACCCGCGTCGGCGACACTGTCACCCACGAACGGAAAGGCTGCGAAACCCCGCTCCCCGGCTTCAAGCCCTCGGTCCCCGTCGTCTTCTGCGGCCTCTTCCCGGTGGACGCGAACGATTTCGAAACCCTCCGCGACGCCATCGAGAAGCTCGCCCTCAACGACGCAAGCTTCACCTCCGAGATGGAAACCAGCGCGGCCTTGGGCTTCGGCTTCCGCTGCGGCTTCCTCGGCCTTCTGCACCTCGAGGTCATCCGCGAACGGCTTGAGCGCGAATTCGACCTCGACCTCATCACCACCGCCCCGTCCGTGGTGTTCCACCTGCACCTGAAGGACGGCGAGGTGCGGGAACTCCACAACCCCGCCGACATGCCCGACCTCACCTACGTCGACCATATCGAAGAGCCGCGCATCAAGGCCACCATCCTCGTCCCCGACGAATACCTGGGCGACGTGCTGAAACTCTGCCAGGACCGCCGCGGCATCCAGATGGACCTCACCTACGCCGGCTCCCGCGCGATGGTCGTCTATGACCTGCCGCTGGCCGAGGTGGTGTTCGACTTCTACGACCGGCTGAAAAGCGTCTCCAAGGGCTACGCCAGCTTCGACTACCAGATCAGCGGCTACCGCGAGGATTACCTCGTGAAGATGTCGATCCTGGTGAACGACGAACCCGTCGATGCGCTCAGCATGATGGTCCACCGCGACCGGGCCGAGGGGCGGGGCCGGGGGATGGTCGAGAAACTGAAGGACCTGATCCCCCGCCACATGTTCAAGATCCCCATCCAGGCCGCCATCGGCGGCCGGGTGATCGCGCGGGAAACCCTGTCGGCGATGCGCAAGGACGTGACCGCCAAGTGCTACGGCGGCGACGTGACGCGGAAGAAGAAGCTCTTGGAGAAGCAGAAGGCCGGGAAGAAGAAGATGCGCCAGTTCGGCAAGGTGGAGATCCCGCAGACGGCGTTCATCGAGGCGTTGAAGATAGACTCGTGACCC
>JBJXFU010000181.1:0-3999 GCA_046155885.1 Paracoccaceae bacterium
CCCTGCGGTGTTGGTCCGCGCTTTATGGTGCCTCCAACCCCGCCGTCATTCTCGCAGACCAACGTTGCGGTGGCGCCCGCCCCGGGCGCAATTGCGCGGGGTGATGAGCGCCCGGAAGACATGCCAGCGGCATGTCTTCAGCGAAGAACGCCCGGCCCGTGGCCGGGCCGGGAGGCGGGCGCCGCCCGGGTGGCTCTCGCGGCTGTTCCGGGCAAGGGGGCGGTGGGGGCGGGTGCGGGGCCGGGAGTGACCCCTATTCCGTGCGAACCGCCTTCAGGTGCGCCAGTTCGGCCTCGAGCGTGGCGATGCGGTCCCGCATCGGCTGGACGGCCTGCGCGATTTCGTCCGGCGTGAAGCGCGGGGTGATGTGCTGCGGGCAGTTCCAGTCGAAGGCCTCCACCGTCACCAGCATCGCCCGTTCCACCCTGGCGCGCCCCTCCGGCGGCGTCAGCCGCGCGATCAGGGCGGGGTCCGCCTCGGGCGTGACTGCCGCCACCCGGCCCAGCAGCTTCAGCCGCGACCGGTTGGGGTAGTCCATGAAGAAGAACGCCGCGCGGTCGTCGGCCGCGAGGTGGCCGAGCGAGAGGTACTGCCGGTTGCCGCGGAAGTCGGCGAAGGCGAAGCGGCGCGGGTCGAGCACCTGCACGAAGCCCGCCGCACCCCCCCGGTGCTGGATATAGGGCCAGCCGCCGCTGCCGACGGTGGCCATGTAGAAGCTGTCGCGCGCCGCGATGAAGGCGGCTTCCGTTTCGGTCAGGGTATCGGGCGTTTCGGGTGCGTCGTCGGCTTCGGCCCGCGAAGCGCGGAACTGCACGCCCTGCGATGCCTGCGCGGCGATCACTTCGGGTCCGAACATCAGGCTGCGGTAGTGCGAGGTCATGGCGTGGGCTCCTTCTTCCGGGCGATCAGGTCGCCGGGCAACTGGCGGAGGAATTCGCGGAACGGCTCGTCCGACCCGGAGCCGCGCGAAACGACCAGGCTGCCCTGCATCAACGCCACGACACGGCGGGCGCGCCGCTGTGCGGCTTCGGGCGCGTGTCCGGCATCGGTGGCGAGCCGGGCGAAGGCGTCGATCAGTACGGCGAAGGCGGCGCGGATGGCGGGAGAGAAAGGCCCGTCGCCGGTGCGGGGCGAGGACAGCATGTTCAGCAGGCAGGACTTGCGGCCGCCCGAATAGAGTGCGTCGAGCGCCGGGACCACCCGCGCCAGCCGAGACCGCGGCGGCGCCCCGGAGTCGGTCAGCGGCGCGATGACCTCGTTGCCGAAGCGGCCGAGGACGGCGGCAAGGACCTCGGCGGCCATCTGTTCCTTTCCCCCGGGAAAGCGGTGGTAGAGGCTCGCCTTCCGCAGCCCCGCCGCTTCGGCCAGCTGCGCCAGCGAGGCGCCGTGATAGCCGGCCTCGCCGAACACGCCCGCAAGCCGCGCGATCAGGTCGTCTTCGCCCACCGAACGCGGTCGCGCCATTGTCCCTTCTCCTCCGGGAACAGCCGGGCGGGCGGTCCGCTGTGGTGCCCGGGTTCCCGCGAATCATTTATACCGAACATTCGGTAATTACCAGCCTTCCCCGGGCGGAACGGCCCCGGACAGCGCAAGGGCCCCGGCATCGCCCGCCGGGGCCCCCTCGCCTGCCCGCCGCAACACTACCGCGACAGGCTCTGCCCCAGCCGCATCAGCTGCACCGCCCCGGCCCGGTAGCCGAAGGGGTCTTCGCCCTTGGCGCCGTTGGCCAGACCGATGGCCTCGTCCCAGCCCCAGTCGCCCAGGTAGGTCGCCCCGGTCAGCAGCTGCCCCATTCCGGCGACGGCGGCGGCGAAGCGGAAGTCGTCGTCGCCCGCGCCCGCCGCCGCCGGGATCGGCAGTTCGATCAGCTGGCTGTCCGCCGCCCCCGGCGCCTTCCAGCGGAGCTTCAGGAACCCCAGTTCCCGCGCCTCCGCCTCGGCCGGGGCGGTGGCTGTGGCCGCCCCCGCCGCGCCATAGCGCAGCGCGTCGTTCAGGATCGCGGGCGATCCTACCGGCGTCACCTCGTAAAGCGCGGTCACCTGCAACCCCGCCCCGATCTCGCCCGCATCGACCTTGTCGTTGTTGAAGTCCTCGCGTCGCAAGGCCCGGGTCTCGTATCCGATCAGCCGGTATTCGGCGACGACGGCGGGGTTGAACTCGACCTGCACCTTCACATCGTCGGCAATGGGGAAGAGCGCGCCGGTGAACTGGTCGACCAGCACCTTCTGCGCCTCGCTCAGCGTGTCGATATAGGCCGCCGTGCCGTTGCCGTTCTGGGCAAGCGCCTGCATCGTCGCATCATCGAGGTTGCCGCGCCCGAAGCCCAGAACCGACAGGTAGACCCCCGACTTCCGCTCGCCGGCAATGAAGTCCTTCAGCGCCTCGGGGTCGGAAATGCCGACGTTGAAGTCCCCGTCGGTGGCCAGGATCACGCGCGTCACGTCGCCGTCGCCCCGCATGCCCTTCGCCACCCGGTAGGCCAGCGCGATGCCTTCCGCCCCCGCCGTCGAGCCGCCCGCCGACAGGTTGTCGAGCGCCGCCATGACCGCTGCCCGGTCACTGGCCGGGGTCGGCGCCAGCACCTCGCCCGCCGATCCCGCATAGGTGACGATCGCCACCCGGTCCTCCGCCCGCAGGCGGCCCAGCATCAGGCCCAGCGACTGCTTCAGCAGCGGCAGCTTGTTGGCATCTTCCATCGAGCCCGAAGTGTCGATCAGGAAGACGAGGTTCAGCGGCGGCCGGTCCGCGACCGCCGGCATCCGCCCCTGGATCGCCACCCGCAGAAGCTCGGTGCCGTCGTTCCACGGCGTCGGCATCACGCTGACGCTGGGGCGGAAGGGCGCACCGGCGGCTTCGGGGGCGGGGTAGGCATAGGGGAAGTAGTTCACCATCTCCTCGATCCGCACCGCATCCGGCGGCGGCAGATACCCCGCCATCAGCGAGGAGCGGACGACCGACCAAGACGCCGTGTCCACGTCGGTCGAGAAGGTCGAGACGGGTTCCTCGGCGGCGACCTTGACCGGGTTGATTTCGGCTTCGGGGAAGGCTTCGGTGTTGGGTTCGGGCGCAATGACCGGCGCCTCGGTCATCGGCGCGGCGGCGATGGCCCCGCCCATCGCGGCGCTGTCGGCGGCGAAGGATTCGGGCGCCGGCTGGTCGGCGGATTGGGCAAGTCCGTCCAACGCCGAGCGCGCCCGCGACAAGTCGGCCTCGGCCAGGTTCCGCTCCGCATCTATCAGCGCCGGGGGCACCGCCGTGAGCGCCGGGGTCGATGGCGCACCGGGCGTCGCCGAAGCCTCGGGCGCGTCTTCGCGCTTCAAGAGCATCTCGTTCGGCGCGACGACAACGGTCCCCGTGTACCCTTGCACGACTATCCCAGCCTCGCCCGCCTCCTGCGCGCGCGCCTCCAGCCGGCCCGGGGCCGCCCGCGCGGCATCGTCCTTCGCCTCCTGCGCGGGCAGGACCGGCGCGGCCTCCGTGTCGCCAGGCGACTGGGTCTTTGCGACCGTCCCGGCGACCTCCGGCTGCGGCACCGCGACCGGCGGCAACCGCGTGTCGCGCAGCACCGGCGCCACCACCGCCAGCCCGACGATCACCGCCGCCGCCGACACCGTCGCGCCCAGCACGGCGCGGGAAGAAAACTGAGCAAGCATCCCGAGAACTCCTCTGAAGGGCCCCGCCCTCCCGGGGCGGTCCTCAGTCGGACGTGTCTCGGCCGGGGTTTCTTGGTGCACATCGAAAGCCGCCATCGCCCGGGCAACCGTGTCGGCCCGCCGGCCCGGATCGGCCGGGGGCGGGGCGGCCCTGAGGGCCCTGCGGAGCGCGTCGAGTTCGTCGGTCACAGCATCCCCTCCGCCCGTGCCAGCGCGCGGAGCCTCTTTTTCACTTCGCTCATGCGCCAGGCCACCGTGCCTTCGCTGACGCCCAGCACCTCGGCCGCCTCGGCCTGGCTCAGCTCCTCGCCCAGGGTCAGCGCCACGGTGTCGCGCAGCTCGGGCG
>JBJXFU010000087.1:0-32288 GCA_046155885.1 Paracoccaceae bacterium
CGACGTGACGCGGAAGAAGAAGCTCTTGGAGAAGCAGAAGGCCGGGAAGAAGAAGATGCGCCAGTTCGGCAAGGTGGAGATCCCGCAGACGGCGTTCATCGAGGCGTTGAAGATAGACTCGTGACCCCCTCCGCGCTACATTTTGCCCATGAACAGCCAGTCGCCCCCCCTCATCTCGACCGACGAGGACATCTGCATCGCCCTCGACCGGCTTGAGGCGTTCCGCAAGGATGGCCTCGCCCATCCGCTCGAGGATGTGCGGGCTTGGGTGCAGGCGCGCCAGACCGACCCCGACGCGCCATGCCCCCCGGCAAAACCGTTGCGCTAGCGCCCGCCGCGCGGACCGACCTTATACGTCTGGAAGATTTCCTCGCCGCGAAGAACCCCGACGCCGCACATCGCATGGTGGCCGCCCTCCTTGCCGCCTTTGACCGCATCGCCGCCAGCCCCGGGGCTGGCCGCCCTGTGCTCTCGCCCCGCACTGATGCGGACCTGCGCGAACGCCTCGTTCGCTTCGGCCGCAGCGGTTACGTCATCCTCTACGCCGTCGAGCCCGACCAGATCCTCGTCCTTCGAATTCATCACGGGCGGGAGGATCGGTAGGGAAGGGGGCTGGCGCGGGAGTGCGGGTTTGGCGAAGGTGGTCCTGTGCCAGGACGTGTCCGCCAAGTGCTACGCCGGCGACGTGACGCGGAAGAAGAAGCTGCTGGAAAAGCAGAAGGCCGGGAAGAAGAAGATGCGCCAGTTCGGCAAGGTGGAGATCCCGCAGACGGCGTTCATCGAGGCGTTGAAGATCGATGGGTGATGATTAACAGAAAGACAGTAGTAGTCGTAGGAGCCGGGGCGAGCAGTGATCTCGGTTTGCCCCTGGGTGCGGCTCTCAAATCAGAAGTGGCAAATTTGGCGACCCGCCGCGACGACGGAATTTGGCTCCACCTTAATTCCGCGATGTTTCACTATTTTGAACCCAATAGAGATATTGGCGAGAAAGCCCTCCTACATTTCTCTGATTTTGGTTCACAGTTGCGGAGTGCTTACTCCATTGATAACTTCTTGGATCAGCGGCGTGACGATCATATCCTCCTAGCTGTCGGAAAGATGCTGATAGCCTATGTAATTGCTGGTGCGGAAAAGAATTCAGGGCTTGCCGTTGAGCGGGAGTTTGATGTTATCGAGAACAACCAAGACTACTTCCTTTTTGATCTCATGAACATAGTTTCGCGCGGCCATCAGGCGAATAACATCCACAAGTCATTGCAAAATTTGACATTCGTTACTTTCAATTACGACAGATGTATAGAGCGATTTCTGAAAATCTGGCTCGAGACGAATTTTGGAATGAAAGCAGGAGATGTGGTTCCGCGGGATAATATCGTTCACGCGTATGGCTCACTCGGAGATTACTTTGACCAAAGCGTGCACAATCCCTTTGAATACCGCGGGCGCGTAGCTTTTCAAAATGTTCACTTGGAGCTAAGGAATTACGTTGACAAGATAAAGATTTTTACGGAGCAAGAGGATAGTTCAGTTTTTGGCGTCATCCATCAAAAGCTGACAGATTGCGACACAATAGTTTTTCTCGGATTTGGGTTTGAAGAGCAGAACATGCGCTTCTTTGAAAACGTCTCCGGCTCCAAAAATGTATTCGCTACTATGTACGGGCAATCAAAAGAAAACAGTAATTATCTTGATGGCTATCTTTCTCAAATGTTTGCCTGCAAACCCGGTGGATACTACTCGGTAGATGACAAGGCAGCTCAAATGTTCCGGCGCTGCTATCATCCCATCACGCGGGCAGTTGGTAGTCTATAGCAAGCGTACCCGCACTCACCACCGGTCGGCTTCGCCCACCAGTTGCAGCAAGCCGTAGGGTGTGTGCTCGCACGCACCACCCTTCCCGCGCCGCACTCATGTTCCTGCCCCATCCGGTGCGTGAGATCACCCATACGCCCCGCTCCTCGGCGCCACCCGCACCACGACCACCACCACCCGCCCGTCGTCGATGCGATAGACGATCCGCCAATCCCCCACCCGGATGCGCCACTGGTCGCTCTCGCCGACCAGTTTCAGGCATCCCGATGGGCGGGGATCGGTGCCGAGGTCGGCTATCGCCGCGGTCAGCCGGTCATGCAGCCGCTGGTCCCTGATGCGCCGCAGGTTCTTCTTCGCCTCTGGCGACAGGACGATCTGGTAGGTCATTCAGCGGCGTGTTCAGCCGCCGCTTCGGCCAGATACTCCTCGATCGTCACGGCCTTGGACGGATCGGCAAGGTACTCGGCATAGGCCGCATCCCCATCCCTTGCCAGTTCCTCGTTCTCCAGCCGCTCGTAATACTCCATCGCCGCGGCCGAGATCATCACGGCCACCGGCTTGCCGTGCCGGGTAATCGTGACATCCTCGCCCCCGTGCTGGACCTTGCCCAGCAAATCCGCCAGCCTCTCCCGCGCCTCCGATACCGTGACCTCGATCATCGCCGCCTCCGTTTTGTACGAAACGTATGATACGTCATATCCGTACAAAATTCAACCGCCCCGAACCGCCCCGCACCCAGCCCCCCCATGCCCCACCTCCTCAACCTCACCGGCCGCCTCCTCATCGCGCTGCTCTTCCTCGGCGGAGCCATCCAGAAACTCACCGACCCCGCCCCCGTCACCGCGATGATCGCCTCCCTCGGCCTGCCCGGCTGGCTCACCTGGCCCGTCGCCGCCTTCGACCTTGCCGCCGAGGGGCCGGGGCGGTTCGCCATCCGGGGGCGGCGCGGCCCGTTCGGCAAGTTGTGGGTCGGGGCGTGCCCCGACTCGCCGCCCAAGGCAGGGTGAACCGGACCCTGCCGCGCCCCGCACGATGCGTAGCTACGCCCGTACTACGCCCGTACTACGGATGTGCTACGGATGTGCTACGGATGTGCTACGGATGTGCTACGCCCGTACTGCGCCTGTGCGACGCGGAAGCGGCGCCCCGACCCCTTCGCACCCGCAGCATCCCCGCCGCTTCGGCCAATTCCCGCCCCATCCCGCCAACCCCCCGGAATCCGGCCCCGCCGGGGACTTATCCACCGGAAATCCACAAGCTATATCAACGCTTTATCCCCGGCTTTCTTTCATGCTGCAGTGCTTTTCGCTTGCCCGACTCACCCCAGTTTGTAACGAATTCCTTACCGACCGGGACCGCAAGGAAACGGCCGGTGCGCGGACGGGTCCGAAGGGGCAGGGCGCGGCAGGGAAGGGCGGGCTAACCCCCGGTTTTCACTGCGGAAACCCACTCCGGCACACGACCGGGCGGGGCGGCTGGCCGCAAGGCTGGTTGTTTCACCGGACGGGTCGCGAGGACCGGCGCGGAGCTTCACGGGGTCGCAGCATCCTGTGGGGCGACGCCTCCGAACCGCAAGGGGATGGGGCGGCCCGATGCCTGCAAGGGCAAAGGGCATGTGCCACCGTCCGCAAGGGCGGGAAGCACGCACTGGGCCGGAATGCCTGGCAACGGGCGGAACGGGTCAGGAAGGTGTCAGGCGGCGTCAGCAATGGCGTCACGCAAGGACCGCGTCCGAGCACCTGGCACCTTTTCCTGGCCCGTTCGCGTTTGCGGCGGACCGGGCCCGAACTATTCCTTTACGATCAACCGGTAAAGAGGCGCCGCTTGCCTTGGGCCGGAAATGAAGCGGGGCCCGCGCGCGCTGCCAGCGCCCGGGCCCCGTCGGTTCCGCCCCTGGGGGAAGCGGTCCGATGCACCGCGTCCATGCACCTGTGGGGCTACCTTTAGCGGTTCGGGTCGGATAGTTCAACGAGATATCGCGCCACCCGCACGATTTTGTGGCAGCCGCCCGGGCAAAGCTACGGCTGGTCCCCGGCCCGGCAGATTTCGGTGCGGAAACGCGGCCGGAGGAGTTCGTCCAGCAGCGCCGAGACATCCTCGATCTCCTCGGCCACCACATGCACCACGCCCATCTCGCGCTGCACCCGCCCGGTCACCCGCAGAAGCCGCCCCGCCATCACCGCCCGCCGGAACCGCTCGAACACCTTCGCCCAGACCACCACGTTGACCACCCCCGTCTCGTCCTCCAGCGTCAGGAAGATCACCCCCTTCGCCGTCCCAGGCCGCTGGCGCACCAGCACCAGCCCCGCCACCGTCACCCGCGCGCCGGCCGGGGGCTCGGCCAGGCGGGCATGAGGCAGGGCGGCAGGCGGGCGCGGCCAGGGCTCGGGAGGGGAGAAATCTCGGGGCATGAGAACATAAGTAGAACATCACGCCCGATGCGGCAAGTTCCTTCCCGCTCACACCCCGGGCGCGCCGATCCCCACCCGGGACCGGATGTCCCCGGCCGAGTTGCGATTGGGATAGGGAAGGTCGGGCACCGGCACGCCCAGATGAGTGCACAGCGGTTCCCACCCCGCGCCCGGCTCCAGCACCAGAACCCGCCCTTCCGGCCTGAGCGCGCGGGCCGCCGCCGCATTGGCCTCATAAAGCGTGATCGCGTGATCGCGGTCGCCGATGCGGTCGCCGAAGACCTTCTCCATGATCCGCACGCCGACACTTTCGCGGTCGCTGGCCGTCCGGTAACCGGCAAGCAGCGTTTCCTCGAAGCTCCGCCACCAGCTCTCGGGGTCGCGCCAGGTCAGGATCACCTTCGCAGCCGGGCAGAGGGAAGCCAGTTCCGGCCACCAATGGGCCGAGGGCCAGTCCACGCAGGACCGGTAGCCTTCGAAAAGCGCCTCCCAGTCGGGCGCGCCGCCCTCCGCCAGGAAGGCCCGCCAGCGCGCCTTCATTACCGGGTTCGCGGTCACCTCAAACATGTGATGGCAGGGCCCGAAGCCGAGGATGTTCAGCGCTTCGCGCAGCGAATCCGTTCCCGTCCGCCCGAACCCCGCCCCGATCACCTGAAGCTCCGGCATCCCCGCACCCAACTTGGCCCGGATCAGCCCGGCCGGGCCAGCTTCGCCCCGCCGCCGGTGCTTTGCAATGGGTGGGCAGGGACCGGCGCGCGGCGGGGTGGAACATCGGCCTGCGCTTCGCTACATACCCCTGCGGGACCAAGGCTTCGGGCGGACGAGATGGCGAAGATCACCTATGTGGAACATGGCGGCAGGGAACACACGCTCGAGGTGAAGAACGGCCTCACCGTGATGGAGGGCGCGCGCGACAACGGCATCCCCGGGATCGAGGCCGATTGCGGCGGCGCCTGCGCCTGTTCGACCTGCCATGTCTATGTGGACTCCGCCTGGGTGGACCGGCTGCCGCCGCGCGACGCAATGGAGGCCGACATGCTGGATTTCGCCTGGAATCCCGATCCGGTCAGGTCGCGGCTGACCTGCCAGCTGAAGGTTTCGGAGGCGCTGGACGGACTGCGCGTGCAGATGCCGGAAAAGCAGATCTGACGCATGCGCTCTGCCGCACCGCTCGTCGTGCTTCTATCGGCTTCGCCCGTTCCTGTCGTGGCCGAAATCGCTTCCGCCCGCTTCGCCGAGCCCACGGACCGATACGACCACGCGATTCTCGGTGATGCGATCGAATGGGGCGCGCTGCTCCTTCGCCTGAGGGACGGTCGCCGCATCACTTTCCGCCTTCCCGACGCGATGGTGTTCGAGGACCTTTCCCCCCGCCTTGCCGATCTCGACGGCGACGGCGCGCCCGAGGTGATCGTCGTCGAGACGTTCCTGGACCGCGGGGCGAGGCTTGCCGTCTGGGACGAAACGGGCCGCATCGCGGCGACGGATGCCCTCGGCGAGACCCACAGGTGGCTTGCCCCGGCGGGCGCGGGCGACCTCGACGGCGATGGACGGGCCGAAGTCGCCTATGTCGAGACCCCGCATCGCACGGGCACGCTGCGGATCGTGCGGCTTGTGGGTGGCAGGCTGGCCGAGGTCGCTTCGGCCTCGGGCCTGAGCAACCACCGGATCGGTGACGACTACATCCAGGGCGGCATCGCCATCTGCCCGGACGGGCCCGTGATCGTGACCGCCGACACCGGATGGTCGCGCGTCGTCGCCACCCGATTGGAGGGCGGCCGCCTTCGCCCCGGGGATCGCGGCCCCTATCGCGGCCCGGCAAGCCTCGGGCCGAAGCGCGCCTGCGCGCGACTCTGACTGGACCTATTCAGCCGCCAGATCTGGCCCTAACCGCCGCCTGCGCGGCGTAGGAGACTGCGCCCGATCCGCGCCGCCCTTTGCTTTGCACTCGGCTGCCCCACGCCTGCCGACCGCCAAGGAGGTTCCGCCATGAACGCCCCGCTCATTCCCAACGACATCGGCCACGTCGTCGCCGCCGACCGTGCGCATGTCTGGCACCACCTGAGCCAGCACAAGCAGTACGAAACCGTCGATCCCCGGGTGATCGTCGAAGGCAAGGGGATGCGCGTCTGGGATGCGAAGGGCAAAGAGCATCTCGACGCCGTGTCGGGGGGCGTCTGGACGGTCAACGTCGGCTACGGGCGCGAGTCGATCGCGCGTGCCGTCTACGAGCAGCTTCTGAAGCTGAACTACTTCGCCGGCGCGGCCGGGTCGGTGCCCGGGGCGCTTTTCGCCGAAAAGCTGATCTCGAAAATGCCAGGCCTGAGCCGCGTCTACTATTCCAACTCGGGGTCGGAGGCGAACGAGAAGGTCTACAAGATGGTTCGCCAGATCGCCCATCGGCACCACGGCGGGCGGAAGTGGAAGATCCTCTACCGCGAGCGCGACTACCACGGCACCACCATCGCGGCGCTGGCCTCGGCCGGCCAGCCGGAGCGTGCGATGCAGTACGGGCCTTTCCCCGACGGCTTCGTTCAGGTGCCCCATTGCCTCGAGTATCGCAAGCAGTGGGATGTGGCGAACTACGGCGAGCGCGCGGCGGACGCGATCGAGGAGGTGATCCTGCGCGAAGGCCCCGATACGGTCGGCGCGCTGGTGCTCGAGCCGGTGACGGCGGGCGGCGGCGTGATCGTTCCGCCCGAGGGCTATTGGGAACGGGTGCAGGAAATCTGCCGCAAATACAACATCCTGCTGCATATCGACGAGGTCGTCTGCGGGGTCGGCCGCACCGGCACCTGGTTCGGCTACCAGCACTGGGGCGTGAAGCCCGACTTCGTGACGATGGCCAAGGGCGTGGCCTCGGGCTACGCCGCCATCGCCTGCACGGTGACGACCGAGGCGATGTTCGACATGTTCAAGGACGACGCGTCCGACCCGATGAGCTACTTTCGCGACATCTCGACTTTCGGCGGCTGCACCAGCGGCCCGGCGGCGGCGCTCGAGAACATGCGGATCATCGAGGACGAGGGCCTCTTGGAGAATACCCTTGCGATGGGCGACCGGCTTGTCGGCAACCTCCGCGCGCTGGCCGAGACGCACAAGGTGATCGGCGACGTCCGCGGCAAGGGGCTGTTCTGCGGGGCGGAACTGGTCAATGACCGGACGACGAGGGAACCGGCCGACGAGAAGAGGGTCGCGGCCGCGGTCGCCGACTGCAATGCCCAGGGGGTCATCATCGGCATGACGAACCGCTCGCTTCCCGGGCTGAACAACACGCTCTGCCTCAGCCCCGCGCTGATCGCCACGCCGGCGGACATCGACCGCATCACCGATACGATCGGCGCGGCGCTGGGGCGGGTGTTCGGGTAAGGGGATGGCCCGGGCAGGAAGCCGAAGGGCTCTGCCCCCCGGAACCCCGGGGATGTTTGGGCAAGAAAGATTCAGGCGGGGATTGACCTTCCGCCGCGTGCTGCCGCTTGATCGGGCCGATTTCCTTGCCCGGCAGGTCCAACCCTTGGCGATCCCCGCCGATGCCCTTCATCTTTCGCCCGGCGCACCCGGAACGCTGCAGCAGCAGATCCAGGCGCTGGTCAGCGACGGCATCGTCACCGGCCGGTTCCGGGCGGGCGACAAGCTGCCTTCGTCGCGGCATCTCGCCCGCCATCTCGGCGTCAGCCGCATCACCGTGACGCTCGCCTATACCGAACTTGTCGCCGGTGATTGGCTGACGGCGCGCGGCCGATCGGGCTACTACGTCTCGGCGGGCGCCCCCGTCCAGCCCGACTTCGGCCCGCCGCCCGCCCGGACCGACAGGGTGGACTGGTCCGCCGCGCTTGCGCGCCGGTTCGCCGGACAGCCCCGGGTGGACAAGCCCGACGACTGGCGGCGCTATCCCTTTCCCTTCATCTACGGGCAGGCCGACGCGAGCCTCTTTGACCACCAGAACTGGCGGCACTGCGCGCTGCGCGCCCTGGGCCTGCGGGATTTCAACGCGCTGACCGCCGACTGGTACGAACGCGACGACCCGCTGCTGATCGACACCATCCGCCGGTCGATCCTGCCCCGGCGCGGCATCGCGGCGCGGCCCGAGGAGATCCTGCTGACGATGGGCGCGCAGAACGGCCTGTGGATCGCGGCGCACCTGACGCTGGGCCCCGGGCGGCGGGCGGTGCTGGAAGACCCCTGTTATCCGGGCCTGCGCGCCATTCTGGCCGAATCCGGATGCGAGGTCGCCACCGTCGGGGTCGACAGCGAGGGCCTGCCGCCCGAGGCGATCCCCCGTGGCGCAAGCGTGGTGCTGACCACCGCAAGCCACCAGAGCCCGACCAATGCCACGATGCCGGTCGACCGCCGCCGCGCGCTTCTGGCGCTGGCCGAGGCCGAGCGGTTCCTGGTGGTCGAGGACGACTACGAATTCGAGCTGAACTTCCAGAAGGCCGCGGCGCCGTCGCTGCGCTCGCTCGACGAAGGCGGGCGGGTGATCCATGTCGGGTCGTTCTCGAAGTCGATATTCCCGGGACTGCGGCTGGGCTACCTGGTCGCCTCCACGGCCTTCATCGCCGAGGCGCGCGCGCTGCGCGCCACCGTGCTGCGCCATCCCCCCGGGCACATCCAGCGGACACTGGCCTATTTCCTGTCGCTCGGCCACTACGACGCGATGCTGAACCGGATGGCGGCGGCGTACCGGCGGCGGCGCGCGGTGATGGACGAGGCGATACGGGCGAACGGGCTGACCGTCGCGGGGCGGGGGGGGCTCGGCGGGTCGAGCTTCTGGATGGAGGCGCCGGAGGGGGTCGATACCGAGGAACTGGCCTTGCGGCTGAGGGGGCAGGGGGTGCTGATCGAACCGGGGCGGGCGTTCTTCGCGCCGGGGGCGGCGGCACCGCGGAACTTCTACCGGCTGGCCTATTCCTCGATCACGCCAGGGCGCATCGCCGAGGGGATCGGGATCATCGCGGAAGAGATCGGGCGGGCTTGAGACGGAGTGAGGCGTGAGCGGTGCCAGCCCCGGGAGGCTGGCACCTTCGGTTCGCGCCTGCGTCAGTTCCGCAGGCGTGCCGGTCTGACCTCAGTCATCGCAGCAGGGCATCCGCTCCTCGCAGCAGCTCAGCCCGACACAGCAGGCGGCGGCCGCCGAGGCGGCGCCGACCGAAAGGAAGCCGAGGACAATGGCAAGCAACGTCGATTTCATCTTGTTTCTCCAGATTTCGTGATTTTTCAGGTTATTCCCGGAAAATCCACACAATCCGGCGGGCGCCATGGAGGCGGAGGCGCGAGGCCGTTCCAAAGGCCATTGTCGAACCCCGCAGGCTTGTCCGGGGCAGCCGTGCGCAGCGGCGGGCCGGAAAGTTGGTACGCCTGAAGGCTGCGGGGCAGGCAGATGCAGTCGGACAGGACACAGTCATTGCAGCACGCGCTTGCAGTGGGCATTTCCGCGCACGGACCGTTTGCGCCGGGCGAAGCAACTGCCGGAAACGAAACGAACAGGCCCGCCAAGGCCAGCGCAAGAACGACGTTCCTGAGAGCGAGAAGCGCACTGCGACAAGACAATGTCCAAGCCCGCGCTTGTTTCAACCGCGAGCACCCTGCCTTGCCCGGGTCCAGCGCGCAACTCACTTCCTTGTTGACAGGCCCGGTCATAGCGCTCGCACTTGCGCCTTCCCCGTCTGGACCTATCCGCCTGGTTGGTCTGGCCCTACGGTGCGGACGGCCCGGGCCGTAGAACGGCGCCAAACCGACAAGGAGTGTGCCCCATGCGCATGACCACCGAGGAAGCCTTCGTGAAGGTGCTCCAGCGTCACGGCATCGCCGATGTCTTCGGCATCATCGGCTCGGCCTTTATGCCGATCTCGGATCTCTTCCCGAAGGCCGGCATCCGCTTCTGGGACTGCGCCCACGAAGGCTCGGGCGGCATGATGGCCGACGGCTACACCCGCGCCTCGGGCCGGATGTGCATGGCGATCGCGCAGAACGGCCCCGGGATCACCAACTTCGTCACCGCCGTGAAGACCGCCTACTGGAACCACACGCCGCTGCTGCTCGTCACCCCGCAGGCGGCGAACAGGACGTTGGGGCAGGGCGGGTTCCAGGAAGTCGAGCAGATGGCGCTCTTCAGGGACATGGTGGCCTATCAGGAAGAGGTGCGCGACCCGAGCCGCATGGCCGAGGTGCTGAACCGCGTGATCCAGAACGCAAGGCGTGCCTCGGCGCCCGCCCAGATCAACGTGCCGCGCGACTACTTCACTCAGGTGATCGACATCGAGCTGCCCGCAGTCGTCGAGTTCGAGCGCCCTGCGGGCGGCGAGGGCGCGGTGGCCGAGGCGGCGAAGCTACTGTCGGAAGCCGCCTTTCCGGTGATACTGAACGGCGCGGGTGTCGTCCTTGGTGGTGCGATCCCCGCCTCGATGCGCCTGGCCGAACGCCTCGATGCGTCGGTCTGCGTCGGTTACCAGCACAACGACGCCTTCCCCGGCTCGCATCCGCTCTTCGCGGGGCCCTTGGGATACAACGGCTCGAAGGCGGCGATGGAGCTGATCCAGAAGGCGGATGTGGTGCTTGCACTCGGCACGCGCCTCAACCCTTTCTCGACGCTGCCGGGCTATGGCCTCGACTACTGGCCGAAGGGCGCGAAGATCATCCAGGTCGACATCAACCCCGCCCGGATCGGGCTGACGAAGAAGGTCGCTGTGGGCATCGTGGGCGACGCGAAGAAGGTGGCCGAAGGCGTCCTCGCGCACCTCGCCCCGCAGGCTGGCGATGCGGGCCGCGCCGACCGAAAGGCCCTGATCGCCATGACGAAATCCCGCTGGGCGCAGGCGCTTTCTTCGATGGACCACGAGGATGACGATCCCGGCACCACCTGGAACCAGCGGGCAAGGGCCGCGAAGCCGGACTGGATGAGCCCGCGCATGGCCTGGCGGGCGATATCGGCCGCCCTGCCGAAAGAGGCGGTGATCTCCTCCGACATCGGCAACAACTGCGCCATCGGCAATGCCTATCCGACCTTCGAGGCGGGGCGGAAATATCTGGCGCCGGGCCTCTTCGGGCCCTGCGGCTACGGCCTGCCGAGCGTGGTAGGCGCGAAGATCGCCTGCCCCGACACCCCTGTGGTGGGGTTCTCGGGCGACGGCGCCTTCGGCATCGCGGTGACGGAGCTGACCGCGATCGGGCGCAAGGAATGGCCGGCGGTCACCACGATCGTCTTCCGCAACTACCAGTGGGGCGCGGAGAAGCGGAATTCGACGCTCTGGTACGACGACAATTTCGTGGGCACCGAGCTTGACGAGGGCGTGAGCTATGCGGGCATCGCCAAGGCTTGCGGGCTGCAGGGCGTCGTGGCGCGGACGATGGAGGAACTGACGCAGGCCTTGCGGAAAGCGGTGGAAGACCAGATGAAGCATGGGAAGACAACGCTGATCGAGGCGATGATCAACCAGGAGCTGGGCGAGCCCTTCCGCCGCGACGCGATGAAGAAGCCCGTGGCCGTGGCGGGGATCGACTCGGCCGACATGGTGGCGCAGGTGGTGGGGTGAGGACAAGTCCAGGTGCTGGGGTGAGCGGGAACAGACGACCCTCCAGTGGAGGGTCGGCCCCGCTCACGCGGAAACGCTGCCACGTGACCGCATCCACGCGCGCTGACAGAGGGCAGGGCACGACCGCCGGGTTGGCGCAGAAAGCGCCCGCCCGAGGGGGCGGTCGGGCGCTGCCCGAGTCGCTGACGCGATCGGGCGGCCAGTGTCGGCGTTGCGATGCTGGCAGGGTCGACGGCCCCTGCCAGACTGAATCCGATCCGGCCAAGCACCCATGACCTACGACCTCGCCGTCGTCGGTGCCGGGATCGTCGGCCTCGCCCACGCGCTCGCGGCCGCGCGGCGGGGGCTGAGGGTCGTCGTCATCGACCGCGATGCGGAGGCGGTGGGCGCCTCGGTCCGCAACTTCGGGTTCGTCACAGTCACCGGACAGCAGGGCGGCGACTGCTGGCGCCGCGCGATGCGGTCGCGCGATGTCTGGATGGAGGTCGCGCCCAAGGCGGGCATCCCGGTCGAGCATCAGGGCACACTAGTGCCTGCGCAGCGGCCCGAGGCGATGGCGGTGCTTGAGGCTTTCGCGAAGACCCAAATGGGGGCGGAGTGCCGGTTGCTCACCGCATCTGAGCTGAAGGCGAAGCACGGCGCCATCCTCGCCGACCGCGACTGGCAGGGCGGGCTCTGGTCGCCCCACGAGCGCCGGGTGGAAAGCCGCCACGCGATTCCGAAACTCGCCGCCTGGCTCGAAGGCGCGATGGGCGTCGAATTCCGACGCCGGACCCTGGTCAAGGCGGTGGAGTCGGGACGAGTGGTCACCACGTCCGGCACCATCGGGGCAGCGAAGATCGCCGTCTGCCCGGGCGACGACTTGCGGACGCTGTTCCCGGAGGTGATCGACCGCCTGGGCATCACCCGTTGCCGCCTGCACATGCTGAAGGTCATGCCGCAGGGGGGCTTCCGCCTGCCGGGGTCGGTCATGTCCGATCAGAGCCTCGTGCGCTACCTCGGCTGGTCGGAACTGCCGGAAGCGGAACCGCTCAGGGCGCGGCTCATCGCCGAGCAGAAGGACTGGCTCGACGAGGGCATCCACCTGATCGCGGTGCAGGGTTCGGACGGCGGGTTGATCGTCGGCGACAGCCACCACACCGAATGGTCGCCCTCGCCCTTTGCGCGGGGACGGGTGGACGACCTGATCCTCGAGGAAATGCACGCCGTACTGAACCTTCCCGGCGCGCGGGTGACGGAACGCTGGACCGGCACCTATGCCAGTCTGCCGGACCGGCCGATGATCCGCGAGGATGTGGGCGAGGGGGTGCGGCTGGTGATCGTGACCAGCGGCACCGGGGCATCCACGGCCTTCGCCATCGGCGAGGAAACGATCGGCGAGTTGTTCGGAGGGGCATGATGGGGCAGTTGCAGGCTGTGGTGTTCGACTGGGCGGGCACCGTGATCGACCACGGAAGCCGCGCGCCGATGGGGGTGTTCGTAAAGGCCTTCGGGCGGTTCGGGGTGGATCTGACAGTCGCCGAGGCGCGGGGGCCGATGGGTATGGCCAAGCGCGACCACATCAAGGCGCTGATGACGCAGCCGCGTGTGGCCGAAGCCTGGGCCTCGAAGCATGGGCACGCCCCCGGCGAGGCCGACATCGACCGCGTCTACGAGGTCTTCGTACCGATGAACGTGGAAGCCGTGACCGATTTCTGCGACATGATCGAAGGGGCAGTCGAAACGGTCGACGCGCTGCGGGCGCGCGGCCTGAAGATCGGCTCCACAACCGGCTACGTGCGCGAGATCATGGCGCGGGTGGCGCCCTTAGCCGCGAAACAGGGCTACGCGCCCGACAACCTGGTCTGCGCCGGCGACCTGACGGCGGGGCGGCCTTCGCCGCTGATGATTTGGAAGACTTATCAGGACCTAGGCGTATGGGGCGGCTGGCGGGCGGTGAAGGTGGACGACACCGAGGTGGGCATCGAAGAGGGTCTGAACGCCGGGGCCTGGACGGTGGGCGTGGCGCTGACCGGCAATGCCTTTGGCCTGTCGCCCGAGGAGACGAAGGCACTGTCCAAGGCGGAATTCGCCCGGATGAGGGCTGGGGCGGTGGCGAAACTGGCGCGGGCGGGGGCGCATTTCGTGATCGACTCGGTGGCGGATATCCTGCCGGTTATCGACGCGATCGAGGGGCGGCTGGCGCGCGGCGAACGGCCGTGAGCGGTGCCGCCTCCACCCTGACCCTCCCCCAGCGGGGAAGGGGAGGCCGCGCCCGCCAGCCTTGGCGCGACCTCGGCGTCCTGGCGCTCCCCTCTCCCCGGCACGGGGAGAGGGAGAAGGTGAGGGGCGCTGCGCCCTCCGCGAAGCCCGACGCCGGGGCGCCTCGCCCCGACCACGCCGCCCTCACTCTGAGCCTTCCCCGGCTGGGGAGGGGAGACTGCGCCCGTCAGCTTCACCTCGACACCCCGGCGCATCCCACCCCCCGGCACGGCGGGAGGGTGATGGGGCGCTCCACCCGGCACCCGCAATGACTCTGCCCTTCGACCTTTCCGTTGCCACGGGCCTCTGGATTGCCGCCGCCACGCTCGGCGCGGCACTCATCCGGGGCTATTCGGGCTTCGGCTTCTCGGCGCTGCTCATCGCCTCGTCCTCGCTTGTGACGAACCCGCTGAACTTCGTCGCGGTCGTGGTCATCCTCGAAGCCGCGATGTCCGTCCAAGCCTGGCGCGGCGCGGGGCGGGATGTCGACTGGCGTCGGGTGGGATTGCTGCTTCTCGGCGCGGCGGTTGGGCTGCCGCTCGGCCTCTGGGCGCTGACCGGAATTTCCGAAACCTCGGCCCGTGCGGTCGTGTCGCTCTACGTCCTGGCAATGTGCGCGATCCTGCTGGCCGGCTGGCGCATGCGGACAGAGGCGGGGGGGCTGGCCACGCTTGCCGCCGGCGTCGTCTCGGGCCTCGCCAACGCGCCAGGCATGGGCGGGCTGCCCGTCGCGGCCTTCTTCGCCGCGCAGCCGATGAGGGCTGCGGCTTTCCGCGCCACCCTCGTCGCCTATTTCCCGCTGCTCGATATCTACTCCGCGCCGCTTTACTGGTGGCACGGACTTGTCAGTTGGGACACGCTGCGGGCAAGCCTCGCCCTTCTGCCGCTGGTCGCGCTCGGCAACTGGCTCGGGTCGCGGCACTTCTTTTCGACCGATCCCAAGGAGTTCCGGCGCTTCGCCATCCTGCTTCTGGCCGGGCTCGCGGCTTTGGGGCTGGCGAGGGCGCTATGGTGAGTGCGCTCGGGGACGAGGGGCTCTGCCCCTCGCGCTCCCCGGGATACTTGCGGACCGAAAATTCTCAGCCGAGGGCCAGGGTCACCGCGGTCGCCGCCACGATGTCGTCCGCTGTCGCCCCGCGCGAAAGGTCACAGACGGGATTTCGGAAACCCTGGAGGAAGGGCCCCACCGCCTGCGCCCCGGCCAGTTCCTGCACGAGCTTGTAGGCGATGTTGCCGGCGTCGAGGTTCGGGAAGATGAGGGTATTGGCGTCGGGGAAGGCGAGGCCCTTCTTCGCGGCTATCGCGGCGTTCAGCGCGGCGTCGGCTTGGACGGGGCCGGGGAAGCCGGTCGCTTCGGCGGCTTCGCGTACTATCTCCACCGATGGACCGGCGCCGGAGGCGAGGGTGGAGAAAGAGAGGAGCGCCGGTCGCGCTTCGCCCAAGAGTGCACGGCTCGAGGCGGCGGACGCGCGGGCGATGGCGGCGAGCGCATCGGCATCCGGCGCGACGGTCACGGCGCAGTCGGCGAAGATCATCTCGCGGCCGTCGGGGAAGATCATGAGGAAGAAGGAGGAGGGCTGGCTGACACCTTCGGCCAGCCCGATGGCAAGGCCCGCCGCCTCGATCACCCGGCGCGTGGGGACCTCGATGCCGGCGACCATCGCATCGGCCTCGCCCGCCGCCACCATCGCGGCGGCGCGGATGAGCGGCTTTTCCAGCATCTTCGCGGCGAGGCTTTCCTTCACGCCCCGCGCGCCGGTGAGTGCCGCCAACTGCGCGGGCGACGGTGCAGCGAGGGGCAGGGGCTCCGCCAGCCCTTCGGCCCGGAGGCGCGCCACCGCCGCCGCGACGCGCGGCTCCTCCCATTCGGGAAAGACCACGCGGGCGCGGCCCCCGGCGGTGGCGGCGCGGGCAAGCGAAAAGGCTCTGTCGAGTGCGGTCACCAGACCCTCCGATTGCGGGAAGTGAGAACCGGGATGAGCGATGACATCAAGATCCACCGTGGCCTGAAGGGCATCTATTTCGAGCGCTCGGGGGTGAGCCTGATCGACGGCGCGACGGGTGAACTCAGCTACCGGGGCTATTCGATCCACGATTTGGCCCAATATGCGAGTTTTGAGGAGGTGGCCTACCTCCTCCTGATGGGCGATCTGCCGGATGCGGGCGCCCTCGCGAGATTCGACGCGGAACTCAAGGCCGCGCGGGTTGTGCCCGAGGGCATTGTCGATGTTCTGCGGTCGGTGGCACGGGGCCATCCGATGGACGCGCTCCGTACCGCCGTCTCCGCGCTCGCGGCGCTGGAACCCGGCAGCGCCGATACGTCGGAGGCGGGCTTTCTCCTGAACGGCATCCGCCTGATCGCCCAGGTTCCGATGATCGTCGCCGCGCATCACCGCGTCCGGCGGGGCCTTGCCCCGGTCGCGCCCGATCCCGCCCTCTCGCATGCCGCCAACTGGCTCTGGATGCTGAAGGGCGAGCGCCCTTCGGCGGATACGGCGCGGCTCGCCGATGTCGATTTCATCCTGCATGCCGAACACGGCTCGAACGCCTCGGCCTTCGCGGCGCGGGTCACCGTCTCGACCGAGGCGAACCTGCACGGCGCCATCGTCACGGCGCTGTCCACGCTGGCCGGGCCGGCCCACGGTGGCGCGGCCGAGGATGTGATGAAGATGGTGCAGGAGATCGGCGAGCCGGATAACGCCGCCGCCTATGTGGCAGCGAAACGGGCAGCGCGCGAGGCCGTCACGGGCTTCGGCCACCGCGTCTACCGCGCCGAGGACCCGCGCGCGCGGCACATGCGCGAGGGCGTGCGCCGGCTCGGCGCCGAGATGGGCGAGCCGAAGTGGTTCGCCATCCTGCAGGCGGTGGTCGCGGCGATGAAGCCCTACGCCCGCCACGGGCTCAACGTGAACGTCGATTTCTATTCGGGCGTCGTCTACCAGCTGCATGGCATCCCGATGGACCTCTACGTGCCGATCTTCGCCATCGGCCGGATGCCGGGCTGGGTCATCCAGTGCCTCGAACAGCGGCGGTCGAACATCCTGATCCGGCCGCTGACGGCCTATGACGGGCCCGGACGGAGGGACTGGGTGCCTGTCGGGGAGCGTTAGGATGGGCGAGGCGCGCGTGTCGCAATCCGGCTTGCCCCGGCGGCCTGCTTCGCGCGAGGGTGGGCCATGAACCACCCCGCCCCCAGGCTCGACCTTTCGCCCAGGGTCTCCGACGAGGTCCGCCGCACCACCTGCTACATGTGCGCCTGCCGTTGCGGGATCAACGTGCACATGACCTCGGGCAAGGTCAGCTACATCGAGGGCAACCGCGACCACCCGATCAACAAGGGCGTCCTTTGCGCCAAGGGCGCGAGCGGGATCAAACAGGTCTTTGGCCCCTCGCGGCTGTCCCATCCGATGCGCCGGATCGGCCCGCGCGGCTCGGGCGCCTTCGAGAAGATCAGCTGGGACGAGGCGATGGGCCTGGCCGTGCAATGGCTCGCGCCGCTCAGGCGCAGCGCCCCGGAGAAATTCGCCCTCTTCACCGGGCGCGACCAGTCGCAAAGCTTCACCGGCTACTGGGCTCAGTCCTTCGGCACGCCGAATTTCGCCGCGCATGGCGGCTTCTGCTCGGTCAACATGGCGGCGGCCGGCATCTACACGATGGGCGGGGCATTCTGGGAGTTCGGCCATCCGGACTGGGACCGGACCAGGCTCTTCCTTCTTTTCGGCGTCGCCGAGGACCACGACAGCAACCCGATCAAGATGGGCATCGGCAAGCTGAAGGCGCGGGGTGCGAAGATGATCGGGATCAACCCGATCCGCACCGGCTACAACGCGGTCGCCGACGACTGGTACGGAATCACGCCGGGCACCGACGGCCTTCTGGTGCTGGCGCTGATCCACTGCCTGATCGAGGCGGGCAAGATCGACCTCGACTACCTCGCGCGCTGGACGAACGCGCCCTGCCTGATCGAGGTTGCGGCGGGCGAGGAGAAGGGGCTCCTCCTCCGCGACGACCTCGGCAAGGTGCTGGTGATCGACCGGCGGACGGGCGGGCCGGTGCCCTTCGACACCCCCGGCGTCGAGCCTGACCTTGGCGCCACGCATCGCGGCTGCCGCACGGTCTTTGCCCATATGGTCGGGCGCTACCTTGGCCCGGAGCATGCGCCCGAGGCGGTGGCGGAGCGCTGCGGCATTCCGGCCGCGCGCATTCGGGGGCTGGCGGCCGAGATCGCGGCGGCGGCCTTCGACCAGCCGGTGGTCATCGAACAGCCCTGGACCGACTTCCGCGGCGAGCGGCATGCGCGGATGCTCGGCCGCCCGGTCAGCTTTCACGCGATGCGCGGGATCAGCGCGCATTCCAACGGCTTCCAGACGGCGCGCGCGCTGCATGTGCTGCAAATCCTGCTCGGCGCGGTCGAGACGCCCGGGTCGATGCGCTTCAAGCCGCCCTACCCGAAGCCCAGCCACGCCCACCCGACGCCGCATTCCTACTATGCGCCGGGAAGGGCGCTCGACGGCCCGCATCTCGGCTTCCCGCAGGGGCCCGAACATCTGGCACTGAAGCTCGACGACCTCAGCCCGGCCCGGGTGGACAAGGGCTTCACCTGGGAAAACCCGCTGTCGGCGCATGGCCTGATGCACATGGTCATCCCGAACGCGGTCGCCGGCGACCCCTACGAGATCGACACGCTGATGCTCTACATGGCGAACATGTCGTGGAATTCCTCCATGAACTCGGGCGCCGTGATGGAGATGCTGACGGCGAAGCGCGAGGACGGCGAGTACAAGATCCCCCGCATCATCTACTCCGACGCCTATGCCTCCGAGATGGTGGCCTATGCCGACCTGATCCTGCCCGACACCACCTACCTCGAACGCCACGACTGCATCAGCCTTCTGGACCGCCCGATCTGCGAGGGCGACCATGCGGCCGATGCCATCCGCTGGCCGGTGATGGAGCCGGACCGGGATGTGCGCGGGTTCCAGTCGGTGCTGGTGGACCTTGGCGGCCGCCTCGGCCTGCCGAACTTCGTAACGCCCGAAGGCAAGCCGCGTTACCGCGACTATGCCGACTACATCGTCAACCACGAACGCCGCGCCGGGATCGGGCCGCTCATGGGCTTCCGGGGCAACGGCGAGAGCGTGGGGCGGGGCGCCCCGAACCCCGACCAGATCGAGCGCTACAAGGAAAACGGCGGCTTCTTCATGGCCCATGTGCCGGAGGAGGCGCGCTTCTTCAAACCCTGGAACCGCGCCTATCAGGACTGGGCCGTCCAGATGGGCTTCTACGACGCGCCGCAGCCCTATCTCTTCCAGATCTACGCCGAGCCGATGCGCCGCTTCCAGCTGGCCGCCGAGGGTTTTTCGGAACGCCAGCCGCCCGAATACCTCCGCCCCCGCATCCTGGCGACCATGGACCCCTTTCCGGTCTGGTACCCGCCCTTCGGCGACGAGGCCGGAGCGGGCTATCCCCTGCACGCCCTCACCCAGCGGCCGATGGCGATGTATCATTCCTGGGGCTCGCAGAATGCCTGGCTCCGGCAGATTCACGGCCGAAATCCGCTCTACGTCCCAACGAAGGTTTGGCGCGAGCACGGCTTCCGCGAGGGCGACTGGGCGCGCCTCACCTCGCCCTCGGGGCAGATCGTGGTGCCGGTCGAGCATATGGCGGCACTGAATGAGTCGACCGTCTGGACCTGGAACGCGATCGGCAAGCGCAAGGGCACCTGGGCGCTTTCCGAGGATGCGCCGGAGGCGACGAAAGGCTTCCTCCTCAATCACCTCATTTCCGAACTTCTGCCCGAGAAAGGCGACGGGCAAAGGTGGTCGAACTCCGACCCGATCACCGGCCAGGCCGCCTGGTTCGACTTGCGGGTGAAGATCGAGCGCATCCCGGTGGAGATGGCACCGAAGGCTGCACAGCCCGGATTTGACGCCATCCGCTACGGGGGAGTTCGATGACCACGCTCCCGCCGCCATCCGCGAAGAAACTCGGCCTCGTCATCGACCTCGACACCTGCGTCGGCTGCCAGGCCTGCGTGACCGCCTGCAAGGGCTGGAACGACCAGGGTTACGGCGCGCCGCTCTCCGACACCGACCCCTATGGCGCCGAGCCCTCGGGGACCTTCCTCAACCGCGTCCACAGCTACGAGGTGCAGCCGGAGGGGGCCACGGCCCAGATCGTCAACTTTCCGCGTTCCTGCCTGCACTGCGAGGACGCGCCTTGCGTCACCGTCTGCCCGACCGGGGCCTCCTACAAGCGGGCCGAGGACGGGATCGTCCTGGTCAACGAGGACGCCTGCATCGGCTGCGGGCTTTGCGCATGGGCCTGCCCCTATGGCGCGCGGGAACTCGATCCCCGCGCGGGGGTGATGAAAAAGTGCACCCTCTGTGTCGACCGGATCTACAACGAGAACCTGCCCGAGGAAGACCGCGAGCCGGCCTGCGTGCGCACCTGCCCGACCGGCGCACGGCATTTCGGCGACCTTGGCGACCCGGGATCGGCGGTGTCGAGGCTCGTGGCTGAAAGGAAAGGCTACGACCTGATGCCGGAGATGGGAACGAAGCCGGTCAACAAGTACCTCCCGCCCCGAAGGAAAGACGCGCCGCATCAGGCTTCGCTTCTCGCGCCGCTTCTCGATATCGAGGCGCGGGGGGTGGCCGGCTTCCTCGACAAGCTGCTCGGCCGCCTCTGACATGCACCCCGCGCCCTCCGTCATCCTCTTCACCGTCCTGTCCGGCATGGGCTTCGGCCTTCTCGCGATGCTCGGCTTGGGAGTGGGGGCTCCCACCGGCCTCGGCGCGCTGGCGGCCTGGGGCCTCGGCTTTGCGCTCGCGGTCGCGGGGCTTCTTGCCTCCACCTTCCACCTCGGCAATCCGCAGCGCGCGCTTCTTGCCTTCACCCAGTGGCGGACAAGCTGGCTGAGCCGCGAGGGCTGGTTCTCGGTCGCGGCCCTCCTTGCCCTTGCCCCTGTCGCGCTGGCGGCGGTCGGCGGCGGCGGGCTCAGGTGGCTTGGTTTATTGGGCGCTGTCCTTTGCCTTCTCACCATCCTCGCCACGGCGATGATCTATGCCCAGCTCCGCACCGTGCCGCGCTGGAACCACTGGACGACACCCGCGCTCTTCTTCGCCTTCGCGCTATCGGGGGGCGCCATCCTCGCGCCCGCGAAGTGGCTGGCGGTCTTCATGCTGATTATCCTCGGCGCGCTGCTTCTCTGGTCGTGGAAGTCGGGCGACGCGCGTTTCGCAGCGCGCGGCCATACGCTCGCCACGGCCACGGGGCTGGCTTCGGCGGGCGGTGTGCGGTCCTTCGCGCCGCCCCATACCGGCCCCAACTATCTGACCCGCGAGATGATCCATGTCGTTGGTCGCCGTCATGCCGCGCGCCTGCGCGTCATCGCCTTCACTCTCGCCGCCGTCATGCCCGCAGCCATTCTCGCGGTTGCGCCCGAAGGCCTTGCCGCGGCCCTGCCCGCGGCGCTTCTTCATCTCGCCGGCGCCCTCGCGGCGCGTTGGCTTTTCTTCGCGGAAGCCGAACATGTCGTCGGACTTTACTACGGCGTGCATGACGGACGCTGATATCCGCGCAGCTTTCATGTTGCCAAAGGCAGCGGGAGCGCTAGGCTCTTCAAACCAAGCCGGAACACCGGCGGCGGAACGGTCGGCCCCGTCGGGAAGGTCACTCCGCGATAAACGGCACTCATAGGGAGGAAGAGAATGCTGAAGAAAGTCCTGATTTCGACAACCTGCCTGGCCATGGCAGCACCCAGCCTGGCCCTTGCCGAGGCGCACATGCTGACAGCTGTCGGCGCCGGCGAAGGGCAGGTGAACATTGTCGCCTGGCCGGGCTACATCGAGCGCGGCGAGACCGACAAGGCCTTCGACTGGGTGACCAAGTTCGAGGCCGCCACGGGCTGCAAGGTCAATGTCAAGACCGCGAACACCTCTGACGAAATGGTCGCGCTGATGAACGAAGGCGGCTTCGACCTGGTGACGGCCTCGGGCGATGCTTCGCTGCGGCTGGTCGCAGGCGGCAAGCTGCAACCGGTCAACTCGGACCTGATCCCCTCGTGGGCGAAGGTCGACGAGCGGCTGCAGAGCGCGCCCTGGCACACGGTGGACGGCGTGCATTACGGCGTGCCCTACCAGTGGGGCCCAAACGTCCTGATGTACCGCACGGATGTCTTCCCCGAACCGCCGAAATCCTGGTCGGTGGTCTTCGAGGAGCAGATGCTGCCCGACGGCAAATCGAACAAGGGCCGCGTGCAGGCCTATGACGGTCCGATCCATGTGGCCGACGCCGCGCAGTACCTGATGACGCACAAGCCGGAGCTTGGGATCACCTCGCCCTACGAGCTGAACGAGGACCAGTACAAGGCGGCGCTCGACCTGCTGCGCCAGCAGCGCGTTCTGACCAACCGCTACTGGCATGACGCATTCATCCAGATGGACGACTTTAAAAACGAAGGCGTCGTCGCCTCGGGTTCCTGGCCCTTCCAGGTCAACCTGCTGAAGGGCGAGGGCGCTCCGATCGCCTCGACGATCCCCGAAGAGGGTGCGACCGGCTGGGCCGACACCACGATGATGCACGCCGACGCTGCCAATCCGAACTGCGCCTACATGTGGATGGAGCACACGCTGTCGTCGAATCTGATGAGCGACCTGTCGACCTGGTTCGGGTCGGTTCCGGCGGTTCCGGCGGCCTGCTCGGACGGCTCGGGCATGCAGACGCAAGAAGGCTGCGACGCCAACGGCCTGGCCGATTTCGACCGGATCCGGTTCTGGACCACGCCCGTCTCCAACTGCTCGCAGGGCGAAGGCAAGTGCGTGCCCTACTACCGCTGGGTCTCGGACTACATCGGTGTGATCGGCGGACGCTGAACCCACCGGCCCCCGTGCCGTACGGTGAATGCCGTGCCGGGACGGGGGCACTCCATTTCCCCCGGCGGGTTCCGCTCCGCCATGCCACGCAACGGTGGGGCAGGCCCCGCCCTACGGATGCCCCATGACCGCCGCCGTTGAATTCCGCAATGTTCATCGCCACTTCGGCACAGTCCGCGCCGTCGATGGCCTCGACCTGACCATTGCCGAGGGCAGTTTTTTCGCCATGCTCGGGCCTTCGGGTTCGGGCAAGACCACCTGTCTCCGCCTGATCTCGGGCTTCGAGAAACCGACTGGCGGGCAGATTCGCATCTTCGGTGAGGATGTCTCGGACACCCCGCCGAACCTGCGCAACGTCAACACCGTCTTCCAGGACTATGCGCTGTTCCCGCACATGAACGTGCGCGACAACGTGGCCTATGGCCTGATGGTGAAAGGCGTCCGCCGGAGCGAACGCTACCGCCGGGCCGAGGATCTGCTGTCGCTGGTCCATCTGGACGGCTACGGCGACCGAAAGCCGGCGCAGCTTTCGGGCGGCCAGCGGCAGCGTGTTGCGCTGGCGCGCGCGCTGGTGAACGAACCCCGCGTGCTGCTTCTGGACGAGCCGCTCGGGGCGCTCGACCTGAAGCTGCGCGAGGCGATGCAGGACGAGCTGAAGGCGCTTCAGGTCCGTCTCGGGATCACCTTCGTCTTTGTCACGCACGACCAGCACGAAGCCTTGTCGATGGCTGACAGCCTGGCGGTGTTCAACGAGGGCCGTATCATGCAGGTGGGCACCCCGGCGGAAATCTACCAGCGGCCCGCGACCCGGTTCGTGGCGGATTTCGTGGGTTCGTCCAATGTCTTGCCGCCCGAGATCACGCGTGCGGTAGGGGGGCCTGCGAAGTGGTCATCCCTTCGGCCCGAAGCGCTCCGCCTTGCTGCGCCTGACGGCGCGGCGCTGGCCGGCTCGGTCACCGCGCTGCGCTATCTCGGCGCCGGAACGCGGGTCGTCGTGGCGGTGGCGGGGGCCGAGGTCGGGGTCCTGGTCCCCGCCGGGCAGCCGGTGCCCGCCGAGGGCACAACCGTCGGCATCGCTTTCGATCCGGCAAGCCTTCACGTGATGGGGGAGGCATGAGCGTAACCGTGAGTGCCAGCGGGGCCATCCTGCCGGAACGGGGGCCGGGCGACCGGATTTCAGCGGTCTTCTGGCGGCGACCCAACCTTCTGCTTTTCCTGCTCGTCTCGCCGCCGCTGATCTGGCTGGGGCTGGTCTATCTGGGCTCGCTCGCAGCGCTTCTGCTGCAAAGTTTCTATTCGATCGACGAGTTCTCGGGCCTGGTCGTCCGCGAGTTCACGTTGAAGACCTATGCCGAGCTTTTCCGGGCGTCGAACTTCGACATCATCGTACGCACGCTCGCTATGTCGGCGGCCGTCACCATCGCCTGCGCGGTGGTTGCCTTCCCGATCGCCTTCTACGCCGCCCGCTACGCGCGGGGCCGCTGGAAGGCCTTGTTCTATCTCGGGATCATGCTTCCCCTGTGGTCGAGCTATCTGGTCAAGGTCTATGCCTGGAAGCTGATCCTGGCCAAGGAGGGCATCGTCACCTGGGTGGCCGAGCGGGCGCATGCGGGCTTCATCCTGGATGCGGCCCTGTCGATCCCGGGAATCGGCGGCAACTCGCTATCGACCAGCTACCTCGGCACCTTCATCGTCTTCGTCTACATCTGGCTTCCTTACATGATCCTGCCGATGCAGGCCTCGCTCGAGCGGGTGCCGAATTCGATGCTCGAGGCCTCGCAGGACCTCGGTGCCACCTCGGCGCAGACCTTCCGCACGGTGGTCCTGCCGCTGGCGCTGCCGGGGGTGATCGCCGGGTCGATCTTCACCTTCAGCCTGACGATGGGCGACTACATCATCCCGCAGATCGTCGGCAATTCGAGCCGATTCATCGGGCTTGCGGTCTATCAGTTGCAGGGCACCGCCGGGAACATCCCGCTGGCCGCGGCCTTCGCCGTGGTGCCCATCGTCATCATGCTCATCTACCTGTGGCTGGCAAAGCGCGCGGGGGCTTTCGATGCGCTCTGATGTCCGCGCTTCGTGGGGGTTGCGGATCGCCGCCGTGGCGGGGCTTCTGTTCCTGCACCTGCCGATCCTGATCATCTTCCTTTACGCCCTGACCACCGAGGAGCGAACCTTCCAGTTCCCGCCGCCGGGACTGACCCTCGACTGGTTCCGCGTTGCCTGGTTCGAGCGGCCCGACATCTGGCCGCCGCTCTGGCTGTCGCTGAAGGTCGCGGCGATCGCGACGCTTTTGGCGCTGATCCTCGGGACGCTGATCGCGGCGGCGATGGCGCGGACGCGGTTCTTCGGGCGGGAGCAGGTTTCGCTTCTGATCCTTCTGCCCATCGCGCTGCCCGGGGTGATCACCGGCATGTCGCTGCGTTCGGCCTTTGCGGTGATGGACATCCCCTTCTCGACCTGGACCATCGTGCTTGGCCACGCGACCTTCTGCATCGTCATTGTCTACAACAACGCGGTGGCGCGGTTCCGGCGGCTTTCGGGGGGCATTCTGGAAGCCTCGGCCGACCTTGGGGCGAACGCGTTCCAGACCTTCATCCATGTGCTTCTGCCGAACCTCGGCACCGCGCTTCTGGCGGGCGGCATGCTGGCCTTTGCGCTGAGCTTCGACGAGGTGATCGTCACGACCTTCACCGCCGGCCAGCAGTCGACGCTGCCGATCTGGATGCTGAACGAACTGATCCGGCCCCGGCAGCGCCCGGTGACGAACGTGGTGGCAGTTATCGTGTTCCTGGTGACGTTCGGGCCGATCCTGGCGGCCTACTACCTGACGAAGCCGGGGGAGGAGACGGCGGGGGCGGGGAAGTGAGGGGGGAAAGGGCCACCGAATACGCCGGGATCCCGGATGATTAGTACGGATCGAGGGCCGCAGATGCGAGACGCGCTTGGCCTGCCTCATGGGGGCATTCGCGGAACACACCCGCCCTGCGTGCGGGTCGCGTACCACGCTTCCCTGACCTTCGTGCTCGACCCGTGCCAAAAAGCCCTTCCAGGTCAAGGCGTTCGCCGTGGCCCTACTCTCGTGCCCCGTCGGTGGAGAGGGGACGAGGCTGCGGCCGGCCCAGGCTAGCCTCGAGGCGCCAAACGCATTGCCCCGCCCCTCCGCCTCTGCGACACTTTCCCGACCCCGGAAGCCGAAAGCCCTTTCCATGCCCGTCCTCAACCGCATCGCCGCCTTCGCCGACGAGATGTCGGGCTGGCGGCGGCATTTGCACCGGCATCCCGAGCTTGCCTTCGACTGCCAGGAAACCTCGGACTGGATCGCTGCGCGGTTGGCCGAGTTCGGGGTGGACGAGGTGCATCGCGGCATCGCCCGGACCGGCATCGTGGCGCTGATCCGGGGCCGCGCGGCGGGGCCGGTGATCGGGCTACGGGCGGACATGGATGCGCTGCCGATCGACGAGGCGACGGGGGTGGCACATGCCTCGGTCGTGGCGGGGCGGATGCATGCCTGCGGGCATGACGGCCATGTGACGATGCTTCTTGGTGCCGCCAAGTATCTGGCGGAGACGCGGAATTTCGCCGGGACCGTGGCGCTGATCTTCCAGCCGGCCGAGGAAGACGGGGCGGGTGCGCAGGTGATGGTGCGGGAAGGCGTGCTGGACCGCTTCGGCATCGCCGAGGTCTATGCGCTGCACAACCTGCCGGACCTGCCGTCCGGGCACTTCCGGACGGCCCCGGGCCCGGTGCTGGCGGCGGTGGATACCGCGACGGTGCGGGTGACAGGGAAAGGCGGGCACGGCGCCATGCCGCAGGACTGTGTCGACCCGGTTGTCGCCATCGTGGCGATGGTGCAGGGGGTGCAGACGATCGTGACGCGGAATGCCGACCCGATGCATGAGGTGGTGATGTCGGTCACCCAGATCCATGCCGGGACCGCCTCGAACATCGTTCCCGCAACCGGTTGGTTTTGCGTCACAATCCGGTCATTCGACCCGGCGACGCGGGGGCTTCTGAAGCGGCGGTTCTTCGATCTGGTCGAAGGCACGGCGGCGGCGTTCGGGGTTGCGGCCGAGATCGACTACGACTGGGGATACCCGCCGACGGTGAACGACCCCGGGCGGACCGCCTTTGCCGCGGGGGTGGCGGCGGAGGTGGCGGGGGAGGGTGCGGTCGATGCCGCCGGCCCCCGCTACATGTGGTCGGAGGACTTCGCCTACATGCTGGAGAAGCGCCCCGGCGCCTATCTCTATATCGGGAACGGGCCCGGGGCGGGGCTTCACCATCCGGCCTATGACTTCAACGACGAGGTGGCCCCGGCGGGCGCGTCCTTCTTTGCGCGGCTGGTGGAGCGGGCGTTACCGGTTGTTTAGATCTTGTGGAATCGGGACGGAACCTGCGCCGTCTTCCCGGTCGGGGAGATCGTGCCCGATCCTGCGCCAACCCCTTGCGGGCGCTGCATTAACTGCCGGCTTCCGCAGCGTTCGCAGGGTGCCAGCAACCGCCCAGCAATATGCCAGCAACCTGCCATACGATCGTATGGCTTTGGGTTAAGTTAACGTTAAGGTGTTTCGCTTTCTTAATGCTCCGCCCCACCTTCCCTCTGGCCCGGAACCGCCGCGACGCGGCCCGGGCGGCGCCCGACCGCCCAGACGGGCGGGCGCCACCGCACCGGCAGTCTGCGAGAACACCGTTGGGGTTGGCCGCACCATAAAGCGCGGACCAAAACTGTCGGTGCGCCCACCTGCGGTCGGGCACTGCCCTCTGTTGTGCCGGGGGGATTGAAGGGCAATTCAGGAAGAACGCAAACCGATCTAAACTTTGACCGCCGGGGCACCCCTCGGGGGCCAAACAAGTCGGGGCGGCACGCCAACGATGCCGGAGCGGGCATCCCGCTTCCGGCGGGGTATCTTCGAGGGCGGCGGCGGGACCGCGCGGCGACTATTCCGGGGACTTGCGCTGGACGGCGGGCAGGGCGGCGAAGCCGAGTTGCCCGGCCAGGCAGAGGGCGCCGGGCGCGGTGGCGAAGGCGGCAAGGAACTGGCCGGGGGTCTGCCCAAAGGCGAGGACCGCCAGCAGCGCCTCGGCGGGGATCAGGATCAGGAAGGCCACGGCCCCCATGACCGCGCGTTCGGCCAACGTCGCGCCGGGAAGTCTGGAGAGGACGAGGCGGCGGGCTGCCGCCCAGGCGATGGCCAGCAACACCGGCAGTTCGAGCGCGACGGCGGTCAGCGCGCCGGTGCGCGGGGCGACAAGGGTTACGCGGATGGCGCCGATCACGAAGGCCGCGGCGAAGACGACGAGGAAGTAGAGCGCACCCGCAATTGCGGCGCGCCCGGTCATGCCTGTGGCGCGGCGGGCAGAGGCCCGTCCTTGCGCGCATAGCCCTGATAGGCGAGCCACAGACCCAGCCGCCGGAACGCGGGGAAGGGGAACCGCGCGGGTGGCAGTCGCAACAGGGCCGGGATGCGGTGGTCGCTCCCGGTCATCTCGCGCCCGACCTGCGCACCGGCGTAGCTCATCGGCCCCACCCCGGTGCCATGGCAGCCGAGGGCGGCGAAAAGCCCCTCTGCCCGCGGGACCGGCCCCGCATAGGGATGCAGGCTGCTCGTCAGGCAGGCGAAGCCACCCCACGCCTGTTCGGTCTCCGCCCCGGCCCAGGCGGGGAAGAGCGCGTCGAAATGCGCCCGGACGCGGGTCCTGGTGGCCGCATCCGATTCCGGGCTGGCCGAGGTGCCGCCGCGCATCCCGAAGAGGAACCGCCCGTCCGGCAGGTGGCGGAAATAGTGCAGAAGCCTGCGGGTGTCGCAGGACATCAGGGGCGAGGTGAAGCCCTGCGCCTGCCGTTCGTTCTCGGTCAGGGGTCGGGTGACGAGGATCGAGGAGATCGCGGGCAGGAGTCGTCCGCCGAGCCAAGAGGGCAGGTCTTCGGAGGAATAGCCGTTGGTGGCGACCAGTACGCGTTTCGCGGTCACGCTGCCCGAGGGTGTGGTGAGGCGCCAGCCGCCGGGAGCGGGGGAAAGGCCGGTGACGGGCGATCCGCCGAAGATGCGGACCCCTTCGGCGGCGGCGAGGCGAGCGAGGGCATCGACATAGATCATCGGGTGCAGCGGAAAGCCGAGACGGACCAGGAGGGCGCCGTGGAAGCCCGGGCCCGCAAGCCCCCGTTCGGCCAACGCGGCTTTCGGCAGGATTTCGGGCCGGTCGCCGTAGAGCGCGGCGTCGGCTTCGGCTTCGTTCAAGAGCGCATCGTAAGCCTTTGGAGACTGGGCGAGATAGGCCTCTCCGTCCGGGCCCTGCCGGGCGGGGATGGCGTGGCTGTCGAGAAACTCGCCGACATGGTCGATGGCTTCGATCTGGAAGCGGCGGTAGGCGCGCGCGCCGTCTTCGCCGACCTTGGCCACGATTGCCGCGTCCGAGAGCTTGGACCCGCCGAGGCAGCAGAACCCGCCGTTGCGCCCCGAGGCGCCCCAGCCCGGCTGGACGGCATCGAGGACGACGACATCCATCCCCGCAGCGGCCAGTTCGCGCGCCGCCGAAAGCCCGGCGAAACCGGCGCCGACGATGGCGGCGTCGGCCTTCGCCGCGCCTTCGAGCGGGGGCGAGGGCGGTGGCGGGGGCGCGGTGGCGCGCCAGTAGGAGGGCGGCCAGTCGGGGCGGTAGGCGTCGGGTTCGTAGAGGCGGCGCAAGGCGGTGATCCGGGCTGTCGAGGGCGACGCGCGATCCTTCCGCCAGACGGGCGCCCGGCGCAATGGCCTTGTGGGCCGCCTGCATTGTCCACGAGGGCCGTGGTCGGGGCGAATTTGGGGGGCAATGCGGCGCCAGCGGGGCAAATCCTTCACGAAGGATTTGCCCGGCGCAGGATTTTCGTTAAAATCCTGCGTCTTACGGATGGACCAGCGAAGGGGGAAGCGTGACCGACATGGGACTTGAAGACGCATCGCGCGAGGTGGACGTCGCTTTCACCAGGGCGGAACGGCGGGGTCTGGCTTTCGAGAACGCCTTCGGGGGCGCGACGAGCTTCCTGCGGCGGCGCTATTCGAAGGACCTGACCGGCGTGGACCTGGCCGTGACGGGCGTGCCCTTCGACCAGGCGGTCACGCATCGCCCCGGTACCCGTTTCGGACCGCGCGCGATCCGCGAGGCGTCGTGCCTGCAGCCCTTCGACCCGCCCTATGGGTGGCCCTTCTCGGCGCTCGAGGAGCTGGAGATCGTGGACTATGGCGATGTGGCGTTCGACTATGCCCGCACCTCGGCTTTTCCCGACACGCTTACCGCGCATATCCGGGGGATCCTGGCGGCGGGGGCGGGGTCGGTGGCGCTGGGGGGGGATCACTACGTGACCTTCCCGATCCTGCGCGCCTATGCCGAGCGGTTCGGGCCCATCAGCCTGATCCATTTCGACGCGCATTCCGACACCTGGCCGGATGACGACATGGGCCGCATCGACCACGGCACGATGTTCTACAAGGCGGTGAAGACCGGGATCATCGACCCCGCGACCAGCGTGCAGATCGGCATCCGCACGCACAATGCCGATACGCTGGGGGTGACCACGCTGGATGCTCCTTTCGTCCACGAGAACGGCGCGGGGCGGGTGGCCGAGCGGGTACGGGCGGTGGTGGGGGTGCGGCCCTGCTATCTGACCTTCGACATCGACTGCCTTGACCCGGCCTTTGCGCCCGGCACCGGCACGCCGGTCTGGGGGGGGCTGGCGAGCTGGCAGGCGGCGGCGATCCTGCGGGGGCTTGCGGGGATCGACCTGAAGGGGGGCGACGTGGTCGAGGTGTCGCCCGCCTATGACACGACCGGCGCCACCGCGGTTGCGGGCGCGCATGTGGCCCACGAGATCCTCCAGCTTTTCGGCTGGACCCGGCGGAAGGCGGCATGAGGCGGGCGCTGGCGGTCCTTTGGCTGATTCTGGCGGGGCTGATGGCGGCGGCCGGCTGGGTGCGGCTTGCGCCGGTCGGTCCGGTGGCCTTCCATGCCGAGCCGCTGATGGCGGCGAAGCTTTCGGGAAGCCGCGACTGGCTGGTCCGGGTCGAAGGCGGGGACGCCGTGGCGCCGGTCTTCGCCGGGGGGCCGGTCGAGCTGATGGCGAGGCTCGCCGCGGCGGCGCTGGCCGAGCCGCGGACGCGGGTGCTGGCGGGGCGGCCGGAGGAGGCTTGGATGAGCTTCGTGCAGCGCTCGGCGATTGTCGGCTATCCGGACGTGATTTCGGTGCGAACGTTCCCGCAGGGCGGGGGGGCGACGCTCGCGATTTGGTCGCGGTCGCGCTTCGGGGGCAACGACTGGGGGGTGAACCGGGCGCGGGCGGAACGGTGGATCGCGGCGCTGGGGGCGCCGCTGGCGCGGTGAGCCCGCCCTTGACCGCCGCCGCGCGCCCCGCCTAATGCGCGCATGATCCCGTCCGACCGACTTGAGCAGATCGTGCAGCGCTTCGAGTACATCGAGGCGCGGCTTTCGGCCGGGGCGGGGGCGGGCGAAATCGCGGGGCTGTCGCGGGAGTATTCCGAGCTGAAGCCGGTGATCGGCGAGATCGCCCGCTATCGCCGGGCGCTTGCGGACCTGGGTGAGGCGCGGGCGATGGCGGCGGACCCGGAGATGAAGGCCTTGGCCGAGGAAGAGGCGCGGCGGGTCGGGGAGGAGCTTCCGCGCATCGAACAGGCGCTGCGGATCGCACTCTTACCCAGGGACGCGGCGGATGCGCGGCCGGCGATCCTGGAGATTCGCCCCGGGACGGGGGGCGAGGAGGCGGCGCTTTTCGCGGGCGATCTGCTCAGGATGTACCAGCGTTTCGCGGAAGCGCGGGGCTGGCGGTTCGATCTGCTGGAACTGACCCCGACCGAGCTTGGCGGGGTGAAGGAGGCGGTGGCGCGGATCGAGGGTGAGGGGGTGTTCGCGCGGCTGAAGTTCGAATCGGGCGTCCACCGGGTGCAGCGGGTGCCCGAGACCGAGGCGTCGGGGCGCATCCACACCTCGGCGGCGACGGTGGCGGTGCTGCCGGAGGCCGAGGAGGTCGAGATCGACATCCCCGACCGCGACATCCGGCTGGACACGATGCGGGCCTCGGGCGCGGGCGGGCAGCATGTGAACAAGACCGATTCGGCGGTCAGGATCACCCACCTGCCGACCGGAATCATCGTCACCTCGTCGCTGAAGTCCCAGCACCAGAACCGCGACATCGCGATGGCGGTGCTTCGGGCGCGGCTTTACGACCGGGAGCGCGGGCGGGTGGAAAGCGCGCGGGCGGCAGACCGCAAGGCGCAGCTTGGCTCGGGCGACCGGTCGGAACGCATCCGCACCTACAATTTTCCACAAGGCCGCTGCACCGATCACCGCATCAATCTGACCATCTACCAGCTCGACAAGGTGATGGAGGGTGCCGCACTCGATGAACTCATCGGCGCCTTGAT
>JBJXFU010000096.1:0-33119 GCA_046155885.1 Paracoccaceae bacterium
CAACGACCAGAAGGCGCCTGCCGGACGCGAATTCCGGCTTCATCGCGTCGATATCGGCCAGCGTCCTGACCGTGTAGACCCCCGCCAGTTCGCCCCCGGCCTGGGCGGGCAGGCGGCGGGGCACCGCACCGGTGGTCAGCGCGAGCTGGCTGTAGGGCAGCGCGGTTCCGTCTGACTGCGTCACGGTCTTCGCCGCCCTGTCGATTCCGGTCACCGTGCTGCCGGTGCGCAGGTCGATTCCGTGTTCGGCCCAGAACTCCGGCGCGCGCAGGAACAGCCGGTCGAGCTCCATCTCGCCCATCAGATAGCCCTTGGACAGCGGCGGGCGCTGGTAGGGCGCGGCGGGTTCCTCGCCGATCAGGGTGACCGGGCCGTCGTGCCCGAGCGAGCGCAGCTTCGCGGCGAGCGAGGCCCCGGCCTGCCCGGCGCCCACGATCACGATGCCCGACATCGCACACTCCCTCTGGCTGACAGCGCGGGCGAAGCTATAACCAGCACGGCACGGGAACGCCAACAGGAAGGACCATCAATGTCGATCAGAGTCGGGAGCCGCCTGCCGGCGGCAAGCTTCGTGACGATGGGGGCGGAGGGGCCCGCGACGGTGGACTTCGCGGCGCGGGTGGCGGGGAAGAAGGTCGTGGTCTTCGGCCTGCCGGGCGCCTTTACCGGGCCCTGCAGCACCATCCACATCCCGAGCTTCATCCGCACCGCCGACGCGCTGCGCGCGAAGGGGGTGGACGAGATCATCTGCATCGCGGTCAACGATCCCTTCGTACTGAAGGCCTGGGGCGAGGCGACGGGGGCGGCGAAGGCCGGGATCACCATGATGGGCGACGCCGACGGGGCCTTCACCAGGGCGCTGGGCATGGACTTCACCGCCCCGGCGATCGGGCTTTACGGCCGGTCGAACCGTTATGCGCTGGTGCTGGAGGACGGGGCGGTGACGGTGGCGAACGTCGACAAGCCCAACACCTGCGACATTTCGAAGGGCGAGGCATTGCTGGCGGCGATGTGAGGCCGATCTGTAGGCATCAGAATATTCACGAATATTCTGATGCCCGGCAAATCCTTCGAGAAGGATTTGCCGCCCCGGCGTCGCGCGAACCTAGCCAGACCTGCCGGCCGCCCGTTCCTCGCACAGGCACATGACCGGCGCCGACAGGTCGCGCATCACCTCGGCCCCCTCGCCGGCCCGGTCCATGGCCGCCGCCAGCTTCAGGTCGAGCTCCGTCAGCCCCTTCGCCGAATGCGTGGTCAGCGTCGCGTCCACCAGGTTGTAGACGTTCCGCCATTCCGGGTGGTGGTTCAGCTTCTCGGCCGCCAGCGCGACCCGCGACATGAATCCCCAGGCTTCCGAAAAGCTCCGGAACTTCCAGACCTTGCGGATCGCGTCGCGCCCCTTGGCCGCGCCCCAGCCGGTTTCGCCCAGGGCCGGCAGGGCCGCGGCCCGTTCAGCTTGCGTCAGCAGGTTCGCCATCTTCCCTTTCCTCCGCCGTGCCGGGCCCCCGCCGGAAGGGTCCATAGGCGGTCATCACCTCGATTTCCTGCCCCACCGCCGCGCGTTCCGCGCGCAGGTAGCGGGCCACGGCCTCGCGCAGGCCCCTGTCGGCGATCCAGTGCAGCGAGTGGCACTCTGCCGGCAGATAGCCGCGCGCCAGCTTGTGTTCGCCCTGCGCCCCGGCCTCGACCCGGGAAAGGCCGGTTTCGATCGCATGGTCGATGGCCTGATGGTAGCAGAGTTCGAAATGCAGGTACGGGTGATGTTCGGTGGCGCCCCAGTAGCGGCCGAACAACGCCGCGCGCCCGATGAAGTTCAGCGCGCCCGCCACCGGGCGGCCTTCGCGTTCGGCCAGGACCAGCAGGACATCGCCGCGCATCGTCTGGTGCACCGCGTCGAAGAATGCGCGGGTCAGGTAGGGGCGGCCCCATTTGCGGCTGCCGGTGTCCTGGTAGAAGCGCCAGAAGGCATCCCAGTGCGCGGGGCGGATGTCGTCGCCGGTCAGCCGCAGGATGCGCCCGCCGAAGCCCTGCGCCACGGCCCTTTCCCTGCGGATCGCCTTGCGCTTGCGCGAGGAGAGGTCGGCAAGGAAGGCATCGTAGTCCGCATAGCCCCGGTTGTGCCAGTGGAACTGCTGCGTGACCCGGTGCAGAAGCCCCGCCGCCGCGCCGGCGGCCGCCTCTTCGCCCGTGCAGAAGGTGACGTGCAGCGACGATACCCCCGCCTGTTCCGCGAACCCGACCGCGCCCGCCATCAGCGCCGCGCCGCCTGCTTTCCCGGCGCCGGGCGCGGTCAGGAAACGCCGCCCGGTGGCGGGGGTGAAGGGCACCGCGCCCTGCAGTTTCGGGTAGTACCGCCCGCCCGCGCGCTCCCACGCCTCGGCCCAGCCGTGGTCGAAGATGTATTCGCCCTGGCTGTGGGATTTGGCGTAGAGCGGCATCACCCCGGCAATCGCGCCGCCGATCCGCAGGACAAGGTGCCGGGGCTGCCAGCCGGTGCCCGGGCCCACCGAGCCCGAGGTTTCGAGTGCGTCGAGGAAGCGGTGGGTGGTGAAGGGGTCAAGCGGGCGCCCTCCGTCCGCCGCCTCGGGGCAGGCGCAGGCGTCCCAGTCCCCGGGGGGGATGTCGGCCAGCGAGGTCGGGACCGTGATCTGGGCTGAGTCGGGCATCGGACGCGGTGGCCTTCCAGTCGGTGGCCGTCTGCAAGTTGGCCCGCCGGGCGGCCCCGTCAAGCGGCGGGGATGTCGGCGGGGTAGCCCTCGAACGTCACGTTGTCGGCGATCCGGCGCGCCTCGGCTTCTTGCCCGGGCGACCGGATGGTCCAGCACAGCACCGGAACCCCCCGCGCCTTGAGCCGGACGATTGCCGGACGGTGCAGGTACTGGCGGTCACACGAGATGAACGACGCCCCGACCCGGTCGAAATCGCCCGCATCGGCCAGGTGAAGCGCCCGGTCTGCCGGCAGGCCGCCATAGGTGGAATCCACCGGCCCGCCGACGGTGAGGCCGCGCGCGACGGCCGGGGCGGCCTCGGCCAGCGCGGCCACCGTGTGCGGATTGTAGGACATGACGGCGACGGGTCCGGCCGAGGCGGCAAGGACACGGGCGATGGCGGCTTCGAACGGCCCGGTGCCGGCGGCGCCCATCGCCGTCTGGTCCTTCACCTCGATCAGCACCGCCACCCGTCCGGCGACGGCCGCCAGAACCTCGGCCAGGGTGGGGATGCGCTCGGCGGTGCCTTGCAGGGGCATGCTGGCAAGTTCGGCGGCCGGGAAGTCATGCACCGCACCCTGACGGCCGGCCAGGCGCGGCAGGTCGTGGTCGTGGAAGACCATCGGCACGCCGTCGGCCGAGGGCTGGATGTCGATTTCGATCCCGTAACCGGCAGCGACCGCCGCGCGCACGGCGGCAAGCGAGTTTTCGGGCCGCCCGGCGCGCAGGTCATGCAGCGCCCGGTGGGCGATGGGCGCGCGCAGGAACGCCGCCGGAAGGGGCACAACCGGGGGTTCGGCCATCAGCGGACCTGAAAGATCGCCTCGACCTCGACGGCGACGCCAAGTGGCAGCGCACCGGCCGAAATCGCCGAACGGGCATGGCGCCCGGCTTCGCCCATCACCTCGACAAGGAAGTCCGAACAGCCGTTCATCACCTTGGGCTGGTCGGTGAAGTCGGGCGTCGAGTTGACGAAGCCCGTCAGCTTCACCGCCCGGACGACGCGCCCGAAATCGCCCCCGCAAGCCCGGCGGAGCTGCGCGAGCAGGCTGATCGCGCAAAGCCGCGCCGCCGCCGCGCCGGCCGTCACGTCGAGGTCAGCACCAAGCTTGCCCTTCACCAGCCCACCGGGGCCCTGGCTGATCTGGCCGGAGATGAAGACCAGATCGCCGGCCAGCACGAAGGGGATGTAGTTCGCCGCCGGGGGCGCGGCCTCGGGCAGGGTCACGCCAAGCTCCTGCAGCCGCGCGTCGATGGGATTGGCCATGGCTCACCTCCGGGATTCGGTCCGGGGGCGAAGCTAGCGGGCGGCGCGGGCGGGGGGAAGGACCGGTGCGGGAGGGCCGGGGAGAAGCCGGGGCAATGGAGGCACGCGCCCGGGCACAGGATCGCAGCCGCGGGGCGCGGGGGCAGCGGGCGGGTTGAAACTCCCGGCCGGCGCAAATAGCCTAGGGCGGTCAGGGAAGCCGGAGCCGCAGCGCGCCCGCGCCGGCCCGCCGCAGCCGAAAAACAGGACCGAGACAGTGACGAACCCCTTTCGGACGGACGAGCCTGTTCTCCGCCGGCGCGCGGCGCTTCCGGCGGCCGCCCTGCTGGGGCTGGCGCTGACGGCCTGCGCGCCCCCGACCGCGACCCGCGATCCGGGATTCAACGACCCCTACGAGCCGTCGAACCGCCAGATCCACGGCTTCAACAAGGCGGTCGACCAGACGCTGTTCGGCGGCGGCGGCAAGCGCGGCGTGATCCCGAAGATTCCCAAGCCCCTGGCGCGCGGGTTTTCGAACTTCACCGCCAATCTGGGCGCGCCGTCGAACGTGCTGAACAGCGTGCTGCAGGGCCGTCCCGGCCCGGCCGCGTCCAACACCCTGCGCTTCGCGGTCAACACCACGGCCGGGATCGGCGGGCTGATCGACGTGGCCTCGGCGCTGGGCCTGCCGCGCGAGGACACGGATTTCGGCGAAACGCTGCACGTCTGGGGCGTGCCCGAGGGCGCCTATCTGGAAATGCCCTTCATCGGGCCATCGACGGAACGCGACATCGCGGGCACCATCGTGGGCATCGCGATCAACCCGGCCAACACGATCTTTTCGCCGCCCGAAAGCGGCTACGTCGTCGGCGCCTTCCTGACCGCCAAGGTCGGCGAGCGGCAGCGCTTTGCCGGCACCGTCGAATCGATCCTTTACGAAAGCGCCGACAGCTATGCGCAGTCGCGCCTCCTCTACCTCCAGAACCGCCGCTTCGAGCTCGGGCAGGAGGAAGAGGTCATCGACCCGAACGAGGACCCCTATGCGCCATGATCCGGAACGCCGCCGCCTCCTGACCTCGGCCGCCGCCGCCGCGCTGGCGGTCACGCTGCCGCGCCCGGCTTTCGCGCTGAACGTCGATGAGGCGCGGGCGCTTGTCGACAAGGTGGTGGGCGACATCAACGCGGTGATCGCCTCGGGCAAGCCGGTCGAGGCGATGATCCGCGACTTCGAGGGTATCTTCACCCGCTATGCCGACGTGGGCTACATCGCGCAAAGCTCGCTCGGGCCGGCCGGCCGGGCGGCGAGCAAGGGCGAGCTTTCGCAATATGCCAAGGCCTTCGCGGGCTACATTTCCCGGAAGTACGGCAAGCGGTTCCGCGAGTTCATCGGCGGGTCCATCGAGGTGACCGACGCGCATCCCCTGAAAAGCTTCTTCGAGGTCACCTCGGTTGCCAGGCTGAAGGGCGAAGCGCCGTTCGAAGTGCGCTGGCACGTCTTCGACAAGAACGGCAAGCAGAAGTTCTTCAACCTGATCATCGAGGGCGTGAACATGCTCGCCTCCGAACGCACCGAGATCGGCGCGATGCTCGACCAGGCGGGCGGCGATATCGGGAAACTGTCGGCGGCGCTGACGCGGGCGGGGTAGGGCCTGCCGAGCCTTGGCGGAACCGCCGATGCCCCGGCCGGGTTGAGTGGGAAAGGGCAGCCTTCCAGTGGAAGGATGCCCCCGCTCATGCGGGAACAGTTCCCCGTGGCCATCGACCCGCGCGATGAGAGAGGGGATCGCCTGACCGCGGGCGGCCAGCCAGTCATCCAGCCCGGACGCGCGATCCGGACCCCGATCCCGGCTCAGTTGTTCCCCAGGATCGCGCCCAGAACGTCGAGGATCGCGCGTTCGACCGGGTCCTGGCCCTTCGGCTGGGGCTCGGGCTGGGGCGGCGGCTGCTGCGCCGGGGCCTGCCCGGCAAAGGGGTCGCCCGAGGTATAGGCCTCGGCCGGCCAGACCGGCGGGGCGACCTGGTCGGGGGTGATCATCGGCAGGGGTGTCGCGGGCAGGCCGTCTTCGACCCTCACCATCACCTCATGCCAGATCTCCGCCGGCAGCCCGCCCCCGGTGACGCCGGTCAGGGGCGTGTTGTCGTCGTTGCCCATCCAGACCCCGACCACATGATCCGCCGTGAAGCCGATGAACCAGGCGTCGCGAGCGGCCTGGGTGGTGCCGGTCTTGCCCGCCGCCTGCCGGCCTTCCAGCCGCGCCCGGCGGCCGGTGCCTTCCTCGATCGTGCGGCTCATCATGTAGATTAGCTCGCGCGCGGCGGTTTCCGAAATCACCCGCTCGCCGATCCCGCCCGCCTGGCCCATCAGCGGCGCGTCATCGCCCCGCACCCGCAGGTCGATCAGGCCATAGGGCTTGACCGATGACCCGCCGTTCAGGATGCCCGCATAGGCCCCGGTCATCTCGATCAGCGTCGATTCCGACACGCCCAGCGCCACCGCCGGCCCCTCGGCCAGCTTCGAGGCAAAGCCGAAGTCGGTCGCCACCTTGCGCACCGCGTCCAGCCCCGCCGCCTGGCTGACCCGCACGGTGGCGGTGTTGATGGAATTGGCCAGGGCCTGGGTCAGGGTGATCGGGCCGCGGAATTCCGGGTCGTAGTTGTCAGGGCACCAGTCGCCCGAGCCCTTGACGTAGAGGCACAGCGGCGCGTCATCGACGATGGTGTTCATCGTATAGCCCATGTCCAGCGCCGCGGCGTAGACAAAGGGCTTGAAGGTCGACCCGGTCTGCCGGATCGCCTGCGTCGCCCGGTTGAAGGCCCCCGCCGCCGGGTTGCCGCGCCCGCCGACCATCGCCCGGACGGCGCCGTCGGCCGACATCACGACGATCGCCGCCTCGGCCTTTGAACCCGCCTTGACCTTGTTGGCAAAGACCCAGGCCAGCGCCTCTTCCGCCGCCTTCTGGGCGCGCTGGTCGAGCGTGGTGCGGATCACCACGTCCTCGGTGGTGTCGGTGGTCAGGAAGGCGGGGCCGTTTTCCATCACCCAGTCGGCGAAGTACCCCCCGGCCCGCGCCTCGGCCGCTTTCGACAGCTTCGCCGGGTTGGCCTTGGCGTCGGCGAATTCGGCATCGGACAAATAGCCCTGATCGTGCATCAGCGCCAGGATCAGCGCCGCCCTTTCGCGCGAACGTTCCAGGTTGGCGGTCGGCGCGTAGCGCGACGGCGCCTTCAGCAGGCCCGCCAGCATCGCCGCCTCGGCCGGCCCGACCTCGTTGGCCGACTTGCCGAAGTAGCGCTGCGCCGCCGCCTCGAACCCGCGCGCGCCGGCGCCCAGATAGGCCCGGTTGAAGTAGATCGTCAGGATCTCGTCCTTGCTGAACTTCGCCTCGAGCGCCATCGCGAAGGGCACTTCCTTCAGCTTGCGCCACATGCTGCCCTGCCGGCAGTCCGCCTCGTAGTCGGCTTCGCTTTTCCACGCCGCCTGATCGTAAGGCACGCCCAGGCAAAGCAGTTTGGCCACCTGCTGGGTGATGGTCGAACCGCCGTTGCCCTCGAAGGGGCCGCGGCCTTCGCGGGTGTTGATCCGGATGGCGCTGGCGATGCCGCGCGGGCTGATGCCCAGGTGGCGGTAGAAGCGCTTGTCCTCGGTGGCGACGACGGCGTTCTTCAGATGGGGCGAAACGGTATCGGCGCTGATCGCGCCGCCGAAGGTCTCGCCCCGCCAGGCGAACACCTTACCGTCGCGGTCCAGAAGCGTGACCGAACCGCGCGACCGCGCGTCCACCAGTGCCGAAAGCGGCGGCAGTTGCGCGGCGAACCAGGCGACAGTGACGCCGAGCACCAGCGCCGCGACGATGCCGGCCCGCCAGAAGATGCCCCAGACAACGCGGAGCATCAGCCGCAGAAGGCCCGCGACGATCCGTACCGGCCAGGGCAGGGGACGCCTTGCCGCGCGGGGCGGGCGGCGGTTGGGCGGAGGCTTGCGTGCGCCACCCGAAGCGCCGCCGCCGCGCGGGGGCTCCTGCGCCGGATAGCGCCGTTCCGCGACCAGCGGAGGCCGTCTGCCTGCTTTGTTTGCCATGTCGCGGGTACTTTGCCTGCCCGTGTTTTGCCCGATCCTACAAGGAACCGCGCCGGATGTGGAGCGTCCGGCGGTCACGATCGGGTTTCCCGGGCGCCTAATTTCCGGTCATTGACCCTCGGATGCACGAATTATGTGCGGTTTTTCCGTTTTCTTCCCATTCCGCCCCGCCGCAACGGCGCGCCCGGCTTCCGCCCGCGCCGCCTTCTGCCAGTCGTGATGCCGGGACGCAGGCTGCGAAGGGGAAGGACGCGACGTGAAACTCATCATTGCTGCCATCAAGCCTTTCAAGCTCGAGGAAGTGCGCGAAGCGCTGACCGCCGTGGGCGTGCGGGGGATGATGGTGACCGAGATCAAGGGCTTCGGCTCGCAGTCCGGACACACCGAAATCTACCGCGGCGCCGAATACGCGGTGAACTTCGTGCCGAAGGTGAAGCTGGAAATCGTCGTGCCGGACAATCTGGCCGACCAGGTGGTCGACACGATCCAGGCCACGGCGCGGACCGAAAAGATTGGCGACGGCAAGATATTCGTTCTGGACGTGGAAGCGGCGGTGCGGGTGCGCACCGGCGAATCGGGCGACGACGCGCTTTAGGGCCGTTTCGGGGGATATGGGAACAATGCGACAGACAAAGAAACTCTTGGGCCTCGCGGCCCTGGGCACGGCCGCGATGGCGGCACTGCCTGTGCTCGGGCAGGAGGCCCCCGGTCCGATCCTCAACCCGGCCGTCGGACAGATGGCGGGAATGGTGGACAAGGGCGACACCACCTGGATGCTGGTCAGCTCGGCGCTGGTGCTGATGATGGCCATTCCCGCGCTGGCCTTGTTCTACGGCGGGCTGGTGCGGACGAAGAACATGCTCAGCCTTCTGATGCAGGTGTTCATGATCGTCTCGGTGGTGGCGATCATCTGGGTCGTCTACGGCTACAGCATGGCCTTCACCTCGGGGTCGTCCTACATGGGCGGATTCTCCAAGATGTTCCTCGCGGGCGTAACAACCGGAACCTATGCCGCGACCTTCTCCAACAACGTCTACATCCCCGAATACGCCTTCGTGATCTTCCAGATGACCTTCGCCTGCATCACGCCGGCGCTGATCGTCGGCGCCTTCGCGGAGCGCATCCGGTTCTGGCCGCTGATGCTGTTCGTGATCGGCTGGGTGAGTATCGTCTACTTCCCGATCGCGCACATGGTCTGGTACTGGCCGGGCCCCGACTTCCTGTCCATCGACGACGTGACGAAGGCCGATACCGGCCTGGTTTGGGGCTGGGGCGGGCTGGATTTCGCCGGCGGCACGGTGGTGCACATCAACGCCGGGATCGCCGGGCTGGTGGGCTGCCTTGTGGTGGGCAAGCGCGTGGGCTTCCCCAGGGAACCGATGCCGCCGCATTCGATGACGATGACGATGGTCGGCGCCTCGCTTCTCTGGGTGGGCTGGTTCGGGTTCAACGCCGGCTCGAACCTCGAAGCCAACGGCCTCGCGGCGCTGGCCTTCCTGAACACCTTCGTCGCCACAGCGGCGGCGGCGCTGGCCTGGTGCCTTGTCGAACAGCTCCGCCACGGCCGGCCGTCGCTTCTGGGCGCGGTGACGGGCGCGGTGGCGGGGCTGGTCGCCATCACCCCGGCCTCGGGCTTTGCCTCGCCGATGGGGTCGGTGGTGCTGGGCCTGATCGTGTCGCCGGTCTGCTACATCTTCGTGTCGAAGGTGAAGGCCGCCTTCGCCTACGATGACAGCCTCGATGTCTTCGGCGTGCACTGCGTCGGCGGCATCGTGGGCGCCATCGGCACCGGCATCCTTGCGGACCCGGCGCTGGGCGGGCAGGGCTGGCTTGACTACACCGTGTTCCCGGCGGTGGCCGGCGCCTACGACATGGGCGCCCAGGTGATCACCCAGATCAAGGCGGTGCTGGTGACGCTGGTCTGGTCGGGCGGCGTGTCGCTGGTGCTGCTTCTGGCCATCAAGGCGGTCTTCGGGCTGCGCCCGGCCGCCGACGAGGAACGCCAGGGGCTCGATCAGACCTCGCATGGCGAGACGGCCTACAACTACTGACCGCGCGCTCCCACGCGGTCGGCGGCCCGGGCCGGCGGAGCGATCCGCCGGCCCGGTCTGCTTTCCGGGCCCCTCAGCTCGCGCCCTTCGGCCAGGGCGTGGTGCCCCGGTTGTATTCCGTCCAGTCGGCGATGTCGGGATAGTGCAGCCGCCGCCATTGCCGGACCCGCGGGTTCATCCTGCGGCGCCAGAGGGGGGGCACAAGCGCCATCGCGGTCATCAGCGGGTAGCCCAGCGGCAGCGCGGGCGCCTCGTCGGGCGCGTAGGTCTGCAAAAGCGGAAACCGCCGGCCGGGGCGCTGATGATGGTCAGCGTGGCGCTGCAGGTTGATCAGAAGCCAGTTCGTCACCCGGTGCGCCGAGTTCCAGCTGTGGCGCGGCGCGACCGGTTCGTAGCGGCCATCGCCCAGGCTGCGGCGGGTCAGGCCGTAGTGCTCGACATAGTTCACCAGTTCAAGCTGCGCGACGGCGACGAAGGCAAGACAGAGGAACAGCACAAGCCCCGCGAAGCCGCCCGCCCAAAGGACCAGCGCCACCATCCCCATCTGCAGCGCGGCATAGCGCCAGAACGGGTTCGACCGGTGCCAGGCCGGGCGCCCGGCGCGGGACAGCATCTGCGCCTCGGCCCGCCAGGCCGACCACGGCCCGTCGCGCAATACCCGCCAGAAGAACCGGTGGAAGCCTTCGTTGTAGCGGGCCGTCACCGTGTCGCGCGGGGTGCCGACGTATCGGTGGTGAACGACCAGGTGCTCGGTGCGGAAATGGCTGTAAAGCACCGTGGCCATCAGCAGATCGCCCAGCCAGCGTTCCAGCCGGCCGGTCCGGTGCATCAGCTCATGCGCATAGGTGATGCCGATGCCCCCGGACATCAGCCCCAGCCCGTAGAAAAGCACGATGAGCGACAGCACCGAATGCTCGCCGCGATGCGTGACGTACCAGATCGACCAGAGCACCGTGGCCAGTTGCAGCGGGAACCAGATCAGGGTGACCAGCCGGTGCCAGAACAGCCGGTCGTCGGTCGTGCCGGTGTCGGGGTTTTCCTCGTTCAGTCCCAGAATCGCGTCCAGAAGGCTGCTGACGACAAGCCCGTAGAGCGGAAGCAGCAGCACCGTCCAGCCGCCGGCGACCGCACCGGCAACGGCAAGGGGCACCATCAGGACCGACATCCAGAACGGCAGGGCGGGCACGATGCCAGCCGGGCGGGCAACGGGCGCCGGGGAGGTTTCGGGAAGCGCGGTCATGGCGGGAGTTTAGGGCAAGACAGGCGGATATGGAATCGCCCTGCCGCGTGCGGGCCGCGCCTATGCTGCCCTCGGCCGCACGGCGCGACTTTGGCCGACGACGCCTACCCCCTCTCCTCCGGCACATCGAGGACGCGCCGCGCCGCGTCGAACGCCTTGCGCATCAGGCTGGGCAGATGCGCGGGCGAAAAGCCGTCGGCCGGAACGAAGGCGCCGCGCGCCGGGGTCGCGCCGGGCTCGGCCTTTCCCGCCATCACCCGCAGGATCAGGTGGAAATGGGTGAAGGTGTGGCGCACCCCGACCGGCGCCTCGACCCAGCCTGCCGCCACGGGCGGCTCGCAGACAGGCTCTGTTCCGGCCCAGTCGCTTCCGGGCCAGCCGGGCATCCCGCCAAGCAGGCCCTTCGCCGGGCGCGTCTCCAGAAGCCAGGCCCCGTCAGCACGCCGCGCCACGAAGGCCACGCCCCGGCGGACGGGCTTGGCCGCTTTCGGTGCCCGCAGCGGCAAGCCGGCGGCGATCCCCCGCGACCGCGCCGCGCAGAACCCCTCCAGCGGGCAGGCGCCGCAGACGGGCTTGCGCGGGGTGCAGATGGTGGCGCCGAGGTCCATCATCGCTTGCGCGAAATCGCCCGGCCGGCGGCGCGGGGTCAGAGTCGCGGCCAGCACGGCAAGGCGGCGCTTGGCGGCGGGAAGCGCCTCGGTCACGGCGAAAAGCCGTGCTACGACCCTTTCCACATTGCCATCCACCACCGTCTCCGGCGCATCGTGGGCGATCGCGGCGATGGCCGCGGCGGTATAGGGCCCGATGCCGGGCAGCGCGATCAGCCCTGCGCGCGCCGCCGGAAAGACCCCGCCGTGGTCGCGCGCCACGACCCTTGCGCAGGCCAGAAGGTTGCGGGCCCGGGCGTAATAGCCAAGCCCCGCCCATTCCGCCATCACCCGGGCGTCTTCGGCCGAGGCGAGCGCCGCCACATCCGGCCAAAGCGCGGTGAAGCGCCGGAAATAGTCCCGCACCGCCGCCACCGTCGTCTGCTGCAACATGATTTCCGACAGCCAGACCCGGTAGGGATCGGGCCTGACCCCTTTTGCCCGGTCCCCGGGCGGAACCCGCCAGGGCAAGGCGCGGGCATGGCGGTCGTACCACGGCAAGAGCGCCCCGCCGACCGCGCCAGCCGCGGGCGCATTGGGGTCCGCCCGCCCTTCGTCACGCAAAGTTCATGGCCTCCGCCGCGTTTTTCCGGCCCCGGCGCCGGAGTTCCGGTTTGGCTTCGCCGCCCGCCGCGCCTAGAATAGACGGCGCAAGCCGAAAGGACAGGCATGACCGACAGGGAAGCGGGCAGGGATACGGGGCCGAAACCCGCCCCCAGGCGCCGGATGCGCGGCTTCGAGCCGGCCTCGGGCCTGCTTGCCGGGGCGATCCGCAAGGCGGGCGAGGCGCGCGGCTTTGCCGTGTCGCGGCTGCTGACGCACTGGGCCGAAATCGCCGGCGCCGATGTCGCCGCCTTCGCCCGGCCGGTGCGCATCGGCTATGGCAAGGGCGGCTTCGGGGCGACGCTGACGCTGCTCTGCGCCGGCCCCTCGGCGCCGGTCCTGCAAATGCGGCTGCCGGCGATCCGCGAACGGGTGAACGCCTGCTACGGCTACAACGCGGTGTCGCGGATCGTCATCACCCAGTCCTCGGCGCTGGGCCTGGCCGAGGATCCCGCACCTTTCGGCCATACTCCCAGACGCCTCGCCCCCGCCCCCTCGCCCGCCGCCGCCGCCGAGGCGCGCGCACTGTCCGGCCCGGTGGCCGACGACGGCCTGCGCGCGGCGCTTGCGGCTTTGGGCGAGAAAGTGTTGTCTCGCCCCCGGCCATCGCCGGGCGCGACCCCCGTGGCACCGACCCCTTTGGCGCCGACCCGGCCCAGCGAATGACAGAAAGGCACTGACCCCCATGCGCCGCAGCCTGCTTGCCGCAGCCCTGATCGCCCTTGCCGCCTTCGGCGGTTTCCTCTGGTCCGGCCGCCCCGACAGCCGGGTGACGGACCTTGTGCCCCCCTTCGTCGGCGCGGCCGAGGCGCAGACCACGGACACCGCAGCCGCGCCGGCGACCGAAGTGCCGGACATGGTGCTGGGCAATGCCGAGGCGGCGGTCACGGTGATCGAATACGCCTCGTTCACCTGCCCGCACTGCCGCAACTGGCATTCGACCGTCTGGCCGGAGTTCAGGAAGAACTACGTCGATACCGGCAAGGTGAAGTTCGTCTACCGCGAGGTGTATTTCGACAAGTTCGGGCTCTGGGCCGCGATGGTGGCGCGCTGCGGCGGGCCGATGAAGTATTTCGGCATCGCCGACATGGTCTACGACACCCAGAAGGACTGGATCGCCGACGGGCAGGACGCGACGATCGCCGGCAACCTGCGCAAGATCGGGCTGAAGGCGGGCATCGCGCAGGACCAGCTCGACGCCTGCCTGAAGGACAACGCGATGGCCAAGGCGATGGTCGCGTCCTACCAGAAGAACGCCACCGCCGACGGGGTGGAAGGCACGCCCACCTTCATCATCAACGGCGAGAAGGTCTCGGGCGAGATGACCTATGCGGATTTCGCCAGGATCATCGACGGCAAGCTCGGCGGGTAGGCCCCCGTGACGCCGCTGCAGGGCTTGAAGGTCGTTGAACTGGCCCGCATCCTCGCCGGCCCCTGGGCGGGGCAGACGCTGGCCGACCTCGGCGCAGAGGTGATCAAGGTCGAGGCGCCCGAAGGCGACGACACCCGCCGCTGGGGCCCGCCCTTCATCGAAAGGCCCGGACCCGGGGGCACCGACCGCAGCGCCGCCTATTTCCACGCATGCAACCGGGGCAAGACCTCGGTCATCGCCGATCTCCGCACCCAGGAAGGCCAGGCGCTGGTCCGCGACCTGGTCCGGGACGCCGACATCCTGATCGAGAACTTCAAGGTCGGCGGGCTGGCGAAGTACGGGCTCGACTGGGAAAGCCTGAAAGCCGTCAAACCGCGCCTCATCTACTGCTCGATCACCGGCTTCGGTCAGGATGGCCCCTACGCGCCGCGCGCCGGCTACGACTATGTGATCCAGGGCATGTCGGGGCTGATGTCGGTGACGGGCGAACCGGACGGCCAGCCGCAGAAGGCGGGCGTGGCGGTGGCCGACATCTTCACCGGCATCTACGCGGTGGCGGCGATCCTGGCCGCCGTCCACCAGCGGCAGACCACGGGGCGGGGGCAATGGATCGACATGTCGCTGCTCGACGTGGCGACCTCCGTCATGGCGAACCAGGCGATGAACTACCTCGCCACCGGCAAGACCCCGGGCCGGATCGGCAACGCCCACCAGAACCTCGTCCCCTACGCCGTCTTCGACTGCGCCGACGGCTGGATCATCCTGGCCACCGGCAATGACGGCCAGTACCGCAAGCTCTGCGCCATTCTCGGCCTGCCCGACCTGGCCGAGGCGCCGCGCTTCCTGGCCAACGCCGACCGGATCGCCAACCGGGTCGAGCTGACGGCGATGATCACCGCAAGGACGAAGGGCTGGACGAAGTCCGCGCTTCTGGCCGCCTGCGAGCATCAGGGGGTGCCGGCCGGGCCGATCAACGACCTGTCCGAGGTTTTCGCCGACCCGCAGGTGATCGCGCGTGGCCTCAGGATCGCACCCGAAGGTGTGCCGGGCGTCCGTTCGCCCTTCCGGTTCTCCGACGCGGAACTGGCACTGGGCAAGGCCGCGCCGAAGCTCGGCGGCTAACTGGCGGGAGCCGGTACCGGGCCGCTCCGTCCCCCGCCCCGCACCGCTCGGAAATCGTTGCGCCGCCCCCGCCCCCGTGCCAGCATCGGTGCAACCGACATCGGTGGAGGCGAGTCATGACGGGTCACATTCGCGGCCTTCTGGCACTGGCCTTCGGCGGCATCGCTCTGGCGGCGGCGCTCGCCCCGGCGCCCGCCGCGGCGCAGGACCGGACCTATGTTCCCGACCGGCGGATCGTGCTGACGCAGGATCTCGACTTCCCCGGCGCCGACCTCACGCAGATTTTCGACACCACGCTCGATGCCTGCGAACAGGCCTGCCTCGCCGACCGCCGCTGCACCGCCTTTACCTTCAATTCCCGTTCGAACTCCTGCTTCCCGAAATCCTCGGTCTCGGGCCAGGACCCCTATCTGGGCGCCTTTTCCGGCTGGGTGCGAAACACCGCCACCGACGTGACCGCCGCAGCGGCGCGGCGCGCGGCCGACCTGTCGTTCCTGTCGGATGCGGACTTCGACGCGGCGCTGACGCAGGCGCGGGGCCTGGCCAACGAACACATCACCGGCGACGGGACGGCCGAAGACCTGCTTGCCGCCGCCGTGACAGCGCGGTCGGACGGCGACCTTCTCACCGCCTCGCGGTTCCAGGGCGCCGCGCTCAACCTGACCGACGCCGCCGACCAGTGGGTCGAATACGCCCAGCTCTTGCTGGACATCCCCGACCCCAGCGCCGACGTGCGGCTGGGCTACGCAGGCCGCGCCATATCGGCGACCGTCAACGCCTACCTGCGCACCGACGCCCCCGCCATCCGCGCCTCGGCGCTCGCGGTCATGGGCCGGGCGCTTGACGGCAGCGGACGCGGCGCCACGATCATCCCCGCGCTCCGCCTCGCGCAATCCTTCCAGCCCCGCGACGACACCGCCGCCGCGCTCGACGACGCCATCGGCAAGTACGGCTTCCGCATCGAGGACACCCGCGCCGAAAGCGACAGCGCCAACCCGCGCATCTGCGCCGTCTTCAACCAGGATCTGGTGAAGGCCGGCGTGGACTATGCGACGTTCCTGAAACTTCCGGCCGCGAACCTGTCCGTCGAACCCTCGGACCGTGAAATCTGCGTCGGCGGCCTGACCCACGGCGAACGCTACACCCTGACCTTCCGCGAAGGCCTGCCCGCCGCCAGCGGCGAACAGCTCGCCAAGGACACCCCCATCACCCTTTACGTCCGCGACCGCAGCCCGACTGTCAGCTTCCCCGGCCGCGCCTACATCCTGCCGCGCCTCGAAGGCAGCGGCATCCCGGTGGTGACGGTGAACGCCGCGCATCTGGATCTTTCGCTCTACAAGGTCTCGGACCGCAACCTGATCCGCACTATGCAGGACGACAACTTCGGCCGCCCGCTCGACTACTGGGCGGTCGAGGAACTGCAGTCGAACGTGTCCGAAAAGCTCTGGTCCGGCACCGCCGACACCGGGGCCGAGGTGAACCGGGACATCACCACCCGCCTGCCGCTCGACGGCGTCATCGGCGCCCTGACGCCCGGCGTCTATGCGCTGCAAGCGGCGATCCCGGGCAAGGACCCCTACGAAAACCCGCCCGCCACGCAGTGGTTCGTGATCTCCGACCTCGGGCTGACCACCCTGACCGGCACCGACGGCGTGCATGTCTTCGCCCGCTCGCTGGCCTCGGCCGCCGCCGTGCCCGGCGTCACCGTCACCCTGGTCAACCGCGCCAACGCCGTCATCGGCACCGCAACGACCGACGACCGGGGATACGCGCTTTTCGACGCCGCGCTCACCTCCGGCATTGGCGGCTCGTCCCCGGCGCTTCTCACCGCCGCGCTGGCCGACGACTATTCCTTCATCGCGCTGACCGACCCGGAATTCGACCTCTCGGACCGCGGCGTGGCGGGGCGCGAGGCGGCGCCGCCCATCGACCTGTTCCTCTCCACCGACCGCGGCGCCTATCGCGCGGGCGAAACGGTGAACGCCACGCTGCTGGCCCGCGACCCCAAGCTTGACGCCATCGAAGGCCTGCCCCTGACCGTGCGCCTCATGCGCCCCGACGGGGTGGAATACAGCCGCACCCTGGCCTCCGGCGCGGGGGCGGGCGGCTACGCCGTCTCGGCCCCGCTCGGCGGCTCCGCCCCGCGCGGGACCTGGCGGATCGAGGCCTTTGTCGAGGATGATCGCCTGCTTGCCTCGCAGACCTTCCTGGTCGAGGATTTCCTGCCCGAGCGCATCGACTTCACCCTGACCCTTCCTGACCGGGCCCTGAGCATGGCCGACACCGCTGAAATCGGCATCGCCGCGAAGTACCTCTTCGGCGCACCGGGCGCCGACCTGGCCATCGAAGGCGACTACCGCCTCTCGGCAGCCTCTGGCCTCGACACCTTCCCCGGCTACAGCTTCGGCAAGTACGACGACCCCTTCTCGCACTGGTCCGACGGCATCGCCGACGCGGGCGTGACCGACGCGGACGGCAATGCCACGCTTTACGTCACGCTTCCCGATCTTGGCCCGCAGGCCAACCGCCCGGTCGAGGCGCGCTTCGCGGTGCGGCTCAAGGAGGGCTCCGGCCGCCCGGTCGAACGCCGCATTGCGAAAACCATCCTTCCCGCCGTACCCGTGGTCGGCATTCGGGCCGCCTCCGGGGGCGACACCGTCGCCGAAAACGGCGCGGCGGCCTTCGACCTGATTGCCGTGGGGCCGGACGGCAAGGCCACCGACGCACCCGTCCACTGGGTGATCAACCGGCTGGAAACCAACTACCAGTGGTACTCCCTTTACGGCTCCTGGAACTGGGAGGTTACGACCACCCGGCAACGCGTCGCCGCGGGCGACATCACGCTTGCCGCCGCCGGCCCCACCCGCGTCAGCGCGCCGGTCAAGTGGGGCAACTACGAAATCGTCGTCGAAACCACCGGCGACACCTACGCCGCCTCGTCGCGCGAATTCTATGCGGGCTGGTACGTCCCGGTGGACGCCTCCGAAACGCCGGACACGCTGGACCTGTCGCTCGACAAGCCCGCCTACCGCCCGGGCGACACCGCGACCGTCCGCCTCGTCCCCCGCGCGGCGGGCGTGGCGCTGGTCACGGTCGTGTCGAACCACCTGATCGACCAGAGGGCCGTGCCGGTGAAGGAAGGCGAAAACCTGATCACCCTGCCCGTCACCGATGCCTGGGGCGCGGGCGCCTATGTCACCGCCTCGGTCATCCGGCCGCTTCAGGGCGAACCCTCGCGCCTGCCCGCCCGGTCGCTCGGCCTCTCCTACGCGCCGGTCGATCCCGGCGAGCGCAAGCTGGCGGCAGCCTTCGAGGGGCCTGACCAGTCCGACCCACGCGCCCCCCTGCCGGTCGCGCTGAAGGTCGCGGGCGTGAAGCCCGGCGATACCGCCTGGGCCACCATCGCGGCGGTGGATGTGGGCATCCTCAACCTCACCGGCTTCGCCCCGCCCGACCCCGAAGGCTGGTACTTCGGCCAGCGCCGCCTCGGCATCGGCATCCGCGACGTCTATGGCCGCCTGATCGACGGGCGGAACGGCGCGATGGGCACCGTCCGCTCGGGCGGCGACGCCGGGGCAGGCCAGCGCACGCAGGCGCCCCCGCCCACCGAGGAACTGGTCGCCTATTTCTCCGGCCCCGTTCAGGTCGGCGCCGACGGTTATGCCCGCACCGAATTCCAGATGCCGTCCTTCAACGGCACCGTGAAGCTGATGGCCGTCGTCTGGTCGAAGACCGGCGTCGGCCAGGCGCAGAAGGACGTGCTGGTCCGCGACCCGGTCGTGGTCACGGCATCGGTTCCCCGCTTCCTCTCACCCGGCGACTCGTCCCGCCTGCTCCTCGAAATCGTCCACGCCACCGGCCCCTCGGGGCGCATGGGGCTTGACGTGACCGCCGAGGGGCTGACGCTCGGCACCGGCCCCTCGGGGGTGGACCTGACCGACCTCGGCAAGGCCACCGTCTCGATCCCGGTCACGGCCGGGCAAGACGAAGGCGACGAAACCATCCGCGTCGCGCTGACCACCCCGGACGGCAAGCAACTGGTCAAGTCCCTGACCATCCCCGTCCGCTCCAGCGACCCCGTGATCGCCCGCAAGTCCCGCTTCGACCTGGCGGCGGGCAAATCCTTCACTCTCGACGGCAACGTCTTCGCGGGCCTCCGCGCCGGGTCGGCCTCGGCCACCGTCGCGGTCGGCCCGATCGCCCGCTTCGACGCCCCCGGCATCCTCGCCACGCTCGACCGCTACCCCTACGGCTGCACCGAGCAACTGACCTCCAAGGCCCTGCCGCTGCTCTACTTCGGGCAGGTCGCCACCGCGATGGGCCTGGAAGACGACAACCTGATCGGCACCCGCGTCGACGAATCCATCGCCCAGATCCTGCTCAACCAGTCCCCGAACGGCGCCTTCGGCCTCTGGCAGCCGGACTCGGGCGACTTCTGGCTCGATGCCTTCGTCACCGACTTCCTGTCGCGCGCCCGGGCCACCGGCCACACGGTCCCCGACACCGCCTTCCGCAACGCGCTCGACAACCTCAGGAACCAGGTGAACTACGCCCCCGACTTCGACGCGGGCGGCGGCGACATCGCCTATGCGCTGATGGTCCTGGCCCGCGAAGGCGCTGCCGCCATCGGTGACCTGCGCTACTACGCCGACGTCAAGGGCGACGCCTTCGACACCCCCATCGCGGCCGCCCAGCTTGGCGCGGCACTCGCCTCTTACGGCGACCAGATCCGCGCCGACGCGATGTTCGCCCGCGCCGCGACGCTGATCGCCACGCGCCTGACCACGCCCGAGGCGCAGATCCTCCGCGCCGACTACGGCACCAACCTGCGCGACGCCACCGCGCTGCTGGCGCTCGCCTCCGAAGCGGGCTCGACCGTCGCAGAAGACGGCCGGCTGGGCGAGGCGGTGGCCTCCGGCCTCGCCACCCGGTCCCTTTCCACGCAGGAAGCGACCTGGGCCCTTCTGGCCACCCGCGCGCTGATCGACCGCCCCGGCGCCGAAGGCTTCACCCTGAACGGCACCGCCGTCACCGGCCCCTTCGTCCGTGTGCTCGACGCCGCAACGCTCGCCGCCCCGCAGATGGTGACGAACGGCACCAACCGCAGCCAGACCCTGACGCTGACCACCTTCGGTGTGCCGACCGAGCCGGAACCGGCCGACGGCAACGGCTACACCATCACCCGCCACTGGTACACGCTGGAGGGAGCCGAGGTGGACCCGGCTTCCGTCAGGCAAGGCACCCGCCTTGTCGCCGTGGTGGACGTGACCCCTTATGCCGGGGGCGAGGCGCGGCTGATCATCGACGATCCCCTTCCAGCGGGGTTCGAGATCGACAACCCCAACCTCCTGCAGGCGGGCGACATCGCGGCACTCGACTGGCTCACCACGGTCGAGGGGACGCGGATGACCGAGTTCCGCCAGGACCGCTTCCTGGCGGCCGTGGACTGGTACGGATCGCAGCCCTTCCGCCTCGCCTACATCGTCCGCGCCATCTCTCCGGGGGTGTTCCACCTTCCGGCGGCGACGGTGATGGACATGTACCGCCCCGACTACCGGGCCCGGACGGCGGCGGGGACGGTAACGGTGACGGAGTGAGTTGCGGCCGGACCCAGTGGCGCGACGCGGTACTTGGCAGGGGCACGTGACCCTGCCAACGCACAGCGGTGACGCATTCCGCCCGGTCGCTTCAGGCGATCCGGACAGCGCATGCCTGCCCCTTGGCAGGCGCTCCGCACCCGCCCAGGCAGGCGCCACCCTCTCGGGGTCTTGGGCTGAGGGGCCTCCGGATCACGCCGTCCCGCATGAGCCGGGAAAACGCGATGCGTTTCCTTGTCCGGCTCAGGGGCGCGTTGCAAAGCATTCCACCCCGTCGCAGCTACTGAACTGGCAGGGCCGTTCCAGATGAGGTTCGCCCCCCTCCTCCTCGCCGCTCTCCTCTTCCTCGCCGCCCTCGCCCGCGACCGCCTCGATGCCTGGATCGACGCCACGCACCTCCCCCCCCTCGCCATCCCCACCTCCACCGAAGTCCGCGCCCGCGACGGCAGCCTGCTGCGCGCCTTCACCGTGGCGGGCGGCCGCTGGCGGATGGAACCGGGCGAGGTGGACCCCGGCTTCCTGAAGATGCTCGTCGCCTACGAAGACCGCCGCTTCTACTCGCACCACGGCATCGACCCCCTCGCCCTTCTCCGCGCCGCCGCGCAGGCCGCCTGGGACGGCCGCATCGTCTCGGGCGGCTCGACCCTGACGATGCAGACCGCCCGTCTGCTCGAGGACTCAGGCACCGGCCACCTTTCCGGCAAGCTCCGCCAAATGCGCGTGGCCCTCGCCCTCGAACGGCGGCTGACGAAAGACCAGATCCTTTCCCTCTACCTCCGCCTCGCCCCCTATGGCGGCAATGTCGAAGGCGTCCGTGCCGCATCCCTGACCTGGTTCGGCAAGGAACCCCGCCGCCTGACCCCGGCGGAAGCCGCGCTTCTCGTCGCCATCCCGCAATCCCCCGAAGCCCGCCGCCCCGACCGTTCCGATGGCCTCGCCGCCGAAGCCCGCGCCCGCGTCCTGCACCGGATGGAAGAGGACGGCCTCCTCGACGCCGACCGCGCGGCCGCCGCGCTCGCCGAACCCGTCCCCACCGCGCGCCAAGACTTCCCCGCCCTCGCCCCCCTCCTCGCCGAACGCCTCCGCGCCGGGGAACCGCTTGCCACCACCATCCCCACCACCATCGACGCAGGCCTCCAGCGCACGCTCGAAACCCTCGCCCGCCGCGCCGTGGACCGCTCGGGCGACCGCCTTTCGGTGGCCATCCTCGTGGCCGACCACCGCACCGGGGAAATCCTCGCCTCGGTCGGATCGGCCGAATGGACCTCCGACGCCCGCGCCGGGTTCCTTGACATGACCCGCGCGCTCCGCTCGCCCGGCTCCACCCTCAAGCCTTTCGTCTACGGATTGGCTTTCGACGACGGCCTCGCCCACCCCGAAACGCTGATCGAAGACCGCCCCATCGCCTTCGGCACCTACGCGCCGCAGAACTTCGACCGCAGCTTCCGCGGCACGATCAGCATCCGCGAAGCCCTCCAGGCCTCGCTCAACGTCCCGGTGATCAGCCTGACCGACGCGCTCGGCCCCGCCCGCCTGCTGGCCGCGCTCCGCCGCACCGGCGCCGACCCGCAGCTTCCGACCTCCGCCGAACCGGGCCTCGCCGTGGCGCTGGGGGGCCTCGGCCTCACCCTCACCGATCTCGTGCAGGCCTACGCGGCACTGGCCCGCCTCGGTCAGCCGATCCGCCTGTCGGACCGCCCCGGCCAGGCCGCGCCCCTGCCCGGCCGCCTCTTCGGCCCGGTCGCCGCCTGGCAGGTGAACGACATCCTCGCCGGCCTCGCCCCCCCGCCGAACGCCCCCGCCAACCGGCTGGCCTACAAGACCGGCACCAGCTACGGCCACCGCGACGCCTGGGCGGTGGGCTTCGACGGGGCCTATGTGGCGGGCGTCTGGATGGGCCGGGCCGACGGCTCGCCGGTGCCGGGCGCTTTCGGAGGGGACCTGGCCGCGCCGATCCTGTTCGAAACCTTCGGCCGGATCGAACCCGCGCTGACGCCCCTTCCCCCGCCGCCGCCCTCGACCCTGATCCTGCCCAACGCCCGCCTGCCCCAGCCCCTGCAACGCTTCCGCCCGCGCGGCGCGGCCTTCGCCGAAGGGCGAGGCGGCCCCGAGGTCGCCTTCCCGCCCGAGGGCGCCGAGGTCGAGACCTCCGGCGCCCTGGTGCTGAAGGTCCGCGACGGCACGCCGCCCTTCACCTGGCTTCTGAACGGCGCCCCGGTCAGCCTTGCCGACCGCGCCCGCGAAATCGCCGTCGCAGCCCCGCCGAAGGGCGCGGTCCGGCTTTCGGTGATCGACGCCGAGGGGCGGGCGGCGGCGGTGACCGTGACGGTAAGGTAGGCGTTCAGCCCGGCGCCAGCCGCTCGGAGATTCCGCGCCACACCCCTTCACCCGCCGCCAGCACACCATCCGCCCGCGCCCCGGGCGTGTTGAAACGCAGCGCCCCGCCCCGCCGGTCGGTGACCCGCACGCCCGCCCGTTCGGCAATCAGCGAACCCGCCGCGATGTCCCATTCCCAGGCAGGGCGGAGGGTCAGCATCGCGTCGAATCCGCCATCGGCGACAAGGCAGAGGCGGCTGGCGAGCGACGGGCGGAAATGGCGGGAAACCTCGGGCGCGCGGCCGTCGCGCCAGTGTTCGGGGGCCAGGATGGATTTCGTCGCCAGAAGCGTCGCGCCTTCAGGCCCGTCGCGGGCGGACGGGCGGATGGGCACGCCGTCGCGGGTTGCCACGCCTTCCGCCTCGGCCGCGTAAAGGATGTTCCGCGCCGGCAGGAACACCACCCCCGCGGTAACCCTGCCGCCTTCCGCCACCGCAAGCGAATGGGCGAAGCCCGCGTGCCCTTCGATGAAGGCGCGGGTGCCGTCGATGGGGTCCAGGATGAAGACCCGTTCGCAGGACAGCCGCGCCGGGTCGTCGGGGGTTTCCTCGGACAGCCAGCCATAGTCCGGGCGGGCGGCCCGCAGAAGCCCCGCAAGGAGGTCGTTCACGGCGATGTCGGCCTCGGTCACCGGGCCCTCGGCGCCGCCCTTGTCGCGGACGGTAAAGCTGCCCCGGAACCAGCGCATCGCCTCGGCCCCCGCCGCGAAGGCCGCGCGGGTCAGCAGCGCAAGGTCACTTTCCGGCAATCGTCAGCCCTTCGGCCAGAAGCGAAGGCACGACATGCCCGTCCGTCTCGCGCCCGTTATTTGCCGGGGTCAGGCGCAAGAGGATGTCGCGCAGGTTGCCTGCGATGGTGCATTCGTTGACCGGATAGGCGATGGCCCCGCCCTCGACCCAGAACCCGGCGGCACCGCGCGAATAGTCCCCCGTTGTCGGGTTGATCGAGGCGCCGAGCATCGAGGTGACCAGAAGCCCCGTGCCCATGCCGGCGATCAGCTCCTCACGGCTGGCCGCGCCGGGGGTCAGGCGGATGTTGGTATGGCCGGGCGATGGCGCGGTGGCGGGGCCGCGCATGGCGTTGGCGGTGCTTTCCATCCCCAGCCTCCGCGCGGTGCCGAGGTCGAGCGTCCAGCCGGTCAGCACCCCGTCCCTGACGATGGCGCGGGTCGCGGTCGGCAGCCCCTCATCGTCGAAGAGGCGCGAGCCGAAGACGCGGCGGCGGTGCGGTTCCTCCAGAAGCGAAAGCGCCGCGGGCAGGACCTGTCCGCCGAGCCGGTCGCGCAGCCAGGACGCGCCGCGCACGACCGAGGCGCCGTTCACCGCCGCCAGCAGGTGGCCGATCAGGCCCGAGGCAACGCGCTCGTCGTACAGCACCGGAAAGGCGCCGGTGGGCGGCTTGCGCGCGCTTTTCCGCGCCACCGTGCGCTCCGCGGCGCGGCGGCCGATTTCGGCGGGGTCGGGCAGGTCGGCCAGATGGGTGCGCGCCTCATAGGCCCAGTCGCGCTCCATCCCGGCGCCTTCGCCGGTGATCGCCGTCATCGACACCACGGTCGAGCTGCGCGCGAAGCTTCCCGCGAAACCGTTGGTCATGGCGCTGTGCGCCTCGGTGCGGGAATGCCGGGCCGAGGCGCTTTCGCTCTGGCTGATGCCGGGCACCGCAAGGGCCGCCGCCTCGGCCGCCCGCGCCATGCGTTCCAGCGCGGCCGCCCCGGGTTCCGGGGCGTCGTCCCACAGGTCAAGCCCGGCGCCGTCGCGGCAGGGCGACAGAAGCGCCGCGTCGGCGAGGCCGAGCGAGGCGTCTTCCGGGGCCTCGCGCGCCATGGCGACGGCGCGCTCGGCCAGCGCGGCCACGGTGCGGTCGGACATATCCGAGGCGCCGACCGTCGCCTGCCTCTGGCCGACCAGCACGCGCAACCCGATCTCGGTGCCGTCGGCGCGCTCGGCCTGTTCCAGCGTGCCGTTCCGGACATCGACCGAAACCGAGGTGCCGCGCACCGCCATCGCCTCGGCGGCTTCCGCCCCGGCCTTCCGCGCGGCGTCTAGAAGCCGGTCGGTCAGGCGGGAAAGGTCATCGTTCATCGGGGCCTCCGCAGGCGGCGAACAGCCGCTGCCGTCAGGCGACTGACCTAGGCCGCGCGGGGCGCCGGCGCAAGGTTGCGGCGCGCGATTCGGCTGCCCGGCGGCGGGCAGGGCGGCGGGCGGGGTTCTCGGCGGGGTTGCCGGCGGGCCGCCCGGGCGGTCAGCGCAGCGGAAGCTCCAGGCCGTTCGCGGTGATGGTGCCGTCGGGGCGGAACTCGAAATCCGAAACGAGGTCGTCGTCGCCCACCGGCCGCGCAATGAATCCCAGCCCGCCCCGGATCCCCATCGACACATCGGGCGGCAGCAGGCCCAGGGACCCGAGCTTGCCCAGCAATCCGTAGACGCCCCTGTAGGTCAGGGTCGCCTTGCCGTCCGGCCTGGGAACATCGCCCGAATTGTCGAAACTGACCGACCCGGTCCCGGCGATTTCGGCGCCGCCGAGGCGCAGCGTCAGTTCGCGCAGGTCGACACGGTCGGGCGCCAGAGGGAATTCGCCGCCGTTCTCGCTGACCAGGTCATCCTTCGGACGCGCCGTGCCGGCGATGTCGACGGCCAGTGTGGCAGGGGCGCGGGGGATCGTCGCCTCCGGGTCGAACAGGTCCCAGACGCTGTCCGAGGCCGACGCGCCCGAAAGTCGGAGCAGAAACTCGAGCGGTCGCGGGCTGGCGGAGCGGACCAGCGGCATGGCGAAGCTGAAGGCCACGCCGTCATACCCGCCCGAATAGGGCGCCTCGGCACCGTCGAGGCGCGAGGTGAAGGCGACCTTGCCGCCCTCGCCCCCGAAACGGATGCCGCTTTCGGCCAGCGCGAAGGTGAAGCGCCCGGGTTCCGAGATGTTCGAGACCTCGAGCCTCTTCCCGCCCGGCAGAATATATTCCCCGCTGCCGTCCGAGGCGCCGACGGCAAGGTCCATGTCGACGGCGAGCCCCTCGCGGATTGCGTCGGGGGCGTCGAGCGCGTCGGCGTTTTCGGGAACCACGAAAGCGCCCGAAGCCGAGAAGTCAGAAAGCCGCCCGCTCGACGAGCCGCTGGCGAGCGAAGGGATGCCGGTCGGAACCGCCCCCGCCGTGCTGACGCGGAACGACATCGCCGGAACCGTCATGCCACCCTTGCCCTGCACCCGGGGCGAGCTGCCGCCCGGCGGCTCGGCCGCGACATCGAACTGCCCGTTCGCGGCCAGCCCGGCTAGGCTGACGAGGAACACGACCTCCCCTGCGGCGGGATCGTTCGTGGTCACCTCCACCTCGAAGGCTTCGGCCCGCAAGTCGGTCAGCAGGGTCCCGCCGGGCGTCCGGTTCCGGTCTTCCAGCAGCTTGGGCGAAAGCCGCGCCGAGACAGCCAGTCCGGCAAGATCGAGCGTCACTGCGGCCGGACCCGGCGCGTCGGGAACTCTGAGGCGCATGTCGCCGCTTTCCGCCGCCAGATGGGCCGCCACCAGCCCGTCCGAAGCCGCCGGCGCCTCGGTCCGCAGCGCCAGCCCGGTCAGGGTTGCCTCGAAGCGTCCGGTTTCGGCGCCGGTCGCCTCGATCCGCCCGACCAGCGTGCCCCTGGCCTGCGGCGCCACCGCGTCGATCCAGATGCGGCCGATCTCGCCGCTGAGGATCGCGTGCGCGCCGGGAACGGTCAGGGTGGCTTCGGACTTCTCGGTTTCGCCCCCGGCAGCGGCTTCGACACGCAGGAAGCTGAACCTGTCGGAGGGCCTGAGATCGACCCGCCCGTCGCCGAGATCGGCGATGGTCAGGCTGTCGAGCGTGATGGTCCAGGTATGGTTCGCGGTCTGCGCGGTCAGGCTGATGTCGCTCAGCACGATGTCGCGCCCCCGGCGTTCGGTCTTCACGGCAAGGAAGCGCGGCACCGACTTCAGTTCCTGCGCCACCTCGTCGGGCGTCAGGTCGGCCAGCGCGGGCGAAGCCGCGGCGATCGCGATCGTCAGGGCGGCGAGGGTCTGGCGCATCGGCTTGCGGCTCCGGTCGGGGGCCGGCGGTGCGACGGGCCGCCGCCGGCGGGGAAAAGGACGGAACGGGACGGCAAAGGCCGCCGCCCCGTCCGGTTCGCGGAAAGGCGCGCTACTGCACGCGCTGCCCGTTGGCGTAGATGCCGCCGTCTTCCTTGAACTCGATCTTCGAGGTCAGCACGTCCTCACCCGTCGGCACCGCGAAGAGGCCCAGCATCATCTTCGCCCCCATCACCTGATCCGGCGGGATCAGGCCCATCGACGCCAATGTGTCCAAGAGCTTGTTGCCGCCGGTCAGCTGCAGGTCGACCGCGCCCACCGGCGCCGGCATGCCGGCGCTGTTGTCGACGTTCACCGCCCCGCTGCCGGTCAACTCGGCACCGGCCAGCCTCACCAGAAGCTGGTTCAGCGTCACCTGGTCGATCTGGCCCGGGGGCGCCGGCGATTCGGCCACCGCCGGGTCGAACAGGTCGACCATCAGCTTGGCCATGCCGCTGACGTCCAGGATCACCGTCGCCGGGTCGTGCGGCAATTGGTTGCCGGCGTCGATCATGCCCCAGATGGCTTCCGAAACGGTCAGGTCGATCACCTTGACCAGAAAGGCCACCGGCTGCGCGGCGTCGGACTGCGACAGCGGCATCGTCAGGTTGAAGCCGGTCTCGGCATAGGCAAGGTCCACCGGGAACGGCAGGTCCGACGCGACGACGCTGATCTTCGCCGCCTTGCCGCCGCCGCCATAGACCAGCCCCGCCTTCGACAGCGCGATGTCGAGGTTGCCGCCGCCCGCCTCGACATTGGCGGTCATCGTCTTGCCGGCGTCGTTGAAGTCGACCGAATAGCTGCCCGAGCCGAAGGTCAGGCCGCTGGTCAGCCCGAACCCTGCGGCAAGCGCGGCCTTCATGTCGGTCATGTCGATGCCTTCGGGCATGGTGGCGTCGGACATGCCGCTGATCCCGGCCATGTTGCCCTTGGCGGTGAAGTTGCCTTCGCCCTCGGGGTTCTTCGCCGCCACGTCGAAACTCAGCGCATCGGCGGTGAAGCTCGATGAAACCGCGCGCGCGCCGCCCGAGGTCACCTTGTGGGTGCCCGCCCCGCCGGTCATCGCGACGGTCGCCTGCATCGGCACCTCGGCGCCGTCGACGGTCATCTTGTCGATGCCGAAGCGCACGTCCGGCGCCGCGACGTCATAGGACAGCGCCTCCGGCGTGCCCGAGGCGACCACCGACATGCCGGTCTGCATCATCCGCATGCCCATGTCGACCGTTTCGCCCGATTCGGCGGTGTTGTTCAGCGTTATCGGAACTTCCGGAGCAAAGCTGATCTCGACCCTTCCGTCGCCAAGCTCGCGCAGCCGCACGTCTCCGAACGCGGCGCTGTAGGAACCGGTCGGCATCTTCGCGGTCATCGCGACGCCCGACACCACAAGCGTGTCGCCCTGCCGTTCCGAGGCCGCGCTGGTGATCTCCTGGCCGAGCGAGCTGTAGTAGTCGCTCCAGCTCTGCCAGACTTGGTCGGCGGTCAGGTCGGCCCGCGCGGCGGTTCCGCCGAAGGCGAGCGCCGCGAAGGCGGCCGCCGCCAGAAGCCGGGCCGGCGCCCGCCGGAGGATGTGAGCATCTCGCATAATGTACCTTTCCGGGTTGAAATCGGTTGGACATCAGCATCCGCCTCGCCCCCGGCCCGGTCAAGGGTCATGGAAGGCGGCGCGGACGCCAGCGGGCGCGAGCCTGTACCGGGATCCGTGGCGATTTCATGGCAGACGGACCCAGGACCGGCCCGGCAGCACCTTGGCCGGACCTTGCCCGCGCGTGGCAATCCTGCGAAGCCGGCGCGGTAGCCGCGGCGGGGGACGGGAATGCCGGAAAGACCCGGGGCGCTGGTCGTCGGCGCGGGCCCGGCGGGCCTGATGGCCGCCGAGGCGCTCAGCCTTGCCGGGCGCCTTGTGGTCGTGGCCGAAGCCAGGCCCTCGATCGGCCGCAAGTTCCTGATGGCCGGGCGGTCGGGACTGAACCTGACCAAGGACGAGCCGCCGGGCCGTTTCGCCACGCGCTTCGACGCGGACTGGCTGGCGCCGGCACTGTCCGCCTTCGGCCCGGCCGAGGCGATGGCCTGGGCGCGGGGGCTGGGGGTCGCGGTCTTCACCGGCTCATCCGGGCGGGTGTTTCCGGTCGGCATGAAGGCCTCGCCGCTCTTGCGCGCCTGGGCCGCCCGGCTGGCGGCGGCGGGGGTGGAACTGCGCACCCGCTGGCGCTGGACGGGGTGGGAAGAAGAGGCCTTCCGCTTCGACACGCCGGAAGGCACCCGCAGCCTGACCCCGGGCGTGACGGTGCTGGCGCTCGGCGGCGGAAGCTGGGCGCGGCTGGGGTCTGACGGGACCTGGGCACCGTGGCTCCAGGCGCGCGGCGTGCCGGTGGCGCCTTTCCGGCCGGCCAACATGGGCTTCCGGGTGGACTGGTCGGCGGCGATGCAGCGGTTCTTCGGCATGGCGGTGAAAGCCGTGGCGCTGACCGCCGGGGCGGTCTCGGAACGCGGCGAGCTCGTCCTTTCGGCCAGGGGAATCGAAGGCGGCGGGGTCTATGCCGTCGCGGCGGCGGTGCGCGACGGGGCGGCGCTGAACCTCGACCTTCTGCCGGGGATCACTGCGGAACGCCTCGCCTTCCGCCTTGCCGCCGCGCGCCCCGAGGACAGCGCCGCGAACCGGCTGCGCAAGGCGGCCGGCATGCCGCCGGTCAAGGCCGCGCTGCTCCGCGAATGGGGCGGACTCCTGCCCCGCGACCCGGGCGCGCTGGCCGTGCTGATCAAGGCACTGCCCGTCCGCCACGCCGGCCCGCGCCCCATCGACGAAGCGATCTCGACCGCCGGCGGGGTGATGCGTTCAGGGCTGACCGACGACCTCGAGCTGAAGGCGCTTCCCGGCGTCTTCGCGGCGGGCGAGATGCTGGATTGGGAGGCGCCGACCGGCGGCTACCTGATCACCGCCTGCCTTGCCACCGGGCTCCGGGCCGGGCGGGCGGCGGCGGCGCGGGGCTGACCGGCCGCACTTCCCTCTGCCAGCGGGCCTCCCCCGCACCCGGCCGAAGGAGAGGGCGCTTCCCTCTCCCGCCACGTGCCGTCCCGCGCCTGACCGGTGTCGGGCGCGGGCGGCGCACCCGCAGCCGACCTCCGCCCGCCCCGAAGCCCCCCGCCCTTGCCCTCCCCCCGCTCCGGGGAGAGGGAACGGCCCACCTTCCGGCCGGGGGCGGCCTTCCCCCACCCGCCGCTGTCGGGTGGGCGCGCCCGGCGAAGCCTCTCCTCCAACCCATCCCCCCGCAACCGGATCGCCAAGGGACTGGTTCCCCGCGCAGGGGCGCGCGCCGGCGGCTTCACGGCGCGCTCGCCCCGGGGTCACGATTCTCCGACCTTGCCGTACCGGACCTGCCGACGCATCATCGCGGCATTTCAGGCCGCTATGGCGGAGGCATTTGCCATGTTCGACTTGTACTGGGAATGGATTCTGGCCGGCATCGTCGCCGCCCCTGTTCTCGGCGCGCTCGGCTTTGCGCGCTGGATGAAGAAAAGCTCGGGCGCGACCGGCGAGCTTGCGACTAAATACTGGGACGTGTTCATCAGGCTCGCCTCGGCCCTGACCGTGATCGCCGGCGGGGCCTTCACCTACGCGGGCTACGTCCAGGGGCGCGAGGACGCCCGCCAGGACGGGCTTGCGCATGAACGGCGCCAAGCGGAAATCCGCCAAGCGGAAATCCTGTCCAGCCAGCTCGAATTCGAACGCCAGCGGCATGACCGGTTCCGCAAGGCGCTGTCCGAGGCACGCACGACGGCCGCCTTCCTCGCCACCCATGCCGGAACCGACCCGAACCGGCGGGCGCGCTTCGACGAGCTCTACTACAGCGACCTGATCGGGATCGAGAACCAGCGGGTCGAAGCCGCGATGGTGGCCTTCATGCGGGAACTGGTGCGCGTGGAAAAGGAAGGCGCCACCGTCCACCAGCTGAACACCCTTTCGCTGCGCCTGTCGCGCGAGGTCGACAGGCAGCTCGCCGACGACGAACGCACGCTGCGGGATCTGGCCTCGCGGATCGCATCGCTGCTCCCGGGCGGGAACTAGCGCCGGAAGCGATCCCGGGTCCGCCTCAGGGCCGCGCCGCCGCGCACACATAGGCGGGGCGGTCGCGCATCCGCCGCAGGTAGCCGCCGAAGCGGTCCTCGTCGACCGGGAAGCGTGCCGAGCCCGCCCAGTTCAGGCAGTGCGTCAGGATGATGTCCGGCACCGTCATCGCCTCCCCGGTCAGGAACGGCCCCTCGCCCATGCGCAGCGCCAGCGTCCTCTGGCTGCGCCCGAACTCCCATTTCAGCGACTCCTTGATCGACGACTGCCGCAGCTCCTCGGGCAGGATGAAGCTGTGGCGCGCCGCGACCCAGAGGGCGGCGTCGAATTCGTCCAGCAGGAACTGCGTCAGGCTGTCCTGCCGCGCCCGTTCGATGGTTCCGGCCTTGTGGGTAAGCCTGCCGTGCCTGTCGGCGAGGTAGTGCAGGATCGCCGTCGAATCGGTGATCGGCACGCCGTCCTCGACCAGCACCGGCACCTTGCCGGCGGGGTTCACCCCGACCACGCCCGGCGAACGCGGCGCGGCGGGGATGTGGCCATAGGCAAGGCCCAGCTCCTCCAGCATCCAGATCACGCGCAGCGCGCGGCTGCGGGTCGTTCCGATCACGGTCAGCATGGGCCCTCGCAGTGCCGGGCAGGGAAGGCGCGGCCCGGTCGCGCGGATGGATGGATGCATGCGACGCCGGCGGCCGCAAGGGGCGGCCGGCGGCCCGCGCTCAGCCCCGCCCCGCCGGCTGGCCCGACGGACGCTCAGCCTCTTCCCGGACGCGGTGGGCGATGCGCAGAAGCGCGCGTTCGACCAGCGCCGCCCCGGGCACGCGCGGCGAAGACCGCAGCGCCAGCTCGGTCTCCGTCAGCGCCGCGATGGCGCCGGTCAGCGCCACCGCCCCGCAGCCCTTCGCCTGCCGCAGAAGCCGGTCCCGGCGCGGCCCGAACAGCGGCGGCCGGATCCGCCCCGCCGCCGCCTCGGCCCCCGCCGGATCGGACCGCAGCGTCAGAAGCAGCCGGAAATGCTGGTTGGCCAGCGTCGCCACCCGCCCCATGTCGGTCTTCGGCCCGAGCCGCCGGATAAGGTCGGGAAGCGCCCCCGCCCGCCCTTCGGCGGCCGCTGCCAGCACCTCGTCCAGATCGGCCTCGACGCCCGATGGCGCGATCGCCGCCACATCCTCCGCCCCGACCGGCGCCTCGGCGCCCAGCGTGTAAAGCGCCAGCTTGCCCACCGTCTGGCGGAAATCGCCCGGGTCCTGCGCGGCGGCCAGGGCGGCCAGCGCCTCCATCGCCGCCGGCGCGATCCGGCCGATGCCGGCGGCAGCGACGATGCGGCCGATCTCTTCCCGCGATGGCGGGTCGTCATAGACGCCGATGGCGGGGGCGGCAGGGTGGCCCTCGAACAGCTTGCGCAGCGCCGAGGCGGGCTTGAGCTGCCCCGCCGTCACCACCAGCTGCCCGTCGCCGCCCGCCCATCCCGCGATCGCCTCGGCCACCGCCGGGGCATGGCCGTCGCCCGCGTCCTCAAGCACCACGGCACGCGGGCCGGGAAAGAAGCCCCGGGCGCGCAGCGCGTCGGCCAGAAGCGCGGGGTCGCGGCGCAGGTCGGCCGCCGCGATGCGGGTCACCCGCATGTCGGCCTCGCCTCCGGGGCCGACGATCGCGGCGACCGCCTCGGCCCGCTTCAGCGCCACGCGCATCGGATCGGCGCCAAAAAGCAAAAGCCCCGGCGCGCCGGCATCGGGGCGCGCCAGAAACCGCGCCGCCGCCGGGCCGGACAGCTTCACGGACCCGCCGCGGCCGTCGCCGCGATCAGCCGGGTGACCACCTGGTCGGCCAGCAGCCGCATCAGCCGCGCCATCGCATCCTCGGCCTGCGCGGCGGTCGAAACCGAGGTTCCGGCGGCCGAATACGCGGTGAAGGCCCGCACCACGCCGTCGGTCACCGTGGCGCC
>JBJXFU010000097.1:0-13475 GCA_046155885.1 Paracoccaceae bacterium
GCACCGCACCCTTTTTCGGGTAGCAGTTCAATATCTTGGCGATGTTCGTTGAGGTAACCGCGACGAATTCGTTCATCGTGATCCGCCCGGTGTTCACCCCATGGGTCCAGAGCATCGGCATCCGGTCTTCCAGCCCCCCCGTGCCGTTGGGTATCTTCGTGAAATCCCCTACCCCGAAGCGCTTCTGTTCGGTCGTGAAGGCGCAGTGGTCGGTGGCCACCACGCTCAGCGACCCCGATGCCAGCCCCGCCCAGAGCGAATCCTGATGCCGCTTGTCACGGAACGGCGGCGACATCACGCGGCGGGCGGCGTGGTCCCAGCTTTTGTGGGCGTATTCGCTGTCGTCCAGCGTCAGGTGCTGGATCAGCGGCTCGCCCCAGACGCGTTTCCCCTGCATCCGCGCCCGCCGGATCGCCTCGTGCGCCTCCTCGCAGGAGGTGTGCACGATATAGACCGGCACCCCCGCCATGTCGGCGATCATGATGGCGCGGTTCGTCGCCTCGCCTTCCACCGCCGGGGGGCGGGACCAGGCGTGGGCCTCGGGGCCGGTGTTGCCCGCCGCGAGGAGCTTGCGCTGAAGCTCCGCCACCACGTCGCCATTCTCGGCGTGCACCAGCGGGATCGCGCCAAGCTGGGCGCAGCGGGTGAACGAGGCGAACATCTCGTCGTCGTTCACCATCAGCGCGCCCTTGTAGGCCATGAAGTGCTTGAAGGTGTTGATGCCCCGCTCAGTCACGGTCTTCATGTCATCCCAGACCCGCTCGCCCCACCAGGTGATCGCCATGTGGTAGCTGTAGTCGCAGTTCGCCCGGCCCGACTTGTTGTGCCACATCTGGGTGGCGTCGATGAGGCCCTGGCCCTGGCCGGGCAGGACGAAATCGACGACCATCGTGGTGCCGCCGGAGAGCGCGGCGCGGGTGCCGGATTCGAAGTCGTCGGAGGAGTAGGTGCCCATGAAGGGCATCTCGAGGTGGGTATGCGGGTCGATGCCCCCCGGCATGACGTAGCAGCCGGTGGCGTCGAGGGTTTTGTCGCCCTTGAGGCGGGGGCCGATGGCGGTGATGCGGCCCTGGTCTATGGCGACATCTGCCTTGTAGGTGAGGTCGGCGGTGACGATGGTGCCGTTGCGGATGACGGTGGTCATATTTCATGCTCACTTTCTGGCATAAAGTCGCCCTTTCCAATATTGCACTGGGCGCAGAGGATTCGTAGATTCTCCAAAGACGTATCGCCACCCTTGCTCCACGGAACAACGTGATCGACATGGAGCCTCGCGCCAGATTGAGGAGAAGCTCCGCACAATTGGCATGTTGCCCCGTCCCGCATCAGAACCTTTGCTCTTAAGCGCCAACTAATCGCCCGCGGGCTACGTCTAGTAGCAATTGGCAAACTATCAGCGTACTTTGGCGGCCCGTCGCCTTCATTTGCCCAAGCCTCGAAGGCCAGCAGCGCTTTGTTCCAAGAACCAAATCTATGGACATAAGTCGCGCTGGAGTATTTTGAGTTCACAACCTTGAGTTTGTGAAACGAAGGTTGGCGGCCCGTTTCAACCCAGACTCTCGCAAAATTCTCGAACAACTCGTCTTCCGGTATGTTCCGATGAAAAGTTCTCGACAGCCCAGCCTTTTCCAAAGCCACTAGCCATGAACCAAATCTCTGAATGAAAAGAGTAGAATGAAATCGCCCAATATTATTGTATTCGCGCGTCGTTAGACTTGTTTTGGAATGGCCTGATGCCACGTCCTTCAGATCTTCAATCAACTCCTCATCGGGAACGCTCTTCCTCTGAAGTTTAACTTGGAACATTGCTACCGCCTGACCACCAATTCAGGTGCGTTCCCCATCACCCTCAATGGCGCGGAGACCCGTGGCTCCGCACCACGCCCCACCCTCTCAACCCGCCCCGGCCGGGACGCCAAAGCGTTCCGGCCAGCCCCCGCCCGCCCCCAGGCGGGGGCTTCTCCCCCGCCCGGGCGGGGGCCGGCCTCCGTCATTTCGCGCACCGCTGTTGCCGGGGGCACCCGCACCGCTTCGCGCGGGGAAACGCAGTGCGTTTCCCCATCCGCGCGCGCCCGCCCGACCGGACCACCCGCCCCGGGCTCGACCCGGGGCCTCTCGTCGAGGCCGGGGCGCAGGTGGCAGGGGAGGCCCCGGATCAGGTCCGGGGCGGGTTTCGTCAAAAGGGAATGTGCCCGCTGATATCCCGCCAGTCCGGATTGCGCTCGTGGATCAGCGTGTTCTTCCACGCACGCGGCCAGTGCTTGATAGCGCGTTCGCGGCGCAGGCTTTCCGCGAAGTCCTCGTGCGCCTCGAACCAGACGAGGGTCCTGATCTTGTACTTCGCCGTATGGGCCGACAGCCCGGCACGATGTGCCTCGACCCGTGCCGATAGGTTCGTGGTGCGTCCTACGTAGATCGCCCCACCGGGGCGCGAGGCCATGATGTAGACGAAGTGGGGCACTCTTCCGGTTTGGGTGATCAGGGTTAACCGAGTGTAAACCCCGCCCCGGGCTTGACCCGGGGCCTCTCCCGCCCGCGAGCGCCGCGCGGCTTGAGCGGAGGCCCCGGGTCAAGCCCGGGGCGGGTTTTCCCTTGACCCTCACCCCACCACCCCCGCCGTCTCCAAGACCGCGTGGAACAGCACATCCGTCCCCGCCTTCGCCCACTCCGGCGAAATCTCCTCCGCCTCGTTGTGGCTCAATCCCCCCACGCAGGGGCACATCACCATCACCGTGGGCGCCACGCGGTTGATCCAGCAGGCGTCATGCCCGGCGCCGCTGACGATATCCATGTGGGAATAGCCCAGCCGCTCCGCCGCCCCCCGCACCACCTTCACCAGCCCCGGATCGAAGGTCACCGGGTCGAAATGCCCCACCGCCTCGATCCCGCAGCCCAGCCCCAGTTCCGTCGCCACCGCCCGCGCCGCCCGCTCCACCTCGCCCCGCATCAGGTCGAGCTTGCCCTGCTCGGGCGAGCGGATATCGACCGTGAACACCACCTTCCCCGGGATCACGTTCCGCGAGTTCGGAAACACGAACACCTGCCCCACCGCGCCCACCGCGTTCGGCTGATGCGCCATCGCGATCTGGTGGACCCGCTCCACCACCCGCGCCATCCCCAGCCCCGCGTTCACCCGCATCGCCATCGGCGTCGATCCGGTATGCGCGTCCTTGCCCGTCAAAGTGATCTCCAGCCACCAGAGCCCCTGCCCGTGGGTCACGACGCCGATCTCTTTCCCTTCGGCCTCCAGGATCGGCCCCTGTTCGATGTGCAGCTCGAACATCGCGTGGATCTTCCGCGCGCCGACCTTTTCGGTGCCGACCCAGCCGATCCTCGCCAGTTCCTCGCCGAAGACCTTTCCGTCCGGGTCTTTCCGCGACTTGGCGTAGTCCTCGGTATGGATGCCCGCGAAGACGCCCGAGGCAAGCATTGCCGGCGCGAAGCGCGCCCCCTCCTCGTTCGTCCAGTTCGTCACCACGATCGGGTGGCGGGTGCGGATGCCAAGGTCGTTCATCGTGCGCACCACTTCCAGCGCACCCAGCACTCCCAACACCCCGTCGTACTTGCCCCCTGTCGGCTGAGTGTCGAGGTGCGAGCCCATGTAGACCGGGGGCAGGTCCTCGGTCCCCGCCCGCGAGGCGAACATGTTGCCCATGCTGTCCACGCCCATCGACATCCCCGCCGCCTCGCACCAGCGCCGGAACAGATGCCGCCCCTCGCCGTCGGCGTCGGTCAGCGTCTGGCGGTTGTTGCCGCCCGCCACGCCGGGGCCGATCTTCGCCATTTCCATCAGGCTGTCCCACAGCCGCGCCCCGTCGATGCGAAGGTTCGCGCCGGGGGTTCCGCCCTGTGCGGCCATGTTCTTCGCTCCCTGCCCGGGCCGGGTGCGCCGCCCCGCCCACTTTTTTCTGACCGTTTGGTCAAGCGGAACGCTACACCGGCCCGGCGGGCGGTCAACGGGATTCTTGCGGCGTCTCCCCCTGTGCGGACCGGCTGCGATCTGCTAGCCCGGTGCGCGGGCAAGGGCGGAGGCACCGATGAACGCGGACGAGGTTCTGGCCGAGGAATCGGCGCTGGTTCTGGCGGCCTTCACCGAGGCCGAGGCGCTGCGCATAGGCCAGGCGATACTGGCCGAGGGGCTGGCGAACGGCCACCCCATCGTCATCGACATCCGCACCCCGAACCGCACGCTTTTCCACGCCTCGCTTCCCGGATCGGCCCAGAACAACGACAACTGGGCGCGGCGGAAGTCGAATGTGGCTTTCTTCTTCGGTACCTCCTCGCTCGTCCAGCGGCTGAGCCATGAGGCGAAGGGGCGCGGCCTTGCTCATGCGGGCCTGTCCGAGGCCGATCATGCGCTGTCGGGCGGCGCGGTGCCGGTCCGCGTGAGGAGCGCGGGCATCGTTGCGGTCGCCACGGTATCCGGCCTGCCCGACACAGAGGATCACGCGATGGTGGTCCGGGCGCTCAGGGCGCTTGCAGGTCCGGGCTGACCGCAGCGGCCGAGGCGAGGGCGAAGAGGGGGCGGAAGCGCGGGTGGTCCTTGACGTCGTCGAAGTCGGGGTCGTTCAGGAACCACAGCCTGGCATCGCGCGGCACCCGCGTGAGCCATTCGCCGATCAGGTCGGCAGCCTTGTCCACTTCGCCCAGAACGGCATAGGTGCAGGCGGCATTGTAGCGCGCCTGATTGTCGTCCGGCTCGGCCGCCAGAACCCGGTTCAGGCACTCCAGTGCCTCCTCCCGCCGCCCGAGATAGGCCAGCGACGGCGCGATCAGTTGCGCGGGGCGTGTGTTCTCGGGGTGCCGGCGCAGCAGTTCATAGGCCCGGCGGATACCGATCTCGACGTAAGGAGCGACCTCGTCGGTGCGGCCGACCTTGTAGAGCGCCTGTGACAGCATCAAGGGCGCGAAACAGTCTTCGGGCTGGATCTCGGTGGCGCGCAGATGGTGCGCGACGGAGTCTTCAAAGCGGCCGAGCTTGGTGCAGAAGCGCCCGAATTCGAAATGCGCCTCGGCATTGTCGGGGTCGAGCTCCAGCGCCCGCACATAAGCCCTGACCGCCTCGTCATCGCGCGCGGCGGCCCCCATGGCCCTGCCCCGCGCCACATGCGCGGCAGGCAGGTCCGGCGACAGCAGAACCGCACGGTCGGCGTCGGCAAGGACCTCGCCGGGTGCAAGGGCCTCGCCATGCCGAGATTCGAGCAGGCTTCCCGCATAGGAGCGCGCCGCGAAGGCACGCGCATAGCCCGGGTCAAGCTCGATCGCCCTGGAGAAAAGCTGGCGGGCGCGCAGCAGCGGCAAACGCGCCTCCATCCGCAGGAAGTCCATCCCCTTGAGGTAGTGCGTATAGGCCTCGACGTTGCCCGTCGGCGCCTGCCCGATGGCCGCCTTCTCTTCGGGCAGAAGCTTCACCTTCAGCTCGCTCACGATGGCCTGGGTGATCTCGTCCTGCACCGCGAAGATATCCGTCAGGTCACGGTCGTAGCGCGCGGCCCAGACGTGGCCCCCGGTCCCGCCGTCGATCAGCTGCGCGGTGATCCTGACGCGGTTGCCGGCCTTCCTGACGCTGCCTTCCAGTAGCCAAGCGACGCCCAGCTTCCGCGCCGTTTCCTCAAGGTCCACCGCCTTGCCCTTGTAGGCGAAGACGGTGTTCCGCCCGATCACGAAAAGGCCCGAGACGTTCGACAGGTCGGTGATGATGTCCTCGGTGATCCCGTCCGAAAAGAACTCCTGCTCGGGGTCGTTGGACATGTTGGCGAAAGGGAGCACGGCGACCGAGGGCCGGTCGCGCCGCGCGGCGGCCCCGGGCGCCGGAAGCGCGGCGGCGGGCGGGCTGACGCTGAAGGCGCGCACCGGCTGGCTGATGTTCTTCAGCGCAATCTCGCCTTCGTCCGCGAAGACGGCGTCGAGCCGGTTGCCGACCTGCTCGCGCACCACCGACGAGCACAGGATGCCGCCCGGCCGGGCCAGCGCTTCCAGCCGCGCGGCGATGTTCACCCCGTCGCCGTAGAAGTCCCCGCCCTCAACGATCAGGTCGCCCAGATTCACCCCGATGCGGAAGCGGATATGCCGGTCCTCGGGCAGGCCCGCGTTCCGCTCCGGCATCGCGCGCTGCACCTCCATCGCGCAACGCATCGCCCCGACGACACTGGGAAACTCGACCAGGAAGCCGTCCCCCATCGCCTTGAAGATGCGCCCGCCGTGCCCGGCCACCACCGGGTCCAGCACCTCGCGCCGGTGCGCCTTCAGCGCGGCCATCGTCGCTTCCTCGTTCGCTTCCATCAGCCGCGAATAGCCGACGACGTCCGCTGCAAGGATCGCGGCAAGGCGGCGTTCGGCGCGGTCGTCGGGCATCGGTCACTCCGGCGAGGTCGGTGCGAACCCTAGGTAGCGTCGGGCCCGGCGGCAAGCCGCTCAGTCAGGCAACCCCGCCAGGCTAAGGCCTTTCAGAAGTATCTCCCGGTGCTCTGTCCTGCGGATCGGCATCTGGCGGCGCAGGGCGGAGATCGTGGCGACGGGAACGAAATCAGAAAGCCTGCCGGCAGCCGCCCGGGCTTCTTCCACCTGCCCGCTCAGCGCGGCGGCGGCAATGGCGATGCTGTGGGAAATCAGGAAACCGGGCTGTTCGCGGATCGCGGCGCGCGCCCATTCCCCGGCTTCGGCGTAGCGGCCCGCGAAGAGATGCGCCGCCGCGATCCCCGTCCGCATGGCGAAGCTCTGGGTGTCTTGCGGGCTCAGTTGCATGGCCCGACCCATCTGGCTGGCCCCAATCTCGAGGTCGCCGTTCCAGATCCGGCACCAGCCTCCGAACATCCATCCCGAGGCAAGGTTCGGATTGAGCGTCAGTGCCCTCTCGGACATTTCGATCCCGGTGTCGAAATCCCCCAAGATGTACGTCGTCGCGAAGCCTGCGGTGCAAAGCGCGATGGCGTCGTCCTTTCCCAGCCGGAAGGCGAGAGCAGCAAGCCGGGTGACTTCCGCGAAGTCGGCCGCGTCGTCGCCCGCCCACCCGGCCGCCTTGCGCTGGATGAAACAGCGCGTCGCATTCCCGTAGGCGGCGGCGAACCCGGGGTCGAGGCCGGTCGCCCGGGAGAAGTTGGCCAGCGCCTCCGCGTTGCCAGCGCGCGTCCACAGATGAAGCCCCGCGACCCCCCGCAGGTAATAGTCATAGGCATCGAGGTTGCTTGTGGGCTTGTAGCGGTTGCGCTCGATCTCGGCCTTCTCGATGGTGGGCGCGATCGCGCCCACAACCGACGCCGTCACCTGGTCCTGAAGGTCGAAGACATCGGCCAGCCCGCCGTCGAAGCGGTCGGCCCAGAGATGCGCGCCGGTCTCGGCCTCGACAAGCTGCCCGGTGATCCGCAGCCGGTCACCGCCCCGCCGGACGCTGCCTTCCAGCACATAGCGCACGCCAAGCTCGCGGCCGACCGTCCGGACATCGACGGCCCGACCCTTGTAGACGAAGGTCGAGTTCCGCGCGATCACGAACAACCCGTTGAAGCGCGACAGGGCGGTGATGATGTCCTCGACGATCCCGTCGGCTAAATACTCCTGCTCCGCATCGCCGCTGAGGTTGGCGAAGGGCAGGACCGCGATCGAGGGTTTGCCGGGCACGGGCAGAGGAGAGGACGAAGGCGCGGGCTCCCGGTCGCCCGGCACGCCCTCCGTCGGCGACTGGGCGCGCACCTCGTATACCCGGACGGACTGACTGATGTTCTTCAGGGCCTTCTCTCCAAGGTCCGAAAACACCACCCCGACCCGCGATCCGACCTGCTCTTTCACCGCATGGGAAACGACCACGCCGCCAGGAGAGGCCAGCGCCTCGAGGCGGGCCGCGATATTGACCCCGTCCCCGAAAACATCGCCCGCCTCGACCAGCACATCGCCGAGATGGATGCCGATCCGAAGGCGGATATGCCGGTCCTCGGGCAGGCCCGCGTTCCGCTCCGGCATCGCGCGCTGCATGTCCATCGCGCAGCGCATCGCCCCGACGACGCTGCCGAATTCGATCAGGAACCCGTCGCCCATCGTTTTGAAGACCCGCCCGCCATGCCCGGCCACCGCCGGGTCGAGCACCTCGCGGCGATGCGCCTTCAGCGCTGCCAAGGTGGCTTCCTCGTTGGCCTCCATCAGGCGCGAGTAGCCGACGACATCGGCCGCAAGGATCGCCGCAAGCCGGCGTTCGGCGGATTGCCCGCTCATGTCAGCAGGCCCGCCTTGCGGTAGCCGTCCAGCCAATGCGCGGCATCCTCGGGACGCTTGCAGATACGGGCATGCGCCCTAGCGTAGAAGGCGAAGTCGGACTCCGCGGGCCGCAGGTCCCCGAACATGGCCGCAGCGTGCCGGGTTTCCTCGGCTTGGCCGAGCTGCGCGTGGCATGCGGCAAGATGGGTGTACATATGCGCGGGCGGATCGCGCCAGCGTTCGTAGATGCGGGCGGCTTCCGCATAGTTGCCCGCCATGTAGTTGGCCTCGGCCAGGCATTCATACTGGTGATCGGGCGCCAACGGGTCTTGCGCCAGCGCCGCATGCAGATACGCGACGGCCGCCTGCGCGTTTCCCGAATAGTTCATCAGGATGCCCTGCTCGATCCTGGCATTGAAATCGCTGGGGTTCAGGGCAATCGCCTTGTCGAGGTGAACCTGTGCCAGGTCATGTTCGCCGCTGTTCAGGTAGACGTGGCAGGCCATCACGTGAACGAAGTGATCGCCCTCCCCCAAGGCGAGCGCCGCCGCGATGTCGGCGCGCGCGGCGATCGTCGGATCGGCGCCGATCGGGCTGAAGGTGAACACGCTGTAGGCCCGCACCAAGGCCGCCAGCGCATGGGCACGCGCATATTTCGGGTCGATGCGAATCGCCGCCGCCAGCAGCTCCAGCGACTTCGGGGCGTTGCGGCTGGTCTTATCGGCCAGCCACTGCGCCTGCAGGAAACATTCATAGGCCGACAGGTTCTCGGTTGGCTTCCGGCGGGCACGTTCGACCAGCGCGCCTTGCAGGCGAAGCGGCAGCACCGAGGCGATGGTCTGGGTGATCTCGTCCTGCAAGTCGAAGATATCGGCCATTTCCCGGTCGTAGCGTTCGGCCCAGACATGATTTCCGGTTTCGGTCTCGACCAGCTGCACGGTGATGCGGACGCGGCGCCCGGCCCTTCGGACGCTGCCCTCGACCACATAGCCGACCCGCAGGTCGCGGCCGATATCCTGGACCCTTGTCGATTTCCCCTTGTAGGAGAAGGAGGAGTTTCGGGCGATGACGAAAAGCTCGCGGAAACGGCTGAGTTCGGTGATGATGTCTTCGGAAATTCCGTCGGACAGGTACTCCTGCTCCGGATCGCCCGACATGTTCTCGAAGGCAAGGACCGCGATCGAAGGCCTCTCGGGCTGGCCTGCGTCCGGTTTCGCGAAAGCCGCCCCACCCATCTTGTAGACGCGCTGCGGCAGGGCGATGTTCTTCATCGCCCTCTCGCCCATGTCAGTGAAGCCGGCATCCACCTTGCCCCGCACCTCGCCGTGAACCTTGGCCGACACGCAGATGCCGCCGGGATCGGCCATGCCTTCCAGCCGCGCGGCCACGTTCACGCCCTCGCCATGCAGGTCCGTCCCCTCCACCATCACGTCGCCCAGATTGACGCCGATGCGGAAGGCGATGCGCTGATCCCCCGGCACGTCCTGATTGCGCAGCGCCATGCCCTGCTGGATATCCACCGCGCAAAGCGCCGCACTCACCGCTGAGCCAAACTCCACCAGAAACCCGTCGCCCATCACCTTGAAGATGCGCCCGCCATGCTTGGCGACGGTCGGGTCGAAGAACTCGCGGCGATGGTACTTCAAGGCCGCCATCGTGCGTTCCTCGTTGGCCTCCATCAGACGGCTGTAGCCGACGACATCGGCGGCAAGGATCGCGGCGAGGCGGCGCTCGACGGCGTCAGGCGGCATAGGTCCCTCCACCCCCGGGATCGGCCGCGATGCTAAGGGGCGCCCGGGCGGGCGGCAAGCGGCTCAGTCGGCGATCCCCGCCTTGGCGAGCCCGTCCCGGATGGTCGCGACATCGGCCTCGCGGCGGAAGGGCGAGCGGGCGAGGTGTTCGCCCATCGTGTACTTCGGGTTGATCGCCTTCAGCTCCTCCCAGACCCGCCGCGCCTCGTCCGCTTCGCCCAGATTCCCCAGGACCGACGCCAGGAACCCGCGCGAAAGATCGGTGCCCGGGCTGAGCCGGATGCGTTCGCGGAAGCTTTCGGCAGAGGCGGCCAGATCGCCCGCCATGAATTGCGCGAGCCCGAGGAAATGCAGCGACTGATGCGAGAATCCCGGATCGAGCAGCATGCCGCGCCGGATATGCTCGGCCCCTTCCAGCGGCAGTCCCAGATAGACCTCGGCCAGTCCGAGCGCGCCGAAGGCCGGCGCGAAATTCGGGCTGAGCGCCAGTGCGCGTTCCTCAAGTGCCCGCGCCGCATCGAGATCGCACTGCCAGACCTTCACCACCCCCAGCACGTAGTGCGCAAAGGGTTCGCTCGGCCCCTTCTCAACCCCGAGCGTGGCGAAGTGCCCGGCCAGAGAAAGCGGGTCCTCGGTATCGGACCAGTGATTGGTGAAATCGTGCGTATAGGCCATGCCCAGACCGGAATAGGGCAGGGCATAGCCGGGGTCGGCCGCGATCGCCTGACGGAGACGGTCGACCGCCAAGGCGAAGTTGGCGGCCGATTTGGCCGGGCCAAAGAGAAGTTCGCGCCCCCGAAGGAACAGGTCGTGCGCCTCGACGCTGCGGGTGGGCGCCTCGGCGAGGAGCGCCTTTTCCGCGGGCTTCAGCGTCACGCGCAGCGCCTCGACAATGCGCTGCGTCACCTCGTCCTGCACCTCGAAGATGTCCGTCAGGTCGCGGTCGAAGCGGTCGGCCCAGAGATGCGCGCCGTTGCGGGCGTCGATCAGCTGGGCGTTGATGCGGACGCGGTTGCCGCCCTTCCGGATCGACCCTTCCAGCACCGAAGTCACGCCCAACTCGCGGCCCACGACGCGGATGTCCGGCGCCTTTCCCTTGTAGGCGAAGCTCGAGTTGCGGGCGATCACCATCAGCCCGCCGACCTTGGAGAGATCGGTGATGATGTCCTCGCTGATGCCGTCCGAGAAGTATTCCTGCTCAGGGTCGCCCGACATGTTGTTGAACGGCAGGACGGCGATCGATGGCCCGGCCTCTTCAAGCTCTGCGGGTTTCGCGGCGCCTGCCGCGGCAGGCCCGGCCTCGCCACCCCAGCGCCAGGCCCGCACCGGCACCGCGATGTTCTTGAGGCTGAGCTCGCCCGCATCCGCGAAGTCGGCGCCCACCTTGCCCCGCACCTGCGCATGGATGCCGTCCGAAACAAGGATGCCCCCGAGCGGGGCCTGGGATTCCAGGCGCGCCGCGACATTCACCCCGTCGCCGAGGATATCGTCGCCGTCGATCAGGATATCGCCGAGATTGATGCCGACACGGAAGACGATCGGGCCCCTACCGTCGCGCGCGCCGTTGAACGCGGCCATCGCCGCCTGGATCGCCAGCCCGCATTCGACCGCGTCCACCGCGCTGGCGAATTCCACCAGCGCGCCGTCGCCCATCGTCTTTACGACGCGCCCGCCATGCGCGGCCACCGCAGGGTTGAAGCGCGTCGCCCAGACCTCGCGCAGGGCGGAAATCGTGCCCGCCTCGTCCTCGCCCATCATCCGCGAATAGCCCGCCACGTCGGCCGCGAGGATGGCGGCAAGGCGGCGCTGGGCGCGGGTGTCGGACATGGGGGGATCGCCTGAATGGGTCTGCCGCCGGACCCTATTGCAAAGGCGCGGGCGCGTCCAATCCGTCCACGGCGTCCCCGGCCCGGCCGGGCCACCGGTCGGCACGGGCAAGTTCAAGCACGACGTCCTCGCCGCGCATCCGCCCTGCGGGTCGCCACCCCCTTGCCGCGTAGAACCCGCCGGCCCGCACCGAGGGGTCGGGATTGGCCAGAAGCCAGAGCCGGTCGTGACCGGCCGCGAAAAGCCAGTCCTCGACCCGGGCCATGAGCGCCGCGCCGATCCCCCGGCCTTCGTGCGAGGGGCGCAGGGCGATGACCGTGACCTCGCCCGTCGCCCGGTCGCCCATCGCGAAACCCACCACGCAGCCCGCCGCTTCGCAGACCCAGCCGGCGGCGTCGGCGGCGAGCCCGGCCGCGATGCTTTCGGGCGTGACCCCGTACCCGTCGCGCATCTCCGCAAGGGTGATCGCGTTCTCGACGGTCGACAGGCGAACCTCGATTGTGGCCCCGATATCGTCCGCCGTCATCGGCCGGTAGGTGAGGGTCACTTCACTTCCACCTCGATGAAACGCATCGCCCCCGCGCCGTCGTTGACGACATTGTGCTCGACCCCTTCCTCCCGGCGGTAGGCCGCGCCCGAAGGCACCAGCACCCGCCGCGTCCCGCCCCCCGGCTCTTCGATCAGCATCTGGCAGTCGGTGACCGCGACGATCACATAGTCGAACCCGTGCCGGTGCCAGCCGGTCTCGGCCCCCGGGGCGAAGTCGAAGCGGGTGACCCGGACGCGAGCGTCATCGACAAGTCGGGTGGCGGCGCAGGGCGGGCGGGTCATCGTCACCGGGTTCCTTTTCCTGCGCCGGACCGAAGCACCTTGACGAGCGAAGCGATGTGCTTGCCGCCAAGGCCCTGCGCCTCGGCCCGGTCCAGGATGGCGGCGACGAAGTCCGGCACTTCCGGCGAGATGCCGGCAGCGCGGGCGTGTTCGCGAACCCGTCGAAGCGCGTCGTTCCAGACCGACAGGGTCGCCGTGGGCGTGTCGAAGGCGCCGTCCCTGATCGCGGTGACGATCCACTTCGCCGACCCCGCCGGGTCGAGCACGTCGAGGTAGAGGCCGAGGTCCACGCCTTCGGATTCGCAGATCAGCGCGCCGTGGGCGGCGGCGACGAAGGTTCCGTAAAGCTGCGACAGCCAGGCAAGGTCGATGGCCGAGGCGGCCCCGACCTCCTCGCCCACCCAGCGGGCCTCCGGCGCAAGCGCCCGCAGCACCGCGCCCGCCCGGTCGAACCCCGCCTTCGGGCCCGAGAACAGAAGCAGCGCGTCCGGCGTGCCGATCACCCTTGGCCCGCAAAGGATCGCCCCGTCCAGATACCCCGCGCCCCGTGCCGCGAACCAGGTTGCGGCCGCGCGCGCGTCCGCCGGGGCGCCGGTGCTCAGATGGATGACCAGCCGGTCCTTCAGCCCGGGCGCGACCTCTGCGGCACCGAGCAGCGCCCGGGAGCTTGCGTAACTGTCGATGCAGAACAGGATGACCGGCGCGGCCGACACCGCGTCGGCAAGACTGGCCGCCACCTTCGCCCCCTGCGCCGCGAAAGACCGGCACTTTTCGGCGGACCGATTCCAGACGGTGACGCCGAAACCGGCGGCAAGGAGTGCCCGGGCGAGCGCCGATCCCATCAGGCCCAGTCCGATGGCGGACACGTCGGTCATGTCGTTC
>JBJXFU010000115.1:0-13993 GCA_046155885.1 Paracoccaceae bacterium
GAGCCACCCGGGCGGCGCCCGCCTCCCGGCCCGGCCACGGGCCGGGCGTTCTTCGCTGAAGACATGCCACTGGCATGTCTTCCGGGCGCTCATCACACCCCCCATTGCGTTCGGCGGCGGGCGGCACCGCAGCGTCAGTCCGCGGGAACGCCGTTGGGGTTGGCCGCGCCATAAACTGCGGACCGAGCCTTTGGAGCGCCCCCCCCGCAGTCGGGCGCCACCCTCTGGTGCGAGGGGGGATTGAAGGGTGATTCCGTGGAACGTCGCCCCTTTTACAGCGCCGTCCTGACCCGCCAGAGTTCTGGGAAAAGCTCCACCTCCAGCATCCGCTTGAGATAGCTCGTTCCCCCGGTGCCCCCGGTGCCGCGCTTCAGCCCGATCACCCGTTCCACCGTGGTGACGTGGTTGAAGCGCCAGCGGCGGAAGTAGTCTTCGAAATCCACGAGCTTCTCGGCCAGTTCGTAAAGCGGCCAGCGGGTTTCGGGGGCGCGGTAGACGACGGCCCAGGCGGCCTCGACCCCCGCGTCGTAGTCCCACTGCGCGGCGAGGTCGCGGGTCAGTGTGCGTTCCGGCATCGGCAGGCCCGCGCGGGCGGCGGCGCGGATCGCCTCGTCGTAGAGCGAGGGGCGGGCGAGTTCGGCTTCAAGCTTGCCCAGGATGTCGGGGCGGTGCGCGTGCGGGCGCAGCATCGCGGCGTTGCGGTTGCCGGCAGCGTATTCGATCAGCCGGTACTGCCAGGACTGGAACCCCGAGGACTGCCCCAGCCGGTCGCGGAAGCGGGTGTAGTCGGATGGCGTCATGGTGCGCAGCACGTCCCAGGCGGAGTTGAGCTGCTCCATGATCCGCGCCACGCGGGCGAGCATCTTGAAGGCCGGTTGCAGCGCATCCGCCGCGATGGCGTCCCGTGCGGCGGCGAGTTCGTGGATCATCAGCCGCATCCAGAGTTCGGATGTCTGGTGCTGGATGATGAAGAGCATCTCGTCGGGCGCGTCGCTGAGGGGCTTTTGTGCCGTCAGGATCGCGTCGAGCCGCAGGTAGTCGCCATAGGACATGCGCCCGTCGAAGGACATCTCGGCGCCTTCGTCGGCGAGGTCGTAGGGTTGGGTCATCCGCGCCCTCCGGTCATGCCGCCGCCACCGCGTCCACCTCGGCCAGAAGCGCGGCCGATGCAAGGCCGGCTACGACCAGATAGGTCGCCGCCGGCGCGGGCCCCTCGCCGACGAAGGCGTCGCGGCGGGCGCGGTAGGTGGCGACGGCCTCGGGCGAGGCGTCGGTGACGTAGACGGTGAGCTTCACCAGATCGGCCCTGGTCATCCCCGCGCCCGCCAGCCCCGCCGCGACGTTGGCGAAGCACTGGTCGAGCTGGGCGGCCAGCCCCTCGGCCACCCGGCCGCCGGGCGCGACGCCCACCTGGCCCGAGAGGTGGAGCCAGCTTGTGGCGCCCGTCGCCAGCGCGGCATGGGAAAAACGCGAGGCGGGGGCGGCGATGCCTGGGGGGTTCCAGCGGCGGATCGGCATGGGGTTCGGTTCCTTCCCTCAGGGTGGCAGCAGGTCGAGCGCCATCGCCCGGTTCTGCGGGTTGTCTTTCGGCGTATCGAGGATTGTCACGTCAGGCCTTTCCGGCAGGCCCGGCACGACGCGCCAGCCGCGCCGGATCAGGAACCCCTGGAAGAAGCGGCTGGCCGCAGCGGTCAGGCGGGTCAGGCCAAGGCCGCGCGCCTCGGACAGGATAGCGGCGTAAAGCGTCCCGGCCACCCCCTTGCCCATCGCCTCGGGTCGGACGAAGGCCATGTTCAGGTAGCCGTCGCGCTCGATCATCATGAAGCCGACGATGCCGCCGGCGTCTTCGGCGACGAAGGTCAGGTGTTCGTCGAGCCACTCGCCCCAGTCTTCGGGCATTGCCGGGTCGGGCACCCAGTCGCGGCGCTCGGCTTCCGAATAGCGCGGCGCCGCGCCCACAAGGACGGCCTCGGCGAAGACCTCGCGCGTCGCGGCGGCGTCGCCGGAGCGGAAGCGGCGGACCGTGGGGTTCATGTCACCGCCGCGCGGCGCCTGTACTCCGGTTTGTCCCATTCGCCGCTGGCGAGGATGTCCGAAAAGACCGCGATGGCGTTCCGCACGTCGTCCATCGTCGTGTAAAGCGGCGTGAAGCCGAAGCGCAGGATTTCGGGGGCGATGCCCACCCGGCCCGAGAAGCAGAGCGAGCGCGCCGCCCCCTCCACCAATGCTGCATGAGAAGAGCGCGAGGCGGGGGTGGCGATGCCTTCGGGGTTCCAGTGGCGCATGGTCATGAGGTGGGGGCCTTTCGCGGACGCAGAAGGCGGGAGTGGTCCCGTTCCGCTTTGCTGCGCCAGTCAGACCGAGCGGTCAATCCACCAAATCTTAGCATCTGCACCGGCACGTTGCCGTTGGGTGCCAGGGAAGGTCGTGACGTGCCCGTCATCTCAGTCGAAGCCTATCGCCGGGCATTCGGAGACTACATCCGGACGGGCGCTCCGATCCGCGTCGCGCCGAAGGAGGTAGGCACATCCGGTCGCCATGTCTGGCGAACCCGGCGCGACGATCGCGTTCGACTCGCGCACCGCATCAACGACGGCCATCTCTTCGATTGGACCGATCCGCCGGTAAAAGGGCATCCCGGCGAGGCATTCGGATGCCGATGCGTCGCAGTCCCTTATGTTCCGGGCGAGACGGAGTTTGCCTACTTCACGTTGCAGACCGGATTCGGCCCGGAAGTTCAACCCTGGACCGATCTCGATTTCGTCAATCACTACTGTTCCGGCGCCGGCCGGACAGTCAGGCTCGAAGAGCTTGGGCATCTTCAGGCTATTGCTGAACAATACGCCTATCGTGACGGAGACGAAGGCGTGTTCCATCGGCTGGCCGGTCAAATCGCAAGCAATGCCCGGCAACAGGGCGAGGGAGCGATATCTCACGAGTTCAGAAATGCGTATGATTTCGGTCCGGTAGCATTCTCGCACGGGTGCGGCGTTGTTCGCGGGTACTTTTCCGGAGTGATCCGAAGGCACGGTTCAATGCTGGCGATCTCGGGCAGGGCAGATTTCTTCATCAGCGATCGGTTCGGGGACCCCGTGGGCCCCGGGATCGAAGTCGGCGGCGCGCCCTACGCTATAGTGGGAAATCGGTCGGCAGAGTTCGTAGCCGACGTGTTCGCCGATCAGGATTTCAGCGCGTATGCTTGGCGGGAGGACTAAGCTTGCCCGGAGCATCGCGTCTGAGTGGCTGGTGTGGTCGCGCTGGGATCTCCGCAAAGGTAGCTGCGGGCGGTCTCGTCCTCGCTGTTTTGGTCATTCGCATTGTCGAAGCCTACTCCCAACGTGCCACCCTTCCGAACGGCATGATCGTCGCACGCCAACCGGGCTTCCTGTCGCGTTCCGACGATGTGCTTCTGTCTGCGGACGGACGGACCGTCCTTGCCCGCGCCATCGAGTTCGTCTGCTTCAATGACCGCTACGTTCTGGTCTGGTCCTTGCAGGCGGAGTTCTACGGGCTTTTTGACGCCCTTGCCGATCCACCACTCCAGCGGTTGTCCTACGCGGACGCGATGGCCGAAAGCGGACTGGCGGGCGAGGGCGGATGCGGCGGCCACTATCGGGGGATGGTCGGGTCGTCGCTGCTCTATGACGGCAATACCGCGCCGTTCCTGCCTCCCTGCGATTGGCGGAATTTCAGGGCGAAGGGGCTGAAGCATCGGGAGTGGTTCGACCGGCCCTGCGAGTCGTAAGGCGCAAGCAGCATGTACGCGCCATGCGGCGGTTCGGACGTGGACAGCGTGTAAAGCACCCGCTTCACGTCACCTTGGCGCGGTTCTTGAATTCCGGGCGGTCCCAGAGGCGGTTGTCGAGGATGTCCCGCAGAGCCGCGACCGCGCCCGTCACGTCCTCCATCCCCGTGTAGAGCGGCGTGAAGCCGAAGCGCAGGATGTCGGGGGCGCGGAAGTCGCCGATGACGCCGCGGGCGATCAGCGCCTGCATGATCGCGTAGCCCTGCGCGTGGCGGAAGCTGACCTGGCTGCCGCGCTGGACGGGATCGCGGGGCGAGGCGAGGGTCAGGGCGGGGCAGGCGGCCTCGACCCCCGCGATGAAGGCTTCGGTCAGCTCGACCGAGCGGGCGCGGACGGCGGTCATGTCCACCTGGTCCCAGATGTCGAGGCTGGCTTCCAGCGCGGCCATCTGCAGGACCGGGGGGGTGCCGACGCGCATCCGCTCGATCCCCCGGCCGGGGCGGTAGGCGGGGTCGAAGGCGAAGGGCGCCTCGTGGCCGAGCCAGCCGGACAGAGCGGGGCGGGCGCGGCCGGCCCATCTCGGCGCCACATAGATGAAGGCCGGTCCGCCGGGGCCGGAGTTGAGGTACTTGTAGGTGCAGCCGACGGCGATATCGGCGCCGGTGCCGGTGACATCGACGGGCAAGGCGCCGGCGGAATGCGCGAGGTCCCAGACGGTCAGCGCGCCTGCCGCTTGGGCCCTGGCCGTGAGCGCGGCCATGTCGTGCTTGCGGCCGGTGCGGTAGTCCACCTCGGTCAGCATCAGGACCGCCACGTCGGGGCCGATGGCGGCGTCCACCTCTTCGGGCGCCACGGTGCGCAGCGTGTAGCCCTGCGCGAGGGTGCGGACGAGGCCGTCGGCCATGTAGAGGTCGGAGGGGAAGTTGCCGGTATCGGACAGGATCACCCGGCGCGCGGGGTTCAGTTCCAGCGCCGAGGCGAGCGCCTGGTAGACCTTGACCGACAAGGTGTCGCCGAGGACGACGGTGCCGGCGGGCGCGCCGATCAGCCGGCCGATGCGGTCGCCGAGTTGGGCGGGCATTTCCATCCAGCCGGCCTGGTTCCAGCCCCGGATGAGCAGGTCGCCCCATTCCCCGGTCACCGTACGGGCCACCCGGGCGGCGGCGGCCCTGGGCAGGGGGCCGAGCGAGTTGCCGTCGAGATAGATCACACCTTCGGGCAGGTGGAACATTCCCCTTGTGGCGGTGAAGTCGGTCATGACCGCCCCCGCCGCGCTGCCCGGCACGTCCGGAGGTCAGTCATGCGCATCGCCGACCACCGCCTCCCACAGGGCGACGGGGTTGCCTTCGGGGTCCACGAAGCGGGCGAAGAAGCCGTGCGGATAGCCGTCGTCATCGACGCTGACGGCTATTCCAGAACGCTCGATCTGGCGCACCATCGCGTCCAGCGCCCGGACCCGCAGCGTCAGGGCGACCTTGCCGCCGCCCGGTTGCGGAATGCGTGCGAAGGAGGCGAGCGCCTGGCGTTCTGGAACGCCGGCGGGCACCCAGACAAGCGCGCCGTCCGGGCCGGGGCACATCCGGAGCCCGAGGGTTTCGCGATACCACCGACCGAGGCCTTCGGGGTCGCGCGCCGAGATCGCGAACCCGCCAAGGCCGAGCACCTCTTCCATATCGTCCCGCGCGGTCATTCCCACCTGCGCGCCGGGCTGCCTGGGGCGGCTGCCGGGCCGGCGCGCGGCAAAGCTATCTTCATGGCGCGGCAGGCGGAAGGGGAGACTTCGCGCCCCGCGCACGGCGCCCGCACGGGGGCCACGGATCGGCATCACGGAAGGTTAACCCAGTCCGCCCGGAGCGCCTGCCCTGCTTCCAGGTGAAGTCCGACGCCGGGCAGGTTTGCCAGAAAGTAACCATTTGGTTACTAATCCGGCGGCACCGGCCAATGGGCGCTTGTGCGCGGGCCGCCCCCGAACTATAGGCGAAAACGGCGGCAAGACCGCCGTACCCGGTTGAAAAGGGGGGCAGGCGTTGCTGGTCGGTGCACCTAAAGAGACCGTTGAGGGCGAGACACGCGTGGCGCTGACGCCTGATTCGGCCCTGCAGCTTCAGAAACTCGGGCATGCCTGCGCGATCGAGACCGGGGCGGGCGCGCTCGCCGGGTTCACCGACGCGGCCTATCAGGCGGCCGGGGTGAAGGTGGTGAAGACCGCTGCGGCGCTCTGGAAAGAGGCCGAGGTGGTGGTCAAGGTGCGCGGGCCCTCGGAGGCCGAGGCGAAGAAGCTGCGCGCCGGGCAGACGCTGATCAGCTTCTTCTGGCCGGCGCAGAACGAGGCGCTTCTGAACACCGCCAAGGCGCAGGGCGCCACGGTTGTCGCCATGGACATGGTCCCGCGCATTTCCCGTGCGCAGAAGATGGATGCGTTGTCGTCGATGGCCAACATCGCGGGCTACCGGGCGGTGATGGAGGGGGCCAACAACTTCCCCCGCTTCCTGACCGGGCAGGTGACGGCGGCGGGCAAGGTGCCGCCCGCCAAGGTGCTGGTGATCGGCGCGGGCGTGGCGGGGCTGGCGGCGATCGGCACGGCGGTCAGTCTGGGGGCGATCGTCCATGCCTTCGACGTGCGCCCCGAGGTGGCCGAGCAGATCGAATCGATGGGGGCGAATTTCGTTTTCCTGGAATTCGAACCCGCCCAGGACGGGGCGGCGACCGGCGGCTATGCGGCGCCGTCGAGCCCGGAATTCCGCGAAAAGCAGCTGGCGAAGTTCCGCGAACTGGCGCCCGAGATGGATATCGTGATCTCGACGGCGCTGATCCCCGGGCGGCCGGCGCCGAAGCTTTGGCTCGCCGACATGGTGGCGACGATGAACCGCGGCTCGGTCGTGGTGGACCTTGCTTCGGAACGCGGCGGGAACTGCGACCTGACGGTGCCCGACCAAAAGGTGGTCAGCGACAACGGCGTGACCATCATCGGCTACACCGACTTCCCCAGCCGCATGGCCGCGCAGGCATCGACGCTTTACGCCAACAACATCCGCCACATGCTGACCGACCTGACGCCGAAGAAGGATGGCGTCATCCTCCACAACATGGAGGATGACGTGATCCGGGGTGCCACCGTCGCCCACCAGGGCGAGATCACTTTTCCCCCGCCGCCACCGAAGATCCAGGCGATCGCGGCGGCCAGGCCCAAGGAGAAGGCGAAGGAGCTGACGCCCGAGGAACGCCGCGCGGCCGAGGCCGCCGCCTTCCGCGCCCAGACCCGCAGCCAGGTGACGCTGCTTGCGGTCGGCGGCGCGTTGATCCTTCTGGCCGGGCTTTACACGCCGGCGAGCTTCATGAGCCACTTCATCGTCTTCGTGCTTTCCGTCTTCGTGGGCTTCCAGGTGATCTGGAACGTCTCTCATTCGCTGCACACGCCGCTGATGGCGGTCACCAATGCGATTTCCTCGATCATCATCCTGGGCGCGCTGATGCAGATCGGTTCGGGATCCTGGCTGGTGGTGATCCTGGCCGCGCTTGCGGTCTTCATGGCCGGGATCAACATTTTCGGCGGCTTCATGGTGACACGGCGGATGCTCGCCATGTTCCAGAAGTCGTAAGGGGGCCGGCGCGATGGAATACGGGTTCACCACGGCCGCCTATGTTGTTGCGGCGGTTCTCTTCATCCTCTCGCTCGGCGGGCTTTCGGGACAGGAGAGCGCCAAACGCGCCGTCTGGTACGGAATCGCGGGCATGGCGTTGGCGGTCGTGGCCACGCTGATCGGGCCGGGCGCGGGGTACTGGGCGCTGTCGCTTCTGATGGTGGCGGGTGGTGGCGTCATCGGCGTCTATGTCGCGCAACGGGTGCAGATGACCGAGATGCCGCAGCTTGTGGCCGCGATGCATTCGCTGGTCGGCCTCGCGGCGGTCTTCATCGGCTTCAACGCGCATTTCGAGGCGGCGCGGGTGGCCGGGATGGACGAGGCGGCGCGGGGCGCGCTCGAGGGCTTCGCGGCGGTTCTGGCGCACAAGTCGCCGGTCGAGCTGAACATCCTTCGGATCGAGGTCTTCCTTGGCGTCTTCATCGGCGCGGTCACCTTCACCGGATCGGTCATCGCCTTCGGCAAGCTGGCGGGCCGGGTGAATTCCAAGGCGGTGAAGCTGCCCGGCGGGCACGCGCTGAACGCCGGCGCGGCGGCTTTGTCGCTGCTGCTGCTGCTCGCCTACGTAGGCGGCGCCGGCTTCTGGGCGCTGCTGCTGATGACGCTTCTCGCCTTCTTCATCGGCTACCACCTGATTATGGGGATCGGCGGGGCCGACATGCCGGTGGTCGTGTCGATGCTGAACAGCTATTCCGGCTGGGCAGCGGCGGCGATCGGGTTTTCGCTGTCCAACGACCTGCTGATCGTGGTGGGGGCGCTGGTCGGTTCCTCGGGCGCGATCCTGAGCTACATCATGTGCAAGGCGATGAACCGGTCCTTCGTCAGCGTGATCCTCGGCGGCTTCGGCAACACCTCCGGCCCGGCGATGGAGATCGCGGGCGAGCAGATCGCCATCGACGCCGAGGGCGTGGCCGCGGCGCTGAACGATGCCGACAGCATCATCATCGTGCCGGGCTACGGCATGGCGGTGGCGCAGGCGCAGCAGTCGGTTTCGGAACTGACCCGCAAGCTGCGCGCCAAGGGCAAGACGGTGCGCTTCGCCATCCACCCCGTCGCCGGCCGCCTTCCCGGCCACATGAACGTGCTTCTGGCCGAGGCCAAGGTGCCTTATGACATCGTGCTGGAAATGGACGAGATCAACGAGGACTTCCCCGCGACCGACGTGGCCATCGTCATCGGTTCGAACGACATCGTGAACCCGGCGGCGCAGGAGGACCCGAATTCCCCCATCGCGGGCATGCCGGTGCTGGAGGTCTGGAAGGCCAAGCAAGTCTTCGTGTCCAAGCGCGGCCAGGGGACGGGCTATTCGGGGATTGAGAACCCGCTGTTCTACAAGGAGAACACCCGGATGTTCTATGGTGACGCGAAGAAGAGCCTGGATGCGCTCATGCCGATGATCGAGTGAGCCGCGCGGGCCGGCGCGGCTTAACCGAACCTCAGGCTTTTTCCGCCAAGGTCCGCGCGTCGCAGCCGGATCGGAGAGGGAAGTGACCCAGCATGCCGTCCTTCAGGAACCCGCCCGCCCGCAGGGCGTGCTGCCGGTCTATCTCGACACGCTGGCGCTGGTCGAACGGCTGCACCGGCTTCTGCTCGACGTGATCAAGGACGAATTCGAACGCCTCGGCATGATCGAGGTGAACTCGGTGCAGGCGCTTCTGCTCTTCAACATCGGCGAGAACGAGGTGACGGCGGGCGAGCTGAAGACCCGCGGCTACTACCAGGGTTCGAATGTCAGCTACAACCTGAAGAAGCTGGTCGACGCGGGCTACATGCACCACCAGCGGTCGGAAATCGACCGCCGGTCGGTCCGCGTCAAGCTGACGCCGAAGGGCCGGGCGGTGCGCGATGCGGTGGCGGCGCTCTTCCGGCGCCATGCCGAGGGGATGGAGGGGCGCGGCATCATCGGCGCCGACGGGGTCGAGGCGCTGACCGCCACCCTGCGCCGGATGGAACGCTACTGGTCGGATCAGATACGGTACATCTACTGACGGGCGCGGGAACGGGCGGGCCCGGGCAGGCCGCAGGTCGGGCGGGGCGGCCGCTGAGTTCGCCCCTTTCGGGCTGCAGCGGGGGCCGGTCCGAACGGGCAGCGCGGCCTGGCCGGCCTGCGGGCCCGTGGATACCCCCGGCGCAGGATGGTTTTCCAGGGATTCTCCCCCGCCCCCTTGGCAAGGCCCATCGGCCCTGCCACGCCACGACATTCCCCCTTCGCCCCCCGGTCGCCCTGCGACCGGGGATCGCCCGGCCGCCCCCCTTTTGCGTTCGGGGGGCGGGCGATCCCCTCTCTCATCGCGCGTGTCGGCGACCGGGTGGCACCTTGGCCGCATTAGCGGGGGTGAGCCTCCACCGGGGGTTCCCCTGGTCCCGCTCAGCCCGGCCCGGGGGTGGCAACGCGGGTTCCGCCAAGGCCGATCCCGCTCAGACCCGGCAAACCCCATCCGCTTTCAGCGGCCTTCTCCCGGCCCCGCGCCCGCCGCGAGACGCAACCCGCCGCCGCGGCCCGCCGGCCCCTCGCCCACCACGATTTCAAGCTCGCGGCGCAGTTTGCGCGACATCGCGCGGCTGAAATCCCCGTATCCCAGGGCCGCCTCGACGAAGGCCCCCGGACCCCGGATCACCCGCGCCCGGAAATACGCGGTCAGCTCGGCGATGCCCGGATCGGCCCCGCGCCCCTCGGGCAGGCCGATGACCAGCGCGTTCAGCGTGGCCGTCCGTCCGGCGGGCGCGAAGTCCAGCGTTTCGGGCGGCGGGCCGGCGTTCGACTTGCCGTCGCCTGCCAGGTCGAGCGTCAGCCGCCGGCACCCGGGCCGTTCCGCCAGCTTCGCGGCCCCGTAGAGAAGCGCGCTGCCCACCGCCGTCTCGGTCGGCGGCTCGACGGGCGACTGCGTCCGGAGCCGCAGTGCGATGCGGTCGAGATCGCCCTCGGTCCCGACCTGGGTCCAGTCGAGCACCAGCCGCTGATACCGCTCGCCGCTCCATTCGAAGATCGCCAGTTCCGCCGGGCTGCCCGGCAGCGCCAGGAAAGCGGCGCGCACGCCTTCGTCCTCGAGCGCCGAGGCCATGCCCTCGACCATCAGCCGCGTCTCGTCCGGGTCGACCGATCCGGAGCGGTCGAGCCCGATGGCCAATGCCAGCCGACAACCCGCTGCCGCCGGTGTCGCCATGCCGGCGGCCGCCAGCCACATGACCGCCGCGCCAAGGGACAGCGCCCGCGCGAGGCCGCCCGCCCGCCCGGGCGATGCCCCGTCAGCCACCGCGCGACGCCAGCCGCAGAGGCGGGGTGCCGAGCCATGTCAGGTTCGCCGCCCCGAGTTCGCGCAGAAGCTTGCGGACCATCGCCGCCTCGAAGCTCGCGAAGCCTTCGGCGGGTTCCACGAAGGCCCCGGGCCCCCGGATGACGACGGCCTCGAAATAGGCCACCAGTCGAGCCAGCGAAGGGTCTTCGCCGGTTCCCTTCCGGTCGGCGATGGCCAGCGCGTTGATCGTCAGGCCCCGGAACATCTGCGCCGCCACCCGGTCGGGCAGGGGGCCATCGTTCGAGAATCCGTCGCCGGTCAGGTCGAGGATCAGGCTCCGGCATTCGCGCCGTTCGCCGAGCAGGCCGGCGCCCACCTGCATCGCCTGGCCCAGCGCCGTCCGCCCGCCGCTGGGAAGGCTGGCGCGCACCGCCGCCGCAGCCGTGTCGAGATCGGCCAGGCCGGTGATTTCGGTCCAGGGCAGGATCAGCCGCGCCGTGTTGACGCCGCTCCAGTTGTAGATCGCGAGCTTCACGGTGCCGCCGGGCGGCAGGAAGGCGCGGACCACCTCGGGCGCGGTCAGGGCGCGCGCCATGCCTTCGGTCTGCAGCGCCATTTCCGTCTTGTCGACCGATCCCGAGACGTCGAGGCCGATCGCCAGCGCCGTCCGGCACCCGGCGGCGGCGGGCCCGGCAAGGCAGGCCAGGCCCAGCACCGCCGCAAGACGCAGGCGCGCCCTCACCCCGCCGGCCCTTCTGCCCCGGCCCCGACTCCGGCCCCGACTCCGGCCCCGACTCCGGGCCCCGGGTCCCCGCCGACCACCGCCTCGCTCAGCTCCTTCTCGAGCTTGCGGCGGATCGCCTGCGGGAAAGCGGTGAAGTTCGCCGCCGGCTCGACGAAGGCGCCGCGCCCGCGGATCACCTCCTGCCGGTAATAGATGACGATGTCGGATTCGGTCCCGCCGATGGCCAGCCCGTTCACCGTGACCTCGCCCCAATCGCGGTCGGCATAGACCCGCCTCGGACCGACGCCGGTGTTGTTGCGCCCGTCGCCCGACAGGTCGAGCGTCCGCGCCGCGCAGGCGGGCTGGTCATCGAGAAGGTCCAGCCCGTAGTCCAGCGCCTCGCCCACGGCGGTCGGGAAATGCCCCTCGGCCCGCTTGTGCGCCCCGATCGCGGCGACCACCCCGTCAAGCGCGGCGGCGCTGTCCACCTCGGTCCAGGGCACCACCGTCACCTGCACCGCAGGCCCGCTCCATTCGAAGATTGCCAGCCGCACCCGGTCCGCCGGCCGCAGGAACGCCATCCGGATGCCGGGGTCGCCAAGCGCCGCGATGAGGCCCTGCGTCTGGATCGCGTAGTCCTCGGCATCGACCGAGAAGGACACGTCGAACCCCAAGGCCAGAGCCAGCCGACAACCGGCCCCCGCCGGCACCGCCGCAAGCGCCGCCGAAAGGGCTACCAGTGCCCGGTATTGCCCATGCCTGCCCAAGGTTCCGCCGGGGCGAGCGCCTCGCCCATCTGGAGGATCTCGACCGACACGTTGTCGGGCGAGCGCACGAAGGCCATGTGCCCGTCGCGCGGCGGGCGGTTGATCGTCACGCCCTTCGCCTGAAGCATCGCGCACATGTCGTAGATGTTCTCCACCTCGTAGGCGAGATGCCCGAAGTGGCGGCTGTCGGAGGGCAGCCCCTCGTCGCCGTCCCAGTTGAAGGTTAGCTCCACCGGGCATTCCTCCTGCCCCTCGGGGGCGAGGAACACCAGCGTGAAGCGACCCTTCGGGGAATCGTTCCGGCGGGTGACCTTCAGGCCGAGGAGTTCGTAGAAGGCGATGGATTTCTCCAGGTCCTTCACGCGGACCATGGTGTGCAGGTAGCGGACCTTCATGGGGATTCCTTTTCATCCGGGGCGCGGGGCGCAGGCTAGCGCGGGCGGGGCGGCGGGCAAAGGGCGGATATCGTTCCTCGGGCGTCGCGGCCGGGGGCCATGCCCCGCGCCGTCTGGCATGCGAAAAGGGCGGCGCCCGAACCGCCGGGGTGGGCGAGAAGCGCCCGCCTCCGGGGGGCGGTGCGGGCGCTGCCCGTGCCGGGGGCACGGGCAGCCTGGTTGCGGTGGCCCACCCACCAACAACATGTAGCACTTCCCCCCATACCCCGCCACCATCTACAGTGGTCCCCGATTCGCATCCCCAAAGGCCACGCCCATGCCCCTTTCCCCCGACCAACTGGCCGAAATCGCCGAGGCCCGCGCCGAATCCCGCCCCACCCTCCGCGCCACCTCCCCCGGCATGGAAGACCACCTCTACCTGGCCCACCCGGTGCTCGATCACGGCCTGATCCGCGTCATCGACTACATGGGCGACGACGCCGCCATCACCCAGGCCGCCCGCGTCAGCTACGGCCGCGGCACGAAGGCCGTGCAGAACGACGAGGGGCTGATCCGCTACCTGATGCGGCACTGGCACTCGACCCCCTTCGAGATGTGCGAGGTCAAGTTCCACGTCAAACTGCCCGTCTTCGTCGCCCGCCAGTGGATCCGCCACCGCACCGCCAACGTGAACGAATACTCCGCCCGCTACTCGATCCTCGACCGCGAATTCTACATCCCCGCGCCGGAACACCTGGCCGCGCAATCGGCGGTGAACAACCAGGGAAGGGGGGAATTGCTGCAGGGGGAGGAGGCGCAGCGGGTTTTGGACTGGCTGCGCGAGGATGCCGGGCGGGCCTATGACCATTACGAGGCGATGCTGAGCCAGGAGGGGCAACAGGGGCTGGCGCGGGAACTGGCGCGGATGAACCTGCCGGCGAACATCTATACGCAATGGTACTGGAAGGTGGACCTGCACAACCTGTTCCACTTCCTGCGGCTGAGGGCGGATGCGCATGCGCAGCACGAGATCAGGGCCTATGCCGAGGTCATGTGCGGGGTGGTGCGGGACTGGGTGCCGCTGGCCTACGGGGCGTTCGAGGATTACCGGATGGGGGGGGTGCATGTGTCGGCGAAGGGGGCGGAGGTGTTGCGGCGGAGGTTGAAGGGTGAGGTGGTGACGGCCGAGACCTCGGGCATGAGCAAGGGGGAGTGGCGGGAGTTCGAAGCCTATTGGTCCTGATTGCCACTGTTGCCGGACCAGCCCCGATCCCCCATCTTCCGACCCATGAACAATCCCGCACCCCGAAGGGCCCACCGCGATTGGATCGCCCCCACCGGGCGAACCGGAACCGGGCTACGACGACTGGCTCGCCGCCGACATCGCGCGCGGCTTGCCGACCTCTACGCCGGGCGCGCGATCCCGGCCGAGCAGGTCCGGAGGGAATTCGGCCGCCCGTAGGATAGGGCCGTAGGTCGGGCTTCAGCCCGACTCTCCGCCGCCCG
>JBJXFU010000148.1:0-9632 GCA_046155885.1 Paracoccaceae bacterium
CTGGCTAAAGCGCATTGCATCCGACCTGAATCGCCTCCTCCTTCCCTCCCCCCGCACCAGAGGGCGGCGCCCGACTGCGGGGGGGCGCCCCAACGGCTTTGGTCCCGCACTTTATGGTCCCTCCAACCCCAACGGTGTTCCCGCAGGCTGCCGTTGCGGTGGCGCCCGCCGCCGAACGCAATGGGGGGGCGGTCGGGCGCCGCCCGGGTGGCTCTCGCGGCTGTTCCAGGCAAGGGGGGCGGTGGGGAATGCGGAGCAGGAAGAAAGCAAGACGCTTCAACGCCCCGCCCGTCGCCTTTAGGTACGCACGTTCGGGATACTTTCAGGATACGTCCAGGATACCTGGCGGATTCCGCCCCGGGGCCGGATTGATCCAGCGCCCGCAGGCACTTGCGCGCCCCCCTTCACCCCCCCCTCAGCCCCGCCCGCTCCAGCGCCCCGAGAAGCCGCGCCGTCGCCTCGGCCGAGCCCGGGAACCCCACCGCCCGCTCCGCGTTCGCCCGGGTGAATCCCGGCGCATGGGCCAGGAAATCGGCCATCAGCCCGCGCGCCTCGTCCTCCCGGCCAAGCTCGGCCAGCGCCGCGATCCGCGCCAGCCGGCAGGACCGCTGGTAGAACTGCGCATCGACGCAGGGCTGGGTGGTCGCGATCGCCCTTTCATACTCTCCGGCGCCGAATAGCGAGCGCGCAAGGAAGCCGGAATAATAAAGCGGCGTCAGCGGGTTAAGCTTGATAGCCCGCTCCCCCGCCGTGACTGCTTCCGCGAAGCGGCCGTTCGAGGCCAGGGCATGGCTCCGGTAAAGCTGGTTGTCGGCCTCGCTCGGCCCAAGCTCCACCGCCCGGTCGAGCGCCCTGAGGCCCTCCGCGCAGTCGCCCTTCAGGCAAAGCGCATGGCCCAGCGCCTGCCAGCCGCGCGCGAAGGCCGGGTCAAGCTCGGTGGCCTTGCGCGCCGTCGCGATGGCCGCGTCGATGTCGGCAAGGCTCCGGGTCCCGGTGAAGCCCGAAGCGGCATCGACCGCGTCGAGCAGACCCAGATAGGCATAGGCCGGCGCATAGCCCGGATCGATCCCGATGGCACGCCGCAGAAGCTCGCGGCCTTCGCGGAAGGCCTCGGGGGTGAACCGGTCCTTCAGCGCCAGACCCCGCGCGGCAAGTTCGAAGGCATCGAAACTCGTCGGCGCGGTCCGCAGGCTTTCGGCCTTCTCGGTCGAGCGGACTTCCGACAGAAGCGTCGCCGCGATGCGGTCCACGATCTCGTCCTGGGTCCGCACGAACCCCTCCGCCGCAAGATCGTACTGCTCGTTCCAGATCGTCGCGTTGCGCGGCCCGTCGATCAGGCGCACCGTCAGGCGCAGGCTGTCGCCGGACAGCCGCCGGACCGAGCCGCCCAGAACATAGCGCACCTTCAGCCGCCGCGCCGCCGCGTCCGGAGTGCGCTCGCCTTCGGGCAGGTTCGCCGAACTGCTCCGCGCGATCACCGTCAACTCGCCGTTCCGCGCCAGCTCGGTGATCAGGTCCTCCACGACCCCCTCGGCGATCCACATGTCGTCAGGATCGCCCGACAGGTTACCGAAGGGCAGCACGACGATCGAGTGCGGGTCGACCGCCGCCCCGCCGCCCCGCCAGACCTGCCAGGCCCCGACCGCCAGCGCCGCCGCCAGGGCCGCCACAAGGGCGATCCCCGCCGCCCCGCGCCGCCGGGTCCGCGCCGGACTTGTCATGGGCGTGCCGTCCAGCAGCACCCGATAGGTGCGGACCGGGCGGGCGATGTTCTTCACCCGGCTTTCGCCGATGAACTCGAAGCCCACGCCGACCTTCCCCGCAAGGTGGTCATAGACCGTCCCCGACAGGCAGATGCCCCCCGGCTCCGCCATCTGTTCCAGCCGCGCCGCCACGTTCACCCCGTCGCCCAGCAGATCGTCGCCCTCGACGATCACGTCGCCCAGGTTCACCCCCACCCGCAACACCAGCCGCCGCTCCACGGGCAGCCCCGCCTGATGCGCCGCCGTCTCGCGCTGCAGCGCCACCGCGAAGCCGACCGCCTCGACGACCGAGACGAATTCGGCCAGCATGCCGTCGCCCATCAGCTTGACCAGCCGCCCCTGATGCCGCCCGACAAGCCGCAGGACGACATCCTCGCGCAGCGACCGCAGGTTGGCGATCGTCCCGGCCTCGTCGCGCTCGGTCAGGCCGGAAAAGCCCACGACATCGGTGGCGACGATCGCCGCCATTCGGCGGGCCTGTGGCTCCGGGGCGTCCTGAGGTGTCATTCGTCCCCTGTTGCAGCCCCCTTTGGGCAGCCTCGCCCGCGCTCAGGCCATCGCGGCCGACGGTAAGGGGGGCGACGCGACCGGTCAACGCGCGGCTACCACGCTTCCCGGCCCGCCACTGTCCACTTCCGCGAAACAAACTCCATAATCCCGCCCGAATCCGTTGCTAGTCCCGCCGGCAATGATGTCCGCCGACCTTCCCCTGGCCGCCCGGCCCCCGCGCGCGCGCCGTACCCGCGACCTTCTGGTCATGGGCGGCCTGCTGGTGCTTTTCGCGGCAGGCTTCGCGGGTCTCGCCGCCGCCACCGGCTGGCGCGAGACCTGGGCGCAGATCCGGGCCATCACCCCCGGACAGATTGCAATTCTCCTTGTGCTGTCGCTGGCCAATTACGGCCTCCGCGCCGTCCGCTGGCACCTCTTTTCGCGCCGCCTCGGCTTCGGCCTGACCTTGGGCGCCGATGCCCGCCACTTCCTCGGCGGCTTCGCGATGACCGTGACCCCGGCGCGGATGGGCGAACTCGTGCGGATGCGCTGGCTTGCCCGCGAAGCCGGTCGCCCGGTCGAAGCCGCCGCGCCGCTGATCCTGATGGACCGCGCCGCCGACCTTGCGGCAATGGCCATCCTGCTCGGCGCGGGCGTGGCGCTTGCCTCGGGCAGCGGGCTTGCCGGGGCGCCGCTTGCCGTGGCTCTCGCGCTTGCCGCAGCGATCCTCGCCACGCGGCCGCGGCTGCTGGAGGGCATGGTGAACCTCGGCTACCGCCTGATCCGCCGCCTGCCCCGCCCCTTCGCACGCATCCGCGCCGCCGTCCGCACCATGGAACGCTTCGACGACCCGCGCGTTCTTGTCCCCGCGCTGGCGCTGGGGCTGGCCGGCTGGTTCGCCGAGTGCTACGCCTTCCACCTTCTTCTCGTCTGGCTCAACGCCGATATCGGGCTCTGGCATGCCGTCGCGATCTTCGTCTTCGGCGCGCTCGCGGGCGGCATCACCGGCGCCCCCGGCGGCGTCGGCGGGGCGGAAGCCGCGATGATCGCGCTGCTTCTGGCCGCCAACGTTCCGCTCGACGCCGCCGTTGCCGCCACCGCCGTGATCCGCGTCACCACACTCTGGTTCGCCCTTGTCCTGGGGCTGGCCATCTTCCCCTTCGCCGAACGCCTCTCATTGAAAGCCCGCGATGCGCTGGAAAACCGCTGACACTTCCGGCTGGGGCCGGGCCCTGAAGGCGCATGGCGAAATCGCCCGCCCCGAACGCATGCGCGCTCTGGCCGAAACGCTCGCCGAAACCTACGCCCCCGCCGTCGGCATGCGGCGCAGCTACGGCGATGCCGCGCTGAACGACGGCGGCCGGGTGATCGAGATGACGCGGCTCGACCGCATGCTGTCGTTCGACGCGGCGACGGGCATCCTGAACGTGGAAGCCGGCGCCCGCGTCGGCGAGATCGCCGCCGCCTTCGCCCCGCGCGGCTGGCTGCCCGCCGTCATGCCCGGCACCGGCTTCGCCACCGTCGGCGGCTGCATCGCGCAGGACGTTCACGGCAAGAACCACCACGGGGTCGGCAGCTTCGCCCAGCACGCCGTCTCGCTGACCCTGCACCAGGGCGGCCGCGTGATCGAGGTCGCACCCGACACCACGCCCGAGCTTTTCCGCGCCACCGCCGGGGGCCTCGGCCAGAGCGGCGTGATCGCCTCGGCCCGCCTTCGCCTGATGCCGTGCAAGGGCGACGTGATGATGGTTACCGAACGGCGGGTGCAGGACTGGGACGAATTCCTCGCCCTGCTCGACGCCTCGACCGCCACCTACACCGTCGGCTGGATCGACGCGACGGCGACCGGTGCCGCGCTCGGCCGCGGCATCCTGGAAGAGGGCGAAACCGCCTCGGGCCTGGTCCCCCGCCGCGTCAAGTTCCGCAAGGTGCCCTTCGACGCCCCGAACTTCGCGCTGTCGAAGCCTGTGGTGCGCGCCTTCAACGCGGCCTACTGGCGGCGGGTGCCGGAAACCGGGCGCACGGTGGTGAAGCCCATCTCGGACTTCTTCTTCCCGCTCGACAAGATCCACGACTGGAACCGGCTTTACGGGCGTCGCGGCTTCCACCAGTTCCAGTGCGTAGTCCCCGAAACCTCGGCCCCGGCGCTCCGCGGGATGCTGGAAACCATCGCCAATTCCGGCCTCGCCTCGCCGCTCGCGGTGCTCAAGCGCATGGGCCCGGGCCGCGCCGGATACCTCAGCTTCCCGATGGAGGGCTACACGCTTGCCGTCGATTTCCCCAACCGCGCCGAGGCGCGCGAACTGATCAAGCGGCTCGAGGACGTGACCGCCGACGCGGGCGGGCGGCTCTACTTCGCCAAGGACAGCCTGGCGCGCGGCTCCGACGTGGGCGCGATGTATCAGGAACTGGGCGCCTGGCGGGCCGAGGCCGACCGGGCGGACCCCGAAAGGAAGCTCATGACCGACATGATCCGGCGGCTGAAACTCAGGGGCGCGGCATGAGAGGCCAGACAATGACCCGCACCTGGATCGTGCTTGGCGCCACCTCCTCGATGGCGCGGGCCTTCGCGCGCAAGGTGGCGGCGGAAGGCGCGGGCGTGCTGCTGGCCGGGCGCGACGCCGAGGACCTTGCCGCACTCGCCGCCGATTGCCGGTTGCGGGGCGCGCGGCTGGCCGAAGCGGCGGTCTTCGACGCGCGCGATCCCGCGGGCTTTCCCGCGCTGATCGCGCGGATGTCGTCCGAACAGGGCGAACTGAACGCCGCCGTCTTCGTGGGTTCCATGCCCGCGCAGTCCGACATCGACGCCGACCCCTCGCTGATCGACGGCACCGTGCAGGACAGCCACACCGGCCCCGCCCGCTTCCTGCAGATGCTCGCGCCGCTGATCGAGGAACGCGGCGGTGGTACCGTGGTGGGCGTAAGCTCGGTCGCGGGCGACCGGGGGCGGATCGGCAACTACGTCTACGGCTCGGCCAAGGCGGGGTTCGCGACGTATCTTTCGGGCCTGCGCAACCGCCTGACGCGCGCCGGCGGGCATGTGGTGACGGTGAAGCCCGGCTTCGTCGATACCGCGATGACCTGGGGCCTGCCCGGCATGTTCCTGGTGGCCGCGCCCGAGGCTGTGGCGGGCGACATCCTGCGGGCCGTCCGGAAGAAGCGGAACGTGATCTACACGCCATTCTTCTGGCGCTACATCATGCTGATCATCACCCACGTGCCGGAGTTCATCTTCAAGAAGATGAAGGTGTGAGGGGGCTACCCCCGCCAGCACCCGGCCAATCCCTTACCAGTTGCCCCCCTCTCCCCAACGGGAGAGAGGGCCGGGGTGAGGGGCGGATTGCGACGGTCCGCAGGTCAGGAATGACTGACCGGCCGCCTGCAACCTACTGAAATCACGCATCCGGCCCGATGCCCCACGCCGGGGCCTTCCTTCACGCCGCCCCGAACCACCGCGGCCAAAGCCCCGCCGCCCAGAACATCAGGGAAAGCGTCAGCATCAGGATGCCGATCCCGAACTTGTCGCGCATCGCGAAGACGATGGGGTCGTGGTCCTGCTTGCCGTACCAGCCGAGCGCCACCATCCGGACCAGCCACAGCGCCATCGGGATCATCGCCGACCAGAGGATCCAGGTGGTGGGATACAGAAGCCGCCCCTGATCGCTGACCGAATAGAGGAAGAAGATCACCAGCGCCCCCACCGTGCCCAGCCAGGCGACGTTCAAGAGATCGTTCCGGTCGCTGCGCGCATAGCCCCGCCCCGGCAGCCGCTCGTCCGACTTGGCCAGCGTCAGTTCGGTCAGCCGCTTCACGCAACCAAGGGTGATGAAGATCGGGAAGATGAAGATCAGCATGTAGATGGAGACATCGACCAAGGCCGCCGCCGCCCCCGCGACCACCCGCACCGTATAGAGTGCGGCGAGGGTCGCGATATCGACCCAGCGAAGCCGCTTCAGTCTCAGCGAATAGGCAAGCGACAGCGTCATGTAGAGCAGGATCACCCCCACGAAGGCCGAGGTCAGCGCCAGCGCGATCCCCACCGCCACCACCCCCAGCCCCGCACAGGCCGCCATCCCCACCTGAATGGGAACCGCCCCGCTGGCGAAGGGGCGGTTGCACTTCGTCTGGTGCAGCCGGTCGGCTTCGAGGTCCATCAGGTCATTGACGATGTAGATGCAGGACGCGGCGGCCGAAAAGGCGACGATCCCCAGCAGGATCGGCAAGAGCGTCTCCAGATTGAAGCGGTGTGCCGCGATCATCGGCAGGATCAGCAGGACGTTCTTCACCCACTGATGCGGCCGCATCGCCTTGGCCAGCCCGCGCCAGGTCCAGCCGCCCGGCACCCCGGTGATCTCGTGACCCCGCGCCGCCAGCGCCTTCGCCCCGGCAACCTCGCCCACCACGATCGCACCGCCGGCCTTTTCCCAGACCGCCAGATCGGCATGCGAGTTGCCGGCATAGTCGAAACCGCCCTCGCCGAACTCGGCCACCAGCGCCGCCGCCTTGCGGGACCCCTTCAGGTTCGTCCGCCCGTCCGAGGCGAAGACCCGGTCCGACAGCGCGTAATCGGCCGCCAGCCGCTTCACCAGCGTCTCGTCGGCAGCCGAGGCGAGGATCACCTCGCGCCCCTCGGCCCGGGCCTTCAGCGCCAGTTCGGCCACGCCCGGGTGAACCGGCAGAAGCTCGGTGCGCAGGGGCGCGATGCGGGCGAGTTCCGCCTTCAGCCGCTCCGGCCGCCGGATGTCGCGCACCACCGCCCGCAGAACGCCCCAGGGGTCGCGCCCAAGGCCCGCCCAGAAGGTCTCGAACAGCATGTCCGTCTTCAGGAACGTGCCATCCACGTCCAGAACCAGCGGCTTCGTCGCAGTCACGTCGCGGGTCTCCTTCGTCAGCCGTTCACCGCGAAGACGCAGCCATCGGTCACCAGTTCCGGGGGCGTCACGCACAACCCCCGCGCCACCGCCCAGGCGGCCAGCACCTTCGGCACGTAGTCGCGCGTTTCGGTGTAATCCGGCACGCCGCCCGCCCCCTTCACCGCGTTCTCGCCCGCGTTGTAGGCGGCGATGACCATCAGCGGATCACCGTCGAACTCGCCCATCAGCCAGTCCAGATAGGCGACCCCGCCCTTGATGTTCTGGCCCGCATCGGTGCTGTCGGCCACGTCGAAGCGGTCGGCCGTGGCGGGGATCAGCTGCATCAGCCCCACCGCGCCCGCCGTCGATACCGCATCCTTGCGTCCGCCGCTTTCCACGCTGATCACCGCCAGCACCAGCGCGGGCGAAACCTGCGTGCCGACCGTGGCCGATAGAATCTCGCGTCCGTGCATCGCCGCGATGTCCTGCATCGCCTGCATCCGGGGCGCCGCCACCCGCGACCCGCCCGGTCCCTGGTTCACCGCGGCAACCGCCAGCGGGAACCGTCCGTCGACATCGGCAAGCTTCGGCGACACCAGGCCCCAGAACCAGCTGTAGGCTCCCGCCGCGGCCGGGGCGGCGCCGGGGGCCGGCCCGATGCCCGACGCCGTGCCGCCGCGCGGGATGGGGTTTTCCGGCGCCGGCATGACCGCGGCGAGCATCAATTTCTGCTCCAGGGGGTCGACCTGCACCGTGATGCGCTTCTCGCCCGGCCTGGGAACGCCGATCCGCTTAAAGGTGAACTCAGGGTAAAGCGGGCGTTCCCCGACCTTCACGGTCTTCGCCACCGGCTGCGCCGCAAGCGCGGTGGCGGCCGGACCGGCCGGAACCGGATCGGCGGCTGCGCCCGTCGCAGACAGGGCAAGCGCAAGCGCCATGCCGCCCGTTCGCGTCATCATGCCCTTCCTGCCTCGGCCGTTTTTGTTCTTGATCTGTTGTCTCAGAATCCGGCCCCCGGGGCCAGCGCCAGGGGACAATGCCGGCGATTTCGGGCGAAACTACGGCCAAACGGCAACAGGCGGCGCCGGTTCGACATGAGCTCCCCTGCCCAAATCACTGATAATCAAACGCTTCGGGCCGCCGGACACCGAATGGCCACAAAGGCCTGAAATTGTGCCCCCCTTGCCCAACTCCTGCCACTTTTCAGCGGCCAAATCATGGCAGGCGCTCATGAAGGGGGGGTGAGGGCACACAGCCCCAGCGCGCCCGGTCCAGGTGACCGAACCAGTTCAGGGAAGAACGACAATGAAACTCTTCAGGCATGCACGGAACTTTCAGAACGAGCAGGACGGCGCGGTGACGGTCGATTGGGTCGTGCTGACGGCCGCTGTCGTCGGGCTCGGGGTCGCGGCGCTGGCGGCGATCCGGTCCGGCACGGGAACGCTGGTCACCAAGATCAGCGCGCAGCTGGCCTCGCAGTCGGTCTCGACCACGTTCTGACACCTGCGCTTTGCGGGAAAAGGGCCCGGGCCGGAATGGCGCCCGGGCCCTTCTTCTTGCATGCGCGACCACGCGCGCGCGTGGGGGCGCGCCGTCGCGCGTTGGGGCCGCACCCGATTGAAGCGGCGCCGGAAACCACAATCCTTAACTGTTTCCTGATTTTCGGGTTTCGAGCCGAAAAAGTACGACACACGCCGCAGTTGGGTCACGATTCGGGGGCAAAACAGACCCATGCCGCGACGGAGACGGGATACGGCGATGCCACCCGGAAGACCCGCAGCGGATGCGGTGCAACCAACGAACCCAGGAGAGTCATGATGAAACTGTTTAAGCTGTTCAAGAACTTCCGCAACGACGAAGACGGTGCCGTGACCGTCGACTGGGTCGTGCTGACCGCCGCCGTCGTGGGCTTGGGCGTCGCCGCGCTGGCCGCCGTCAAGTCGGGCACCGGCACGCTGACCACGAAGATCTCCGCGCAGCTCGCCTCGCAGTCGATCTCGACCACGTTCTGATTTCGCCTCGCCTTCCGGCGAGCGACAGGCCGCGCCCCCGACCGGGGCGCGGTTTCGTTTTTCCCCAGGCGCTTCCGCCGCCTCACCCCGCGTCACCGCATCTGCGCGACAGGGGCCTTCCCTCCTGGCCCGCCCTCTTCCCCGGCCCCGGGATCGAGCGTTCCGCCCCTGCATCGGCATGCACTCGCGGAAGTGGAAATTAGTGAAATTCCCACAACCACGTGCATTCACTGTTTCTCAATCTCCGACCCGATGAACCGAAAATGTACGACACACGCCCCAGTTGGGTCACGATTCGGGGGCAAAACAGTCCCATGCCGCGACGGAGACGGGACTGAATGGCCTCCCGGTGGACCCGCAGCGGATGACCTGAAAGCAACTGGACCTCAAACAACCTGAACCCCGGAGACTGATCATGAAATTCTTCAAACTCTTCAAGAACTTCCGCAACGACGAAGACGGTGCCGTGACCGTCGACTGGGTCGTGCTGACCGCCGCCGTCGTGGGCCTCGGCG
>JBJXFU010000155.1:0-8229 GCA_046155885.1 Paracoccaceae bacterium
TGAACCAATCCCCAAGACTTTTCTCCGCCCGCCACCCTTGGCCTTGAATTCGTGGGTCTCTGTTGCCCCAACGCTCAATCTCTTTGTGCGCTGCAGTTCCATTCCAACTTGTGTACTCGGAGTCTGGCCGCTCATGCTTTTGTTCATGCCCCCCCGGATCACTCCCATTGACCGGATCGTTGAAGCTATACCCATACCTGTTGGTCCCAACGCGTGGCTGGGCGACCTCCCACCAGTCCGGCTGCACGAACATCCCGAGCTTCGGATCGTAGTACCGCGCGTTGAGATAGAGAAGCCCCGCGTCCTCGTCGAAGCGCTGCCCCACATAGCCCTTCGTCTCGTTCAGCAGCGTCGTGTCGAAGGTCTGCGTCACCTCCTCGCCATAGGGCCGGAACACCGACCGCTGCGCCGTCGCCCCCGTTCCCCGGGTGACGGCCCGCACCGACCCCCGCGCATCGGTGAAGAGCGCACCGAGCGTCGTCACCACCGTGCCGCCGGCGTTCTTGGTGAGCTGGATGCGGATCGCGGGGTGGGGGTAAAGCTGGATCGCCTCGGAGTTCCCCTGGCCGTACTTCCGTATCTCCACCGGGCCGAGGGTGAGCGTCACCGGCTGGCTGGCCGCTGGCGAGGCCGGGCAGGCGGCGGCCGGGTCGACGTTGACGATCTTCTTCAGCCGCGCCCCGTCGGCGCCGTAGACGTGAGCCGGGTCTTCTCGGTCCCGAAGACCACCGACACCGGCCGGTTCTCGCCGTCATAGGCCATGACCTTGCCGTCGAGCCCCGCCGTCTGGTTGCCGTTGCCGTCATAGGTCAGCGTCTGCGCCGCCCCGCCCGAGGGCGTCACCGTCGAGGGGGCGGGGCGGGGGATGGAGGGGTTGGTGGGTTGGCACTCACCCCACGGATTGCTGAAGCTACTGCACCCGCAAGTCCATGAAATCGAAATCGGCATCAACTAGATATCCCTTTCCGTTTACTATCACTCTGCGGCTTGTGATCTTGTAGCGTTGCAAGATTCGATTCAGCAGATCGAATCCTTTTTGTTGTTCAGGTGGCACAGTGTCCCGAAATAATCCTCCGGAGTGAGTAGTCTCAAAGTACACTGTCAGAATCCCATCAACTTTGACAATGCCGATTCGCGCTGGCATTTGTGCGCAGAGACACTCAAACGTCACAATTTCACTTTGGGCTAAATTTTCGCAATGAGAGCCAAGCTTTTCTATTTCGACTTTCACATCTCGATAAGTGCTATCTTGCGTACTCGCTCCACGCTCAATCTTGAACTCTGTTCGCACCGGAAAGTAATCTGAACAGGCACCAAAGCTTGATGAAACGGCGACAAGTGCGAAAGCGCGGAATATTCGGCATCTCATCGGCCTTCCCCATTGTCCCAGTAGCCCGAGTTGATAAGTGCATCATTCACTGCATCTAGGCCGTGATACCCTACGATTGTGGCGGCGCTAAAACCCGGAGACACGTGCATCGGATGTTGTCTGCCCATTGCTCCTGGCGCAAATGCGTTAAGGTTAGCTGCCGACAACGGATCACCGATGACCCAGTAGTTGTCTACCTCAGTCTTGGCGAAGACAGTCTGGGCAGTTCGGGCAAGGGTGACTATGGAAACACCGGCCGCATTAAATGTCTTTGCCTCTCTGAATTGTGGATTATGTACTGCCCATGCTGACACAGCCGCTTCACCGCCTCCAAGAGAGTGTCCAACGAATGAAAGATCTGCATCCTTGATCTTCCCAACTGCTGTCGCAACCTTGCGTGCCAAACGGACTGCGTCTTTGTATTGGGAGGAAGTTCCAACGACTTGGGGAATGTTGCCTCGTCGCCAGTCCGTATTATTCGTAGTTCCGGCAAATGCGAGAGTGTATTCGTTCGTCTTTATGTTTCGGAAGAGGCTGGCGTCTAACCCGGTCTTCGTATCCCTGAATTTAGCCTTGCCGAGACCTATTCCCCTCAAACGGGTGTCGTTCAACCGTTCGAACCCGGGAACTCCTTTGCCATTTTCGTATGCTGCACGGGACAGCTTGAATGCATCCGTTACAGATACATGCCCCCCCGGATCGTTCCCGTTGACCGGATCGCCCCCCGAGTACCCGTACCTGTTCGTCCCGACCCCGGCCCTCGTCACCTCCCACCAGTCCGGCTGCACGAAGAGCCCGAGCTTCGGATCGTAGTACCGCGCGTTGAGATAGAGAAGCCCCGCGTCCTCGTCGAAGCGCTGGCCGATGAAGCCCGTGCCGCGCCGCGCTCGGACCGGTGGCGCGCGGCGCGGCACTCTCGTTCTGCAAGGTCAGGTCGAAGTCAAACGCCCCCTCCTCGCCATACGGCCGGAACACCGACCGCTGCGCCTTCTCCGCCCCCGCCCCTTCCCGAGCCGCCCGATCCCGTGCTAGCCCCGCCTTCATGCCGCCGCCCGCCCCTGCCAAGCCCCCCGGCGTCCCGGGGACCCCGGCCCCCGCGACCTCCGCCCCGGGCGGGGCTGCGGACCCGACCCCGGCGGAGGATCTGCTTCCCTCGGGCTTCCTCTACGCCCCGCCCGCCGCCCCGCCGCGCATCCTCTTCCACGACCCCCATATCCTCGTCGCCGAGAAGCCCGCGGGCCTGCTCAGCGTGCCCGGCAAGGGCGACCATCTGTCGGATTGCATGATGTTGCGCCTGATGGCCGTCTTCCCCGACACGCTGCTTGTCCACCGGCTCGATCTCGACACCTCGGGGGTGATGGTCTTCGCGCTGACGAAGCACGCCCAGCGGTTCCTGTCGGCCGAGTTCGAGAACCGGCGGACGAAGAAGACCTACCTCGCGCGCCTTTCCGGGCACCTGACCCCGATGGAAGGAACCGTCAGCCTGCCGCTCGCCGTCGACTGGCCGAACCGCCCGCGCCAGAAGGTCGATCCGGTGGCGGGCCGCCCGGCCGAGACGCACTGGCGCGTGCTGCGCCACGAGGCGGACGGCACCACGCGGGTCAGGCTTTACCCGGTCACCGGGCGCAGCCACCAGTTGCGCGTGCACATGCTGGCCCTCGGCCACCCGATCCTCGGTGATCCGCTCTACGGCGAGGGCGCGCCCGCCGCCCCGCGCCTGATGCTGCACGCCGAAAGCCTGAAGCTTCGCCACCCCGAGATCGGCAAGGGGATGAGCTTTTCCTCGCCCGCGCCCTTCTGATGGAGATACGCCACGGGGAATGGCGGGGGCTGCCGTCGTCCGCCGCGTTCTCGGCGGACGGGCGGCACAGGTTCCGGCTGACGCGGCGGCTGGGGGCGGGGCCGGCGGTGGTCTTCGTCATGCTGAACCCCTCGCGCGCCACGGAAACCGGAACCGATGCGACCGTATCGGGCTGCGTGAACCGGGCGCGCGGCTGGGGGTCCGGCCTGGTGACGGTGGTCAACCTCTTCTCCTTCATCAGCCCGGACCCGCGCGCGCTGCCGGGGCACCCCGGGCGGCACGATGCCGCGAACGATGCGGCGGTTCTCGACGCCGCGCGGCGGGCCGAGCTGCGCATCGCCGCCTGGGGCCGCGACCGGCGGTTCCGTGACCGGGCGGCCGCCGTGGCGGCGATGCTGACCTGCGAGGGGCTGGCGCTGCACTGCCTTGCCGTCACGAAGGCTGGCGCGCCGCGCCACCCGCGCGGCCTTTCCGCCGGCCTCGCCCCGCGGCCCTGGCCCTGCGGGACCGATCCCGAAAAATCGAGGCAAATGAGACGTTTCATCGCGCGCTAAGGCTTTGCCCGCCAGATGGGGGCCGGGGTGAATCCGGCCGGGGGGGTCGGCGGTGGTGGAGCGCGCAGGATGTTCATGATGCTCGCGGGCCTCCTCGGCCTGACGCTGGCGGCGTCGGTGATGGATTTCTCGTCCGCGCCGCGGGCCGGCGATGCCGATGACGACACCGGCGGCGATGGCGCGGGCGGCGGGGGGGATGACGGCGGGGATGACGGCGGGAATGACGGCGGGAAGGACGGCGGGAATGACGGCGGGAATGACGGCGGGAATGACGGCGGGAATGACGGCGGGGCCGTGATCGAGGGCACGCCGCTCGACGACATCCTGGGCGGCGGGGAGGAGGACGACACGGTCACGGCCGGGGATGGCGACGACCAGGTGAACGGCCGGGACGGCGATGACTGGCTGGAGGGCGGCGCGGGCGACGACGTGCTGATCGGCGAGGCGGGCGGCGACAGCCTCGACGGCGGCGCGGGCGACGATACGCTGCAGGGCGGCTCGGGCGGCGACAGCCTGGAGGGCGGCGCCGGCGACGACGAACTGTTCGGCTGGGAGGATGACGACAGCCTCGCCGGTGGCGCCGGCGACGACAGCCTTTCGGGCGGGGCCGGGGACGACAGCCTGGCCGGCGGCGGGGGCGCGGACGCGCTGCACGGCTGGACGGGCGACGACAGCCTTGACGGCGGCGCGGGGCAGGACACGCTGCAGGGCGGCGACGGGGCCGATCTCCTGGACGGCCGCGAAAGGGTGGCGCCCGAGGCGGTGACGCTGGCCGGGGCGGCGGCGGACGTGGGCGCACCTGACCCCGGCACCGGGCCCGCGTCCCTGGCCGACGCGCTGCAGGAGCGGGACTTCCTGAACGGCGGCGCGGGCGAGGATACGCTGATCGCCGGGGCGGGCGACTGGGCGACCGGCGGCGCGGGCGCCGACCGCTTCCTGATCGACGACTGGCTGAACGAACCCGCCGGCCCCGCCACCATCGCCGATTTCGACCCCGGCGAGGATTCGCTGGCGCTGATCTACGACCCCGCGCACCACCCCGACCCGCAGATCGGCGTCGTTCCCTCGGAAGATGACGCCTCGGTGATGCAGGTCCTGCTCGACGGCCATGTCGTCGCACAGGTCCTCGGCCGGCCGGACATCGGGCCGGGCAGCATCAGCCTGGTGCCGAAATCGCTGATCGGCGCGGCCTGATCCTGCCGCGCCGCCACCCTCTTCCCAAGGCCGCCTTTTCCCCCTATATGCGCGCATCGCCCCCGTCCGGAGCCCCTGTCGGCTGCCGGGCCGGGGCGCGACGATCATGGGCCCTGCTGGACGACATCCCGGCTTGCGCCGTCACCCGAACCTGAGAAGGAGAGCCCGATGTCGATCACCGTCGAGGAAAAGACCCGCCTGATCAAGGAATACGCGACCAAGGAGGGCGATACCGGTTCGCCCGAGGTGCAGGTCGCGATCCTCTCAAGCCGCATCGCCACGCTGACCGAGCACTTCAAGTCCCACGTCAAGGACAACCACTCGCGCCGGGGCCTCCTGATGATGGTCGCCCAGCGGCGGAAGCTGCTGGACTACCTCAAGGCCCGGGATGAGGCGCGCTATGCGAGCCTGATCGAGCGGCTGGGGCTGCGCCGGTAGGGGGTTTCCCGGGAGGGAACACGGAGCGCCCGAGCCGGAAGGCGCGGGCGTTTTGCGTTTTGGCGGGGCCGACAGCGGGCGATGCCGCGACGCACCATCTCTGCCGGTCCCCTTTCGGCACGGCATGACGCAGATCAACGAACCCGCCCCAAGGGACCGGTTATCGGGGGGTTGAGTTTCCGGATGGTCGGCCGCCCATGACCCTTGTCGCCTTCTCTGCCGCAGCCCTCGCGCTGCTCATTGCGCCCGGTCCGACCAATGCGCTTCTGGCGGTGGCCGGGGCGCAGGCAGCGGTGCAGGGACGTGTGGCGCGGCTCGTTCCGGCGGTGCTGGCGGGCTACCTCGCGTCGATCCTGCCGCTCGCCTATGCGGGGGCGGAGGCGCAGGCGCGCTGGCCGCTCTTCGCAACGGGGCTGAAACTGGCGGCGGCGGCCTGGGTGATGGTGCTTGCGCTGCGGCTCTGGCGCGCGGGCGCGGGGCGGGACGCAGACGGGGTGACGGCCCGCGCGGTCTTTCTGACGACGCTGCTGAACCCCAAGGCGCTGGTGGTCGCGCTGGTGCTGCTTCCGCAGCCGCAGGACCCCGCCTTCGCTGCGCGCCTTGCGCTCTTCTGCCTGATGGCCGCAAGCGCGTCCTTCGCCTGGGGCACGCTCGGCGCGCTGGCGCAGCGGGGCCGCGGCGGGCCGCGCCGGACGGCGCTGATCGGCCGCGCCGCGTCGGTGCTTCTGGCCGTTGTCTCGTTGTCGCTGATCGCCGGGGTCTTCGCCGCCTGATCCGGCGCAACCGCACCGCGCGGCCCGGTCAGGCCCCCGCCGCGCCCTCGATCCGGAAAATCTCCACCGGCTCGCGGATGCCCTTCAGGCTGCGCTCGCCCATCGACCCGGCCGCCCAGACGCCTTCGACCGCCGTCTGGGCGCGCGGGGAAAGCAGAATCTCGCCGTCCGCCGCCTCATCGCAAAGCCGCGCGGCGAGGTTCACGGCGGTGCCCGAGGCGGTATAGTCCTGCCGCCCGCCCGACCCGACCATCCCGACCGTCGCATAGCCGAGCGAGATGCCGACGCCGAATCCCAGCCGGTAGCCCATCTTCTTCCAGCCCGCGCAAAGCTCCGCCATCCGCGCCCGCATCGCCACCGCCAGCCCGACGGCCGCGCCCGCCGGGTCGTCGCAGGGCACCGGGTCGTTGAACAGGACCATGATCCCGTCGCCCATCCGGTGATCCACCCCCGCCCCGTGCGTCTCGATCAACCTGCCCATCTCTTCGTGGTATGTCTGAAGGACCTCGATCGTCTCTTCTGGCTCGGCGGTCTCGCAGAAGGCGGTGAAGCCGCGGATGTCGCAAAAGAGCACCCCAAGCAACGCCCGGTGGCTCTTCAGCATCTTCTCCGAGCCCGACGACACCACCGCATCCGCCACCGCCGAAGGCAGGAACCGCTTCAGCCGCCCCATCCGCTCGATCTCGCCCACCTGTTCGTGGACCCGGTCGCCAAGCTCGGCGTTCAGCGCCTCCAGCGCCTTGAACTGGCGGACGTTCTCGATGGCGATGCTGGCCTGTGCTGCAAAGCTTTCGACCAGTTGGATATCCGTGTCCCGTGGCGCCCGATCCGCTCGCCACATCAGGTTGATGCTTCCCCAAACGTTGTCGGCGACAAAGATTGGAACGCCGATAAATTGCCGAAGCCCGTGTGCCCTTGCCCATTCGTGATTATGGTAGCTTTCTGCCATGCCGTCTTCGATCCGAGCCACTGCTCGCGTCTTGACGACCTGGCCAATCAAGGTGTTGTCAAGAATTGGACCGGACGGGCTCTTCGGGGTCAAGAGGGTGTCTTCGAAGTCCGTATTGCCTAAACCATGACTTGCGCAGTAATGGATCAACCCATTTTCGACGCGCCAGAACGTGCAAATTGCGGCCCCGCAAAGCCGCGCCGCACTTTGCGCGATCATCTCGAACACCGGGCCGTCATCGTCGCGGCTCTGGCTGATCACCTCAAGGATATCGCGCGTCGCCGCCTCTCGCTCCAGCCGCGTCTGCAACTCGCGGAACTGGCGGACGTTCTCGATGGCGATGACGGCCTGTGCGGCGAAGGTTTCGACAAGGGCGATCTCGTCGGGAGAGAAGGGTTTGACCTCTCGCCGGTAAACCGCAATGCAGCCGACCGTCGTGCCGCCGCTGAACAAGGGCACCGCCAGGAACGTCCGGATGCCTTCCACATCCACCGCCGTGACCCTGATCGGTTCGCCGGATCGGTAGAGGTCGGAGTCGGCCAGATCGTGCACATGCATGACCCGGCCTTCGCGCATACATATCGCTGCCGCAATGTCAGACTCCAGCGGCCAGACAGCACCGACCGCATAGTGTCGCTGCATTTCGCCCCAAGCCGCCACCATGACGGCGTGGCTTCGATCTTCGCTGACGATGTTGAGATCCGCCAGTGACGCGTGGCACAGATCTGCGGCCTTGCGCAGGACAACCTCGAACACCGGCGCATCGTCGTCCCGGCTCTGGCTGATGACCTCAAGGATCTCCCGCGTCGCCGCTTCGCGCGCCAGCCGCGTCTGCAACTCGCGGAACTGGCGGACGTTTTCGATGGCGATGACGGCTTGTGCTGCGAAGCTCTGGATCAGCGCGATTTCATCGTCGCTGAACGGCCGCTCCTCGCGGCGCTGCAGGCTGATCGCGCCGATGGCGCCCTGCGCGTCGAACATCGGCACGCTCAGGATGGTACGAACGCCCACGTCCTCGACCAGAATCCGCACGGTCGGTTCGCCCGAAAGATATCCCTGCGATGTTGCGATGTCGGCAATCTGCACGACCTCGCCGGAAACGATCGCTCGCGCCGAGAAGTGTTCGGCCGCGTCCATGCGCATCCCGGTCT
>JBJXFU010000158.1:0-3166 GCA_046155885.1 Paracoccaceae bacterium
GGCCGATCATGCAACGATGGCGCGACGAGGGTTTCGCATTCGATGTGATTGACGCGGAGTTCTTCTACCCCGATGGGCCTGCGGCCATGCGCCTCGCCGATGAATTCGGCGTGCCCTTCTCGGTGAAAGCGCGAGGTGCCGACATCCACTATTGGGGGCGCCACGCGGGTAGCCGGTCGCAGATCCTGCGTGCAGCCGACGCGGCGGGTGGGATGCTCTGCGTTGCCGAGTCGCTTCGGCGCGATATGGCAGCCCTTGGCATGAATCCCGCGAAGATCCGGGTTCACTATACGGCCGTCGATCTTGATCGTTTCCGACCGACCGATCGAAAGACGGCCAAGGCCGCTTTGGGAATCGAGGGCCCTTTGATCGCGAGCGTCGGCGCCCTGATTCCACGCAAGGGCCACGACATCCTCATCCCGGCGATCGCAACAATTCCCGAAGTCACCTTGATCATCGCCGGGGCGGGACCGGCAGAGGCCAAGCTCCGCGCCTTGGCCCAAAGGTGCGGGGTCGAGGACCGGGTACGCCTCCTCGGCAACGTGCCTCACGCCGACCTACCGCGCCTCCTGGCGGCTGCGGACGTGATGGCGCTGGCGTCCGAGAGCGAGGGCCTTGCCAATGCCTGGGTGGAAGCCATGGCCTGCGGGACGCCGATCGTCACCACAGACGTGGATGGCGCCCGCGAAGCCGTCGATCGCCCAGCGGCGGGAGTATTGTTGGCTGAACGCACGCCGGCAGCCTTCGCCGCCGCTATTCGGCAGATCCTGGCGTCACCGCCCGACCCTGCGGCCGTGCGCGATAGTGCCCTGCGGTTCAATTTTGAACGGAATACGACCGCTCTGTTTGAGCATTTGTCCGCCATGCGTGATGTCGCGCGGCGTGAGCGTCGAGGGTCGGCCAAGCGATGACTCAATTGGTTTCGAATGCGTATTCAACTTGTTGTGATCGGCGAATTTGGCTACCTTGTCCCTGTCCGTTGGCAGAGTGAGGTGCATCGCGTGGCGACCTACCTGGTAACCGGCGGTTGCGGCTTCATCGGATCGCATCTGTGCCTCGCCCTACTTGAAAAGGGTCACGGCGTCCACGTTCTCGACGACCTGTCCACGGGCCGAGAGAGCAATCTGGCCCCCGGCGCCTCCTTGCAGATTGGCGACATTCGGGATGCGGCCGTCGTTGGTCGTGCCCTGCACGGCGTCGATGGCTGCTTCCATCTGGCGGCGATCGCGTCAGTGGAACGGGGTTCCCGGGACTGGCTCGGAACCCACCACGTCAATCTTGGCGGATTCATCCAGATCCTTGAGATCGCTCGAGCTCAAGCGACCCTCGGAAAGCCAGCGATTCCGGTCGTCTATGCCTCGTCGGCCGCGATCTACGGTGACAATCCCGACGTACCGCTATCCGAGGCCTCCATCCCGAGACCACTATCGGCCTATGGCGCGGACAAACTCGGCTGCGAACTGCACGCGCGGGTTGCCGGAGCGGTCCATGGCGTCCCGACGATGGGGCTACGCTTCTTCAACGTGTATGGCCCTCGGCAGGACCCGCGGTCCCCCTATTCCGGCGTTATCTCAATATTCTGCGCGCGCCTTACGCGCGGCGAGCCGATCGACGTCAACGGGGATGGCCATCAGACGCGGGACTTCATCCATGTATCGGATGTGGTCGCAGCCCTGATCCGTGGGATCGCGATGGCCGGGACCGAGGCGCCTGTACTCAATGTGTGCACGGGCCGGCCGACCTCTGTCCTCGATCTCGCCACGACGATCGCGGAAGCCTGCGGTACGAAGGCCGAGATCCGTCACCGGCCTGGCCGGCCGGGCGAAATCCGTCACTCACTTGGGGATCGACGACAGCTCGCGCACGTGCTTGACGTCCGGTCCACGACCGCCATCGGGCCCGGCATCGCGGAGGTTGTTGCCTGGATACGTGCCGGCGAACCGGGGCTTTGCGCTCCGAAACCCGGTTCAGCCGATCAGCCAGACGATTGCCGTGCCAGCGCCAGCCCATAGCATGATCGAGGCGCCGAGAATGAAGAAGGCGGCACTGGGCCAAGCCAGCGGCTCGTCCCTGGCTGCGGCCGTGAGGTCGGCGCCGACCATCGGTCCGGATCCCGGCATATCCCCCGCAGACTGACGAACGAGTGCCATGACCAAGCTCCAATCCTTCACCGAGGCGGTCTGCCTCGCCCGAGCAACGCGAAGCGACATTGGACAGCACATGCAGTTAACGATTGATGGAAACCAATTGCAAGCACTGGTTGTCTCTGACGTGCGGCCTCTCGTATCCGGTCGCACCCCTCTTCGGAACGCACGCACTGCTCCAGCACCCAGGATCGGGCCCGGTGCGAGCGCGTTGACGGCGCGGATGCGGCTCGTCGCCCATGGATTGTGGATGGCGAAACCTGGATTCCTGATGTTTCTGTGGCCTCCAGCGACGGTTCGCTCCTACCCTGCCGCGCCGGCAACCCGCCACGGCTGATCAGGAACCACGGCAATGTGCGGCGTCGCTGGCCTGTTTCACCCGCTCGATCCATCCCGTCCGGATCTCGGACGCGTCCGCCGCATGACCGACGCGATCCGCCACCGCGGTCCGGACGGTGAAGGCTTCCACAGCGAAGCGCACATCGCCCTGGGCCACAGGCGCCTCGCGATCGTGGACCTCAGTGGCGGCGCGCAGCCCATGGCAACCGAGGATGGTTCCGTCACGATCTCCTTCAACGGGGAGATTTTCAATCATGAGTTGCTTCGCCGGGAATTGGAGGCCGCTGGCCGGCGCTTTCGGACCCGCTCCGATACGGAGGCCATCCTGCACGCCTGGTGTGTGTGGGGCATGGGTTGCCTGGATCGCATCGCCGGGCAGTTCGCCTTCGCCTTGTGGGATCGGGGCAAGGGTGAATTGCTCCTGGCGCGGGATCGCCTTGGCGAGAAGCCGATGCACTATGCCCGGCTCCCGGGCGGAACGATCGCCTTCGCGTCCGAGCTCGGGGCGCTTCTCACCCTCCCCGAACTGCAGCGACGTCTCAGGCCCTCGGCTGTTGAGGACTTCCTCGCCCTCGGCTACGTGCCCGACCCCGACACCATCTATGAAGGCGTGCTCCGCCTGCCCGCGGCCCACGCCTTGTTGCTGCGCCAAGGGCAGGCTGCCCTGCCCGCGCCGCGGCGGT
>JBJXFU010000171.1:0-9096 GCA_046155885.1 Paracoccaceae bacterium
GCGCTGGTGGTCGAGGGCAGGATCAGGCGCGGCGCGAAGCCCGCCGCCGTCAGCCGCCGCGTCACCGCCGCCACCGCCAGCGCGAACTTCTCCGGCGTCCACTGAGCGATGTTGTCGGGTTCCAGGATCGGCTCCAGCGCGTCCGGAACGATCCCGTACTTGTCCTTCAGGTGCAGGAAGGCGGCCAGGACGAACTCGGCGAATTCCTCGGGCCGATCATGGATGTAGGGGCCGCCCTGCGACTGGTTGGTGAAGGCCACGTAGTTCAGCGAGAACTCGAAGGGAAGGCCGCGCGCATCGGCCCTGGCCTTCAGCGGCAGCCACACATTCTCGACCCGCCAGTCCAGGTCGTCGAAATGGAACCCCGCGGGTTCGATGAGGAACGGGTCGTCGTTGTCGTTCACCGTCTGGTAGCGGTAGAGCCGCAGGTAGTCGGTCGTCTCGCCCTTGTCGAAAAGGTCGGCGAAGGTGGTGCGGGTGTTCTCGGCGCCCGCATAGACCTCGACGCGCAGGCGGCTCACGCCGATCACGTCGAAGAGGTGGTCGTAGACCGCCTCGCGCAAGGGCACCTCGGGCAGCGGCCAGTCGAAGATCGCGGTCGTCTCCCAGGCGCGGAAGGTCTGGTAGCGCGTCGTGGGGTCGAGCGTGATGCGCACCGGGCCGGCGAAGGCGGGGGTCGGGCCGACGAGGAACCAGCCGAGCAGCGCCGCGAGAAGGGCGAGAACGGCCGCGACTGCGGCAAGGCGCGGCAGGCGGGCTCGGGGTGCGGGGGAAGCGCTTTCCGGGCCGGGCCGGGGCTTTCGGTTCCTCGCCGCCATTCCCGGCCTCCCTCCTGCCCGCCGCGCTGCCGCTGCGGCGCGCGCCGGGAAGGTAGCAGGCGGGGACCCGGGGTCAATGCGGCGCGGCGCCATGGGAGGGCTATCGCATCTGAACTCGTCCGGCGCGACGCCCCGGCAAGACCTCTCCCCCGACCCCTCGTCCTTCGCGGAAAGGAGGGCGGAACGTCGCCAACTGTGCCACCCCTCTCTCGCCGTGAGAGAGGGGATGGGGGAGAGGTTCGTGCCAGTTGCGGTTCCCCTCGGGCGCAGATGCGCGTCGCCGGTTACCCAGGGCAGGGGCGGGGCGCCGGGAAACGCGGCATCGCCCCGCGCCGGGCAGGGTCGCGCAGGTGCCACGCCAGCAGCGCCGGGGGGTTCTCCGGCGCCAGTCCGGGCCGGATCGTTTCCCCGCCGGCGGGCAGTTTCCCGGGCCGGCGCGGATTGGTCCTGCGGCCGGGGGGAAACGGCTGGAGAACATGGCGTTACGGGCGGAATGAACTAGCTTGGCTTGCCGGGGGTGGCGGGCAATCGGGCGGCGCAGGGCGCGTGGGCGACCGGCGCCGCCATCCGGGGGGAAGGGAAGCGCGTGAACACCAGCGGAGAGACATCGGCCGGCCAGCCGTTCGGGGTGGCCGCAGCCGGGCACGGCAAAGCGCGCGGCAGGGGGCGCGGGGCGGCGCCGCAGGACCCGCGCTGCCGGGCCTGCGGCCGGGCGCTGGCGCTGTCGGTGCTCGATCTGGGCTACGCGCCGGTCGCCAGCACGCTTCTGCCGGCCTCCGATCCGCCGGTGCCCGACACCCGCTTCCCCCTGCATCTGCGTGTCTGCGAGGGGTGCTGGCTGGCCCAGACCGATGCGGCGGCCGCACCCGCCGATGTCTTCACCCACGCCTACCACGACCATTCCCCGGTCTCCGGGGCACGGGTGACCGGGGCGCGCCAGCTCGCCGACCGGATGCGGGCGGAGTTCGGCCTCGGGCCCGCCAGCCTGGCAGTCGGGATCGGGTCGAACGACGGCTACCTGCTGCGCTGGCTGGCCGGCGCCGGGGTGCCGGTGCTGGGGATCGAGCCTTCGGCCCGCGCGGGACTGATCGCGGCGCAGCGCGGGGTGCCCAGCCTGCGGGCCTTCTTCGACGAAAGCCTGGGCCTGCGGCTGGCCCGCGACGGCCGCCGGCCGGCACTGGTCGCGGCGCTGAACGTGCTGAGCCAGGTGCCGGACCCGGCGGGCTTCCTGCGGGGTGTGGCGGCGCTGCTGACCGGCGAGGCGGTCCTTATCGCCGAGTTCCCGCATCTTCTGGCGGTGCTGCGCGGCGGGCATTTCGACATGATCCACCACAAGCACTGCACGCTGCTGTCGCTGATCGCGGCCGAGGGGCTGTTCGCGGCGGCCGGGTTGCGGGTCTTCGCGGCCGAGGAATGCCCGGCGCATGGCGGCGGGCTCAGGGTCTTCGCCTGCCTTGCCGGGGCGGCACGGCCCGAGGCGCCGGGTGTGGCGCGGCTGCGCGACGCCGAGCGTGCCGCCGGGCTCGACCGGCCGGATATCTACCGGGGCTTCCGGGCCCGCGCCGAAGAGACGCGCGCCGGGCTGATGGACTTCCTGACCCAGGCGCAGGACGCCGGCCGTCTGGTCGCGGCCTATGGCGCCTCGGCCCGGGGCAACACGCTGCTGAACTGGTGCGCGGTCGCCCCCGACCTTGTCGCCTGCTGCGCCGACCGCAACCCCGCCAAGGCCGGCTCGCTTTTGCCGGGAAGCCGGATCCCGGTGGTTTCGCCCGGGCACCTGCGCGCGCGGCGCCCTGACTATATCCTGATCCTGCCGTGGAACCTTCGCGACGAGATCATCGGCGAACTTTCCGACCTGCGCGCCAGGGGCACACAGTTCGTGACCGCCGTTCCGGACCTCAGCATCGTCGCGTGAAGGGGCCCTGATCGCGATCCTGGGCGACGGTCGTTGCGAAGGCGTCCCGGGACCGCCCATGCCCGGCCCGCCACCCACCGCACCGGATGGCCGGGGCACGCGGGGGCTGCCCGTTGACCGGAATCAGTCCGCAGGACAATAGTGACGCCGCACAGGGGGCACGATTGGCGCGGGGTCGGTGGGGACGGGAATGGGGTTGAAATTCAAGGCCACGGTGGCCGTCGATGTGAAACTGGTAGGGCGGAAGTATTCGCGCATCAGCGTGAACACGAAATATAATCAGGACCTGGTGCGCAGGAAGTTCGACGCGGCCGTTCCCGTCGCTCGACGCATGGCCTTCGATACGCTTTGCCTGATCGAAAAAAGCCTCTCGACCCTGATGCGCATCAAGGTGGGTCCCGGAATACATGATGCCGCGTCCGCATTGCCGGACCTTGTCGAGAAGAATCTGGTCGAGCACCTCAAGGCGCCGGACGCGCGGAAGAAAAACCCCACCGTGAGCAAGGCGCTGGCGCAGTTGCAGGCGGCGAACCCCAACATGTTCGCCTCGACGGCGGCCAATCAAAGAACGACCGAAAGGACCGCCTGCACGCAGTCAAACGCGGCCGAATGGGCGGAGCTTCTGAACTATCTGCGGCAATGCTTCACCGTCATCAATCAATACGTGCAGGGCCCCTTCGTCATCGAGGACGTGCCCTTCGAGGATCGAGCCGATGGAACCTGTGGCCAAGTCATGGCGAAATGGAAGAAGCTCCACGACGATCCCTCGGACCCTTTCTACGATCCCGCCGGGGCCGAGTTCGCCTATAACCCGTCGAACGTTCAAATGAACTTCGTGTGGTCCGAAACAGTGCCGCCGGAACGCATCGCGCGGACCATTATCCACGAGATCGCGCACCTGCGCGCCGGATGCGACGACCACGCCTACTATTGGAACACCGACAAGTACCGCATGCTGACGACCAGGGAGGCGCGGAGCAACGCCGACTCGTTGGCGCATTTCGCGATCTGTACTTTTGAGGGGGGGAAACATTCGCACATCGTCGGGTGACCGGGCCGGCGGCGTGGCGTCTCCGACACCGGCTGTCGCAATCTGAACCATCCTCGCGACCACGGTCGGCTATCTGTGCGCCCGACCAGGTCGCGGGCGGACGAAGGCATGACTGAGGCTGACTATGTGATCGTGGGCTCGGGCTCGGCCGGCTCGGCCCTTGCCGAGCGGCTGACCGCCTCGGGCCGCCACCGCGTCATTGTCCTGGAGGCGGGCGGGACCGACCGGCGGTTCTTCGTCGCCATGCCGCTGGGCTACGGCAAGCTTTTCTACGACCCCGCCGTCAACTGGCTCTACCGCACCGAGGCCGACCCCGGCCTTGCCGGGCAGTCCGACCACTGGCCGCGCGGCAAGGTGCTGGGCGGATCGTCCTCGATCAACGCGATGGTCTGGATCCGCGGCCATGCGAGCGACTACGACGACTGGGAGGCGGCGGGAAACCCCGGCTGGGGCTGGGCCGAGGCGCTGGCTGCCTACCGCGAGATCGAGGACAACGAGGCGGGCGGCGACGAATGGCGGGGGCGGGGCGGCCCCATGTTCATCTCGGCCAATACCCGCGACAACCACCCGCTGCTCGACGCCTGGGTGAAGGCGGCCGGGGCGGCGGGTCTGCCCGTCACCCCGGATTTCAACGGCGAACGGCAGGAAGGCGCGGGGCTCTACCAGCTGACCGTGAAGGGCGGGCGCCGCATGTCGGCCGCGCGCGCCTTCCTGCGGCCCGCGATGAAACGGCCGAACCTGCGGGTCGAGACCGGCGCGCATGTGACGCGCGTGCTGATGGAGGGCCGCCGCGCGGTGGGGGTGGAGTACCGGCAGGGCGGCGTGACGAAAACCGTCCGCGCCGGCGAGGTGATCCTGGCCGGCGGCGCGATCAACAGCCCGCAGCTTCTGATGCTGTCGGGGATCGGCCCGGCCGGACACCTGCGCGCCCTCGGCATCGCGCCCGTGATCGACAACCCGAATGTCGGGGCGCATTTGAACGACCATCAGGGCCTGAACTACACCTACCGGATGAAAGTCCCGACCCTGAACGACGTGCTGCGTCCCTGGTGGGGCAAGCTGACGGTGGGGATGCAGTACGTCTTCCTCGGCCGGGGGCCGCTGGCCAAGTCGATCAACCAGGGCGGCGGCTTCTTCCGCACGCGCCCCGAGCTGACGCGCCCGAACATGCAGCTTTACATGCAGGCCTTCTCGACGCTGCTGCCGCGCGCGGGCGAGCGCCCGATCCTGACCCCCGATCCCTTCTCGGGCCTCTCGATCGGTCTTTCCAACTGCCGCCCCTCGTCGCGCGGCGAGATCACGCTTCTCTCCGCCGACCCCTTCCGCCACCCGAGGATCGTGGCCAACGCCTATTCGACCGACGACGACGTGGCCGAGATGCTTGCGGCCGTGAAATTCGTCCGCCGCATCGCCGCGCAGGAGCCGCTGGCCGCGCTGATCGCCGAAGAACTCCGCCCCGGGCCCCAGGTGACGGCCGACGACGACCTGACCGCCGACTTCCGCGCCCGTTCGGGCACCGTCTACCACCCGTCCTGCACCTGCCGGATGGGCCCCGACCCCGCCACCTCGGTGGTCTCGCCCGACCTGAAGGTGCATGGCGCCGAGGGCCTGCGGGTCTGCGACGCGAGCGTCTTCCCGACGCTGCCCGGCGGCAACACCAACGCCCCGGCGATTTTGGTGGGGTGGATGGGGGCGAAGCGGATAGTGGGCGGCTGACCCGGGGCGGGGCGGAGTCCGGGGCGGTCGGGGCGCCGTGAATGGCACCGTCAGGATTGCGTGAGACCGCTTCTGGCCGCCGCCGACCCTGGCGGCTTTGGGCCAACCGGCATGGCCGACCCGCCATCGGAGCATCGTCGGGGCATGCCGGACAACACCGGCGCTTCCGGCCCCTGCCGAATTCCGCTAGAGAGGGATGAGACATGACAGACTCTCCGAAGGCCCCCATCGGCAGGGGCAAGTGACCCTGCCAACGGCGCAACGGTGCCACTGGCCGCCCGGGACGCGCCCCGCGTCTCGGGCAGCGCCTGCCTGCCCCCCAATCCTGCGTTCGGGGGCCGGGCGCTTCGCGCCAGCCCAGGCAGGCGCTGCCCTACCCTGTCGCGCGCTCGGACGGTCTGTCTGAAGCGTTCCCGCTCAGCCCGGCGGTGCGGCGGTTCCGTTGAAGGTCATCTTGTTCTAGAACATCTGCGGAACATCCCTCCGGAGCCCCCGATGACCGACGCCACCATCCCCTGCCCGAACTGCGGCACCGCGATCCGGCTGGACGAAACGCTCGCGGGGCCCGTCCTTGCGGAACGGCGGCGGGCGCTCGATGCCGAATTCCTGGCGAAAGAGGGCACGCTGGCCGAACGCGAGGCGGCGGCGCGGCGGATGGAGATCGGGGCGGAAGCGGCCAGGGCCGACCTTGCGGCGCAGCTTGCCGCCGAGCGCACCCGCATCGCGGCGGAAGAGGCCGCGCGCGCCCGCGTTGCCGCCGGAGCCGAGACGGCGGCGCTTTTGGCGCGGGTGACGGAACTGACCGCGAAGCTGACCGAGGCGCAGGCCGCGCAGGCCGAGACGCTGCGGATGCGGCGCGAGCTCGAGGACGGCAAGCGCGAACTCGAGCTGACCGTCCTGAAACGTCTGGCGGGCGAGGTGGCCGCAGTCCGCGACAAGGCCCGCGCCGAGGCGGACGAGGCGATCCGGCTGAAGCTGGCCGAAAAGGACAAGACCATCGCCGACATGAAGGCGCAGGCCGAAGCCGCGCAGAGGAAGGCCGAGCAGGGGTCGCAGCAGTTGCAGGGCGAGGTGCTGGAACTGTCCTTCGAAGCGACGCTGGCCGCCCGTTTTCCGCATGACAGGATCGAGCCGGTGGCGAAGGGTGCGCGGGGCGCCGATGTCATCCATCACGTCGTCACGCCGCAGGGCGCGGACTGCGGCGCGATCCTGTGGGAACTCAAGCGCGCGCAGAACTGGGCCCCCGCCTGGCTGCCGAAACTCCGAGACGATCAGCGCGCTGCGGGGACGACGATCGCGGTTCTGCTGTCGGACGCGCTTCCCCCCGGCTGCACCAGCTTCGATCTGGTCGAGGGCGTCTGGATCGCCCATACCCGCTATGCGCTGCCGCTTGCCGGCATGCTGCGGCAGGGCCTGATCGACCTTCAGTCGCTCCGCATCGCCCAGGAGGGGCAGGCCACCAAGACCGAGATGGTCTATGCCTACCTGACCGGCCCGCGATTCCGCCAGAGGATCGAGGCGGTGATCGAGCGCTTTTCGGAAATGCAGGACGACCTGAACCGCGAACGCAAGGCGATGCAGAGGCTCTGGTCGCGGCGCGAGCAGCAGATCAACGCGGTGGTCGGTGCGACCGTCGGCCTTTACGGCGACCTGCAGGGCATTGCCGGGTCGGCGGTGCCGGACCTGCCGGCGCTCGATCTGGCGCCGATCGGGCAGGACGACGACGGGGAGCCGCCCGCTTTGGCCTGACCTGCCGCCGAGGTCGCCCCCCCCCGGCAGCCCGCTCCCTATCCGGCGATCCGTGCCAGGATGCGTGCCCAGCTGCGGATGCCCTTGCGGAAGGACTCGAGATCGTACTTCTCGTTCGGCGAGTGGATGTTGTCGTCTTCCCGTGCAAAGCCCGTAAGCAGCGTCTGCATTCCCAGGATCGTGCGGAAATACCCCGCAATCGGAATCGACCCGCCTTCGCCGATAAAGGCGGCGGGCCGCCCCCATTCCTCGCCCAGAGCCTGCCGCGCCGCCTCGAAGGCGGGGTCGGTGATTTCCATGACCGAGGCCGGGCTTCCCTCGATCCCGTCCAGCCAGTGGATCGCGCAATCGGCGGGCACCCGCGCCTCGGCCCAGGCGCGGAAGGCGCGGAGGATCTTGCCCGGATCCTGCCTGGACACCAGCCGGAAGCTGACCTTGGCATGGGCTTCGGCCGGCAGCACGGTCTTGAACCCCGCGCCGGTATAGCCGCCCCAGAGCCCGTTCACCTCGGCCGTCGGGCGCGACCAGATCATTTCGAGCGGCGTCCGGTCGGCTTCGCCCGCGGGCAGCGACAGGCCGACATCGCCAAGATACGCGGCATGGTCGAAGGCCAGCGCCTGCCACTGACTGCGCAGCGTTCCGGAAAGCTCGGCCACATCGTCGTAGAAGCCGGGGACGGTGACGCGGCCTTCGGCATCGTGCAGATCGCCCAGAAGCCGCGCCAGCACGTGCAGCGGATTCCGCGCCAGCCCGCCATACATCCCCGAATGCAGGTCGCGCGTGGCGGCGCGGAGGGTGAATTCGGACTTTGCCAGCCCGCGCAGCATGGTCGAGATCGCGGGGACCTTCCCCGCGAAAAGCCCGGTATCGCAGATCAGCGCCAGGTCGGCCGACAGCTCGGCCCGATTCGCCGTCAGGAAGGGGACAAGCGAGGGCGAGCTGGATTCCTCTTCGCCCTCCAGGAACACCGTCAGCCGGCCGGGCAGGGTGCCGGTGACGTGCTTCCAGGCGCGGCAGGCCTCGATGAAGGTCATCAGCTGGCCCTTGTCGTCAGAGGCGCCGCGGGCGCGGATTTCCTTGCCCTTCGGCCCGTCGAGGAGCACCGGGGCGAAGGGGGCGCTCTGCCAGAGCGACAGGGGATCGACGGGCTGCACGTCGTAGTGGCCATAGAAGAGGATATGCCGGCCCGGGCCGTCGGCATGGCCTACGACCATCGGGTGGCCGGGCGTCGGGCGCGCCGAGGCGGCGAAGCCGAGCGACGCGAGATCGCGGACAAGCCAGTCGGCGGCGGCGGCGCAGTCGGCCATGTAGGCGGGGTCGGTCGAGATGGAGGGGATGCGGAGGAGCTCGAAGAGCCTGCCGGTCGCTTGCGGAAGGGTCTCGTCGATGCGCGCGAGGATGGCGTCGAGGCTCATGGGCGTTGCTCCAGCGGGCGGCGAAGGGCCCTTGGGGTTCCCTTAGCAAGAGGTGCGTCCGGGGGCAAACGGGCGGGGTTTCCGGGGGGCGGTCGGGCGGGATGTGCGGGGGTCATGGCGGGGAGACGGGGCGCCGGGGGGCCGGGGGGAAGGCGGGGCGGGGGTCTGGGAAGTGCGCAGGTTTCCCGTAGCTTCCGCGTAGTACATCCGTAGCACATGCGTAGCTACGGACCGTGCGGTGGGGTAGGGCGGAGTTTACGGGGTGGCGGGGGGGTGGTGGGGGCGGCGAGACGTCCGGTCGGCGGAAAGACCAAAGCGTGGGCAAATCTTCGCCCACGCCGTACCGGGCAATCAAGAATTGGCAAGCACAATGATAGCCTTAGAAATATCCGAAGAAATCTTGGCAGTTTCACCTTTCTGAGACTTCGGCAG
>JBJXFU010000175.1:0-13608 GCA_046155885.1 Paracoccaceae bacterium
TTATGTCGGTGCGCCCTACAAGGCGCATAACGTGCTCGAGAATGCGGACCTCAGGAACGGCATCAAGGAATACGCCAACTGGCCGACGATCCCGCAGCTCTACGTCAAGGGCGAATTCGTCGGCGGCTGCGACATCGTCACCGAGATGACGCTCTCGGGCGAGCTGGATGCGCTGTTCGAGGCGAAGGGCGTGGCTTACGACAAGGACGCCGCGGCGAAGATCCGGGAAGCCAACGGCTGAGCGACGCCGGGGCGCGACCCGATCTTTCCGAACCGGCCCGGTCGCCGAACGGACGCCCGAAAAGACCGTCGGCTGTTCGGGCCGCGTCCGACCTGAAACGCGTCCGCGGCCGCCCCCACGCAACTGTTCAGGCGGGTCAGACCAACCGGCAGTGGCCCTGTCCGCGGGACGGGTGTGAAACCCCGGGGCGGTCACGGGCTCATTGCCGGTCCCGACTCTGTCACATGCGCTACAGACAGGGGCGGCCCGGGCGCCGCCCGGGTGGCTCTCGCGGCGGTTCCGGGCAAGGGGCGGGTGATGAAAGCGGAGCAGGAAAGAAGCAAAGCGCGACACCGGCGCTGCCGGCAGGACGGGCCGTCGAATCCCCGTACCCCGGGGACCGGCCGCGACCGCCCTACCCCGCCGCCCGCCGCTCGATCTCCAGGGCCAGCGCCTCGGCGCGTTCCGCGACCGCCGCATAGGCCTGGATCACCGCCCGCGGCAGCACCGGCACCTCGACCCGGTTCTGCGACGCGCGCGCCCGGTCAAGCGCGCCTTCGGCCATCATCGCGCGTTCCTCGGCGATGCGGAGCTGATCTTCCAGCCCCGCCGCCCGGTCGGCCAGCATCAGCCCCGCCATCAAGAGCATCCGCACCTCGGGCATCCGCCCCATCTGCGCCACCAGCGTCGTCGCCTCAGTGTTCAGCATCTCCGCCGCGGCGGTCAGGAAATGCTCCTCGCCCTCCTGGCAAGCCACCTCGAACTCGCGTCCCCCGACAACGATACGGACCTCGGACATCAGGCGACCTCTTCGACAAGCGGTTTCAGTTCCGACAGGATGCCGTCCAGCTCGGCGATTTCGGCGGCGCGGTCGGCGCGCAGCGCCTCGAGCTCGGACCGCAGCGCGCCATCGGCGGCGGCCGGGTCGGCGATGCCGGCGGCGGCCGAGCGCTGCAGGTCGCGGTTCGCCGCGATCAGCGTGTCGTTGGCGCGCCGCAGCCGCGCCAGTTCGCGCCCCTGCGCGTCAAGCTGCTGCGTCGCCCGGGCCAGGTTGCGCTCCAGCGCCGCAACGACCGTCTCCTGCTTCTCGCGGATCGCCCGGACGCGCTCGGTCAGCTGCTGGTTCGCGGCCTGCTCGGACTGCAGCGCCTCGCGCAACGCCTCGGCCTCACCGGCCTCGCCCCCCGCCACCGCCGAGGCGCCATGCGGCAAGGGCGCCGCCCCCACCGCCTCGAGCCCCCGCGCGATGCGGTCGAAGGCATCCGCGATGCGCTGTCCGAAGTCCTCGATCTCGTCCATCAACCCGATCCCCTTCCGGCCGGCCCGCCAGCCGCATTCCGCCGCCCGAATCGCGCGGCACGGCGCGGTACCCGATACTAGCCGATCCGCCGGGGGCATTTCTTCCCCCTTCCGCGTCCGCCGCTGCCGGCCGGCGGTCCCCCGCGCTTGAACTTCGGAACGGGGCTGCTATCAAGCGGGCGCATTTCGCCCCCCGCCCCCCCCGGCGCCCCCAGGAAGGAAAGCCCTTTGGACATCGCGACGCTCCGCGCCAAGCACCCCGCCCACTGGCAGAAGGCCGCCGCCGTCCGCATGCTCGCCATCGACGCCGTGCAGGCCGCCAACTCCGGGCACCCCGGAATGCCGATGGGCATGGCCGACGTGGCGACCGTCCTTTTCTCCAAGCACCTGAAGTTCGACGCCGCCGATCCCCGCTGGCCCGACCGCGACCGCTTCATCCTCTCGGCCGGCCACGGCTCGATGCTGCTCTACGCGCTTCTCCACCTGGCCGGCTACGCCGACATGACGCTCGACCAGGTCAGGGCCTTCCGGCAATGGGGCTCGATCACCGCCGGCCACCCCGAATACGGCCATGCGAGCGGGATCGAAACCACCACCGGCCCGCTCGGCCAGGGCCTCGCCAACTCGGTCGGCTTCGCCATCGCCGAAGAAGCCATGCGCGCCCGCTGGGGGGCCGGAATCGTCGATCACCGCACCTGGGTCATCGCCGGCGACGGCTGCCTGATGGAGGGGATCAGCCACGAGGCCATCGGGCTGGCCGGCATGCAGCGGCTGAAGAACCTGATCGTGCTGTGGGACAACAATTCGATCTCCATCGACGGCAAGGTCTCGCTCTCCGACATCACCGACCAGCGGAAACGCTTCGAGGCGGCGGGCTGGGCGGTCCTGCACTGCGACGGCCACGACCCCGACGACATCGACCGCGCGCTGACCGAGGCCAAGCGGTCCGACCGCCCGGTGATGGTCGACTGCAAGACCCACATCGGCTTCGGCAGCCCGAAGAAGCAGGATAGCAAGGACGCCCACGGCAGCCCCCTCGGCCCCGACGAGATCGCCAAGGTGCGCGAGATCTACGGCTGGAGCCATGCCCCCTTCGTCATCCCGAACCAGATCGTCAGCGACTGGCGGGCAACGGGCTCGCGGGGCTCGGCGGCGCGGAAGGACTGGCAGGCGCGCCTTGACGCGCTGGCCTCCGCCAGGCGGGCCGAGTTCGCCCGCCAGATGGCGCTCACCCCGTCGAAGAAACTCGGCCAGGCGATCCGCGCGGTGAAGGCCGCGCAAGTGGCCAGCCCGCAGAAGGTCGCCACCCGCAAGGCCTCGGAAATCGTGCTCGAGGCGATCAACGCCGCGATCCCCGAAACCATCGGCGGCTCGGCCGACCTGACGGGGTCGAACAACACCAAGACTCCCGCGCTCGGCATCTTCGACCCCGCCAACCGCAAGGGCCGCTACATCCACTACGGCATCCGCGAACACGGCATGGCGGCGGCGATGAACGGCCTCGCGCTGCACGGCGGCGTCCGCCCCTATGGCGGCACGTTCCTCTGCTTCACCGACTACGCGCGCGGCGCGATGCGGCTTTCGGCGCTGATGGGGGTGCCGGCCGTCTATGTGATGACCCACGATTCCATCGGCCTCGGCGAAGACGGGCCGACCCACCAGCCGGTCGAACACCTGACGATCTGCCGCGCCACCCCGAATACCTGGGTGTTCCGCCCCGCCGACACGGTGGAAACCGCCGAGGCCTGGGAACTGGCGCTGAGCTCCGCGAAAACCCCGTCGGTGCTGGCGCTTTCCCGCCAGAACCTCGCCCCCGTCCGTACCGCCGCGTCGTCGAGGAACCTGACCGCGCTCGGCGCCTACGTGCTGGCCGAGGCCACCGGCGCGCGCAAGGTGATCCTGATGGCCTCGGGCTCGGAAGTCGAAATCGCGCTGAAAGCCCGCGACCTGCTGCAGGCGAAAGGCATCGGCACCCGCGTCGTCTCGGTCCCCTGCATGGAGCTTTTCGCCGCCCAGGCCCCGGCCTACCGCCGCAAGGTCCTGCCCCCCGGCCCGGCCCGCGTGGCGGTCGAGGCGGCGGTCAGGATGCCCTGGGACCGCTGGCTCTTCGGCGAACGCGGCCGCGAGGGCAAGGCCGCCTTCGTCGGCATGGAGGGCTTCGGCGCCTCAGCCCCGGCCGAGCGCATCTATGCCGAGATGGGGATTACCCCGGACGGCGTTGCCGCCGCAGCCGAGGCGCTGCTCTGAGCGCGCGCGGCAGCTCGGGTGCGGGAACGGGCCGGTGACCAACCGGCTGTCCATCGCGCTCGGCCTGATCATCGCGGCGGCTCTGGCGCTTGACGGCATCGTGAACGGCTTCGCTGCAAGCCTCTTTCTCGCCCGGAAGCTCTTCGCCTTTCTGGACTACCTCGCCTTCTGGCGGTGAGGCGAACGGGACGAAATGCGCGCCTGCCCCCCCGCCTCGGTGGGAGAGTCCATCGACCCTCCCACGTCGCGACGATCCCCCTTGCCCCTCGGTCGCCCCGCGACCGTGGATCGCCCGACCGCCCACAGGGCCGGCGATACCGCCCGCCCGCAGTCAGGCTATCCCCTCTGTCATTGCGCGTGTCGCCGGCCGGGTGAAACCGCTTCCGCATGAGCGGGGGTGAACCTCCACTGGACGTTCCCCTCTTCCCGCTCAGCCCGGACGGCGGCGAAACTCAGTGCGACAACCCGATCCAGCCCGTGGCGGTTGACGGCGCCGCTGAAACCTGTTGTCTGCGCGCTCGGACCCACAAGAGCGGACAGGAGACCTCGCAATGGCTGTGAAGGTGGCGATCAACGGCTTCGGGCGGATCGGGCGCAACATCCTCCGCGCCATCGTCGAATCCGGGCGCACGGATATCGAGGTGGTGGCGATCAACGATCTCGGCCCGGTCGAAACCAACGCCCATCTCCTCCGCTACGACAGCGTGCACGGACGCTTCCCGGCGACGGTCACCGTGAAGGGCACCGCCATCGACGTCGGCCGCGGCCCGATCGAGGTGACGGCGATCCGCAACCCCGCCGAGCTTCCCTGGGGCGGCATCGACATCGTGATGGAATGCACCGGCCTTTTCACCAGCAAGGAAAAATGCGCGGCCCACCTGGAAAACGGCTGCAAGCGCGTGCTGATCTCGGCGCCGGGCGACGGGGCGGACAAGACCATCGTCTTCGGGGTGAACCACCAGACGCTGACGAAGAACGACATCGTGGTGTCGAATGCCTCCTGCACCACCAACTGCCTTTCGCCGGTCGCCAAGGTCCTGAACGACGTCATCGGCATCGAAAAGGGCATGATGACCACGATCCACAGCTATACCGGCGACCAGCCGACGCTGGATACCATGCACAAGGACCTCTACCGCGCCCGCGCGGCGGCGCTGAGCATGATCCCGACCTCGACCGGCGCGGCCAAGGCGGTGGGTCTGGTGCTGCCGGAGCTGAAGGGCAAACTCGACGGCTTCGCGATCCGGGTGCCCACGCCGAACGTATCCGTCGTTGACCTGAAGTTCATCGCCAAGCGGGCGACCTCGGTTGACGAGGTGAACGCCGCCATCCGGGCCGCCGCCGAAGCGGGGCCGCTGAAGGGCATCCTCGGCTATACGGACGAAAAGCTGGTGTCGTCGGATTTCAACCACGACCCGCATTCCTCGGTCTTCCACATGGACCAGACGAAGGTGATGGACGGAACCTTCGTGTCGATCCTGACCTGGTACGACAACGAATGGGGTTTCTCGAACCGCATGTCGGATGTCGCAGTGGCGATGGGCAAGCTGATCTGAGCGGCGTGCGGGGGCGGGCAGCGCCCCGACCCCCGCCCCGGCGCAGGCCGGGGGCCCGTTGCGCTTTGTGACCCCACATGCCGTGGCGCCGGCCTGCGCCGGGGCTGTCGGTTCACTGTGCCGAACCGCCTCCCCATGTTCGCCCGTCATGGATGCAGCGCCGAGCTTCTCCCACGCTCCACCCCCACCGCCCCCCTTGCCCGGGCCGCTTCGCGGCGGTTCCGGGCAAGGGGGCGGGTGATGAGGGCGGAGCAGGAAGAAAGCAAAACGCTGTAACCGAGCGCCCGCAGGCACTTGCCCTCCCGACTAGGAAGCCCTCAGGCATCGTCGCCCACCCCCTCCAAGCCATGCGCCCCGCGCATACCGGCTTCCGCCCCGCCCCGGCTTGTTAGCGCCAACACCCGCTCCCATTTTCTGCAGTGCAGCGGGGAAACCCGCCGCAGTGGAACGAAAGGAAACGCACATGCTCACGATCTTCGACAAACTCGCGCTCCGCATCCGGAAGCATGCCGAGTACCGTCGCACGGTCGACGCGATCGAACGGCTGCCGCTCGACGTGGCGCTCGACCTTGACATTTTCCCCGGCGACGCCCGCGGCATCGCCCGCCGCGCGGTCTATGGCCGCTGAGGCCCAACCCGGAGCCCCGGCAACCCGGCGGAGGCCGGCAAGACAAATGACCGGCGGCCCGCGCGGACACCTCGCCCGGGTCGCTTCGTTTCCGCCCCGCCGGATTACCCCAGCTTCGCCGCCAGCCTCGGCAGCACCGAGGGCGGCACGAAGCTCGACACATCGCCCCCGAGCCGCGCGATCTCCTTCACCAGCTTCGAGGCGATGGACTGCCGCTTCACATCGGCCATCAGGAACACCGTCTCGATCGAGGCGTCGAGCGCGCGGTTCATGCCAACCATCTGGAATTCATACTCGAAATCCGCCACGGCGCGCAGCCCCCGGACGATCACCCGCGCCCCCACGTCGCGCGCGCAGTCGATCAGCAGGTTCTCGAACGGATGCACCACGATTTCGCCGCCGGTGCGGGACCGGATCGCGGCGGCCTCTTCCTCGATCATCGCCACACGCTCTTCCAGCGGGAAAAGCGGCCCCTTGTCGCGGTTGATCGCCACGCCGATCACCAGCCGGTCGACCAGCGCCATCGCCCGCCCGATGATGTCGGTATGCCCGAGCGTCAGGGGATCGAAGGTCCCCGGATAAAGCCCCACGCGCATCGGTTCCTCCCGCGCCCCGTCCGCACCAGGAAGGACAACCGGAACGGCCCGCCGATTGCAACCCCCACCCCGGGTGTTCTGTCGGGGCGGGTCAGTTGCCCATGATCATGCCGGTCAGGGCGTCCTTCTCCATCGCCAGTTCGGCAAGCCGGGCCTTGACCACGTCGCCGATGGAAATCAGCCCGACCATCTGCCCGCCGACCACCACCGGCATGTGCCGGAACCGCCCGTCGGTCATTCGGCCCAGCACCTCGTCGGCCCGGTCCTCGGGCGTGCAGGTGACCAGGTTCCGCGTCATCAGCGTCTCGACCCGGTCGTTCAGCACCGCCCCGCCGCGCCGCCCGAGCTCGCGCACGATGTCGCGCTCCGACAGGATGCCTTCGGGGCGCGCGCCATCGGTCGACACGATCACCGCGCCGATCCGCATCGACGACAACATCTCCGCCGCCGCAGCGACGGTGGCGCCCGGCTTCACCGTGGCCACGCCGCCGGAACCCTTGGACCTCAGGATCTGGGAAACGGAAATCACCGGAACCTCCCTTGCCACATGCCTTGTCCGGTGAAGGGTCCGCCCGACCGGCCGGGCTGTCAAGCGAAACCCTTGCTCAGACGAGGGATTCCAGCCGCGCGATCTCGGCCCTCAGCCCTGCGACCAGCGCATGGGTGAACCGGTTCATTCGCTCGGCCCGCCGGTCGTCGGCATGCCGGATCAGCCAGAAGGCGCGCGTCAGGCCGAAGGCGCCGGGCAGCACGCGCACCACCTCGGGCGCGGAAGGAATGGCGAAGTCGTGCACGATGGCGATCCCGGCACCGGTCCTGACCCAGTTGAACTGCACCGAGACCGAGTTCGACGCCAGGGGCACCGCCTCGGCCCCGGTCTCAGCCAGGTAGTCGAGTTCCTTGTCGAAGATCATGTCCGCGATATAGCCGATCACCCGCCGTCCCTTCAGGTCCGCAAGCCGAGCGGGCGCCCCGTGCCGGTCGAGATAGGCGCGCGACGCGGCAAGGTGCAGCCGGTAGTCCGCGATCTTCTGCACCGTCAGCCGCCCGGTCGCGGGGGGCGACACCGCGATGGCAAGGTCGGCCTCGCGCCGCGACAGGTTGAAGACGCGGGGCAATGCGACGATCTGGATTTCCAGCCCCGGGTTGGCGTCGAGGATCGCCGCGCAGACCTGCGGCAGAAGGTAGTTCGCGCAGCCGTCCGGCGCGCCGATGCGGATCTGCCCGCTCAGGCCCCCGGCGCGGTCGGTCAGTGCGCCGATGCCGCCCTGCACCGCTTCTTCGGCGGCCTCGGCATGGGCAAGCAGCCGCTGGCCCGCCTCGGTGATCGCATAGCCCTGCGGGGACTTGGTGAAAAGCGCCGCACCCAGCGCCTCCTCCAGCCGTCCCACCCGCCGCCCGACCGTCGCGGGGTCGAGCCTGAGCGCGCGGCCCGCCGCCGACAGGCCGTCGCTGCGCGCCACGGCAAGGAAGAGCCTCAGGTCATCCCAATCCGGCTGCCGCATCGTCCGTCCCCTCCGCCCCGCGCCGAAGCGTTCCGTCTCCGGCGCTGTTCCCTTTCTCGCCACACCTTGCTCGGCCGACGGCGCACTCATCCATACGCCTGAGCCGCGCCAAGATCGCCAAGGCCCCCTGCCAGGCGACTTCGCTGCCCACCCGGGCTTCGTCTCGGGCTATGCGCCGAGCGCAGGGCTGATCCTGGCGGCCTTCGTCCCGTGCCACGTGTTGCGCCGATGTCCTGCGGGAGCGGTATCCCTGCAAAATCGCATGACGCATTTGCCGAACTGTGCCTTTCCCATACAAAATTGCAATGCTATTCCCCGTCCCATCGCAAGGGAGGCTTCCATGAACGTGATCGGCCACTGGATCGACGGCAAACTCGTGCAAGGCGGCTCGGGCCGTTTCGCCGAGGTCTTCAACCCCGCCACGGGCGAGGTGCAGGCGCAGGTCGCGCTGGCCAGCCGCGCCGAGCTTGACGCCGCTGTCGCCCGGGCCGCGGTCGCGCAAACCGTCTGGGGCGCCACCAACCCGCAACGGCGGGCCCGGGTGATGATGGCCTTCGGGGCGCTGATCAACCAGAACATGGACAAGCTGGCCGAACTGGTGGCCCGCGAACACGGCAAGACGCTGCCGGACGCCCGGGGCGACGTGCAGCGGGGCCTCGAAGTGGTCGAGGTCTGCATGGGCGCCCCCGCGCTTCTCAAGGGCGAATACACCGACAGCGCCGGGCCGGGGATCGACCTTTACTCGATGCGCCAGCCGCTCGGCGTCGTCGCCGGCATCACCCCCTTCAACTTCCCCGCGATGATCCCGCTGTGGAAGATGGCACCCGCCATTTCGGCCGGGAACGCGATGATCCTGAAGCCGTCGGAACGCTGCCCCTCGACCTCGGTCTACCTCGCCGAGCTTCTGAAGGAAGCCGGCCTGCCGGACGGCATTCTGCAGGTGGTGAACGGCGACAAGGAGGCGGTGGACGCGATCCTCGACAACGAAACCGTCCAGGCCGTGGGCTTCGTCGGCTCGACCCCCATCGCCCAGTACATCTACGCCCGCGCCACCGCGAACGGCAAACGGGCCCAGTGCTTCGGCGGCGCCAAGAACCACATGATCGTGATGCCCGACGCCGACATGGACAAGGCAGCCGACGCGCTGGTCGGCGCGGGCTTCGGCGCGGCAGGCGAACGCTGCATGGCAATCTCGGTCGCGGTGCCGGTGGGCGACAAGACCGCCGACGCGCTGATCGAGCGGCTGGTGCCGAAGATCGAAAAGTTGAAGGTCGGCCCCTACACCGCCGGCAACGACGTGGACTTCGGGCCGCTCGTCACCAGGGCCGCGCAGGTGCGGGTCAAGGGGCTGATCGACAGCGGCGTCGCGCAGGGCGCCGAACTGGTCGTCGATGGCCGGGACTTCCACCTTCAGGGTTATGAGAACGGCTTCTTCGTCGGCCCCACCCTCTTCGACCGGGTGACGAAGGACATGGACATCTACAAGCAGGAAATCTTCGGCCCCGTCCTCAGCCAGGTCCGTACCGGGTCCTATGAAGAGGCGCTGAAGCTGACGATGGACAACGAATACGGCAACGGCACCGCGATCTTCACCGCTGACGGCGACACCGCGCGGGATTTCGCGTCGCGCGTCAACGTCGGCATGGTCGGGATCAACTTCCCGATCCCGGTGCCCCTCAGCTACTTCACCTTCGGCGGGTGGAAGAAATCGTCCTTCGGCGACCTCAACCAGTACGGCCCCGACGCCTTCCGCTTCTACACGCGGACGAAGACGGTCACCGCGCGCTGGTTCTCGGGCATCAAGGACGGGGCGGCGCTGAACTTCAAGCCGATGGAGTGAAGAAGGCCGGAGGCGGTGTCCCCGGCAGGGACAAGTTAAACCGGTCTGCGTTCTTCCTGAACCGTTCTTCAGTCGCCCAACGCCCCGCAACCGAGGGCGGCGCCCGACCGCGGGGGCGCGCCCTAACGGTGTTGGTCCGCGCTTTATGGTCCCTCCAACCCCGCCGGAGTTCCAGCAGACTGCCGTTGCGGTGGCGCCCGCCACCGAACGCAAATGGGGGGGCGGTCGGGCGCCGCCCGGGTGGCTCTCGCGGCTGTTCCGGGCAAGGGGCGCGGTGGGGTGGGGCAGGAAGACAGCAAGACGCTTTGACGCGCGCGCAACCGCAAGGGGCTGCAGGGGCGTATTCACCCTGCCTTCAGATCGCAGAATCCGTGCCGATGCCCCGGCCCCGCTCACCAGGCGGCAAGTAGACGCCGGTTTCACCGCCGCAGGTCCCTCCGCTATGGCCAGTTGCGGAACGAACGGCGATGATCGCGCCGACTGACGGAAGGGTCCCACCGATGCGGAAAACCGTGCTTGCCTTCGCGATCCCGCTTGCCGTCCTGGCCCTCGCGGCCGGGGCCGCGGCCGATAGGTCGCACTGCCCGCCCGGGCTGGCCAAGAAGGCCGTTCCCTGCGTGCCGCCCGGGCAGGTCGGCAAGCAGGCCGGGCGCGTCTGGCATCCGGGCGACCGGATATCGGGCGACTACATCCTGATCCCGCGCGACCAGTGGGCACGCTACGGGCTGCGTCCGTATGATGACGACAGCGACTATCTGCTGGCCGGCAACCAGATCCTCCGCGTCCTCCGCGATACGCTCGTGGTGATCGAGGCGGTGCGGATCCTGAGCGACGCGCTCGACTGAGCGCGGAGGAACTGAAGGCCGGGGCATCCCGGGCTGCGGCGCCGGCCGCGCGCGGGGCGCCCTGCCGGCGGGTTTGTCGCGGCGCGGGCGACAGGCTATCCTGCCCCCCATGACCCTCCAGATCCCCTTCGACAACAGCTACGCCCGCCTGCCCGCCCGCTTCTATGCGCGCCAGTCCCCCGTCCCGGTCGCCGCACCCTCGCTCATCGCCGTGAACGGGGCGCTGGCGCGCGAACTGGGGCTCGACCCCGGGGCGCTGGCCTCGCCCGAGGGGGTCGCGGCGCTGGCGGGGAACGGCGTGCCGGAAGGCGCCGAGCCGTTGGCGCAGGCCTATGCCGGCCACCAGTTCGGCGGCTGGGTGCCGCAGCTCGGCGATGGCCGCGCGGTCCTGCTGGGTGAAGTCCTCGCCCCCGACGGCCGCCGCTTCGACCTGCAGCTCAAGGGCTCGGGGCCCACCCCCTTCTCGCGCCGGGGCGACGGCCGCGCCTGGCTCGGGCCGGTCCTGCGCGAATATATCGTCGCCGAGGCGATGGCGGCCTTGGGCATCCCCACCACCCGGGCGCTCGCTGCCGTCGCGACCGGCGAGACGGTCTGGCGCGAGGCCGGGCTGCCCGGCGCGGTGCTGACCCGCGTCGCGGCCAGCCATATCCGCGTCGGCACCTTCCAGTACTTCGCCGCGCGCGGCGATACCGAGGCGCTGCGGGTGCTTTCCGACCATGTGATCGCCCGCCACTACCCCGGCGCCGAGGGCCCGCTCGGGCTCCTCCGCGCGGTCACCGAAGCGCAGGCGCGGCTGATCGCGAACTGGATGGCGGCGGGCTTCATCCACGGGGTGATGAACACCGACAACATGGCGGTCTCGGGCGAAACCATCGACTACGGGCCCTGCGCCTTCCTCGATGCCTACGACCCGGCCAAGGTCTTTTCCTCGATCGACCACCACGGCCGCTACGCCTATGGCAACCAGCCGCAGATCGCGCTGTGGAATCTCGCGCAGCTTGCCTCCTGCCTCCTGCCGCTCATCGATTTGCCCGAGGCGGCGGCGGTGGAAGCGGCGACGGCGGCAATCGACCGCTTCCGCGAGGTCTTCCCGGCCGAATGGCTGCGGCTCTTCCGCACCAAGATCGGGCTTCAGGCCGCGGAAGCGGGCGACGAGGCACTGATCGGTCGGCTCCTGACGCTGATGGCCGATCAGGCGGCCGACTTCACCCGCACCTTCCGCGGGCTGGCCGACGGCAGCGCGCGCGACGAATTCGCCGACCGCGCGGCTTTCGACACCTGGGCGGCCGACTGGCACGCCCGGGTGACGCGCGAGGCCGACCGTGGCGACGGGGCGGCGGCCCTGATGGCGCGGACCAATCCGGCCCTGATCCCCCGGAACCACCGCATCGAAGCGGCGATCCAGGCCGCCGTGGCGGGCGACCTCGCCCCCTTCCGGCGGCTCACCGACGCCCTGTCGCGGCCCCTCGACCCATCCCCCGGAAACGAAGACCTGATGCGCGCGCCGCTTGAGGATGAAACCGTGAAGCGGACCTTCTGCGGAACGTGACGGCGGCGGGGTCGCGCAAAGGCGCTTTGCATCCAACCTGAATCGCTCCTGAACCACCCCGGCGCTCCAGAGGGCTGCGCCCGGCCGCAGGCGGGCGCCCCTCCGGCGTTGGTCCGCGCCTTATGGTCCCTCCAACCCCGCCGGCGTTCCCGCAAACTGCCTTTGCAGTGGCGCCCGCCGCCGAACGCAATCGGGCGGGCGGTCGGGCGCCGCCCGGGTGGCTCTCGCGGCTGTTCCGGGCAAGAGGGGCGGTGGGGGTGGGGGAGGAGCAAGGCAAATCGCCTTCCCGCCGCGCCCTGGCATTTCCGCGCCTTCACCCGCCCCCCGCCTCACCGCTATAACCCCGCTCCATGACCCTGCGACTGGCCACCTACAACGTCCACAAGTGCATCGGCATGGACCGCCGCCGGTCGCCCGAGCGCATCCTTGCCGTGCTCGCCGCGCTCAAGGCCGACATCCTCGCCCTGCAGGAGGTCGATCACCGCATCGGCGCCCGCCCCGAGGCGCTGCCGCGCGCGCTGATCGCGCAAGGGACGCCCTATGCCGTCGCCGGCCACGCGACGGGCGAGCGCAGCCTCGGCTGGCACGGCCAGGCGATCCTCGTCCGCCGCGACTGGCCGATCCGCGACGTCGCCCGCATCGACCTGCCCTCGCTCGAGCCGCGCGGCGCGATCCTGGCCGAGATCGACACCGCCTTCGGCCTGCTCCGCGTCGTCGGTGTGCATCTCGGCCTGATCCGCCGCCTGCGGCTCTTGCAGCTCGCCACCATCGCCCTGGCCCTCGCGGCCCGCCCGCCGATGCCGTCGGCGATCCTCGGCGACTGGAACGAATGGTCGCGCAAGGCGCGTTTCGGCGCCGTCTCGGAAAACTTCCGCATCCTCGCCCCGGGCGCGAGTTTCCCCGCCCTGCGCCCGGTCGGCCGGCTGGACCGCATCGCGCTCGGGCCCGGCCTCGGGGTCGGGGCTGCGGGCGTCCTGTCCGGCGGCCAGGCGCGGCTTGCGTCGGACCATCTTCCGGTCTGGGCCGAAGTGGGGTGGGAAGGGGTCTGAAGCGGGCTGTGCCTGTGGGGAATTGCCTTCGGGCTATCCGGTTGCGCAGCTAGAGGCGCCTTGCTTTTTGATCCGCGCCGGCCGGAATGCGCGCACCAGAGGGCGGCGCCCGACCGCGGGGGGACGCACCGACGGCTTTGGTCCGCGCTTTATGGTCCCTCCAACCCTGCCGGTGTTCCCGCAACTGCCGTTGCGGTGGCGCCCGCCCGTTCGGGGTGATGAGCGCCCGGAAGACATGCCAGTGGCATGTCTTCAGCGAAGAACGCCCGGCCCG